>JAWPML010000001.1:3600000-3900000 GCA_033344915.1 Acidimicrobiales bacterium
AGGTCGCGCCGATGTGCTCGCGGAACACCGCGATGTTGTCAGCCCAGTTGCGGGCGACCGCGGCGTGCTCGGCCATCGGCGCATCGAGCACGGGCGCCCGCTCGGCATGAAGCGTGGCGATGGACTTGGCGACGGCGCGGAGCTGGGTGTCGAAGTCGGGCGTGCCGACGAGGTTGGACAGCCGGCGCGCCTCCGGGAGACGGCGCATGACCAGCATCCGGTCGACGAGTTCACCGTGTTCGTGGACGTCTGCGGTTCCGAGGTACACGTCCGGGCTGATGGCGTGGTTGAGTTCGAATTCCCGGTCGATCGACGCAATGCGTTGGGACACGCCCGTGTGATCGATGAACGGCATCGCCACCGGCTTCAACCGCTTGTAGGCCCGGTCGGGGGTGAAGAACAGCCACGACATGTGGGTTTCGGCCGTGGTCGTCGACAGATCGGGCGCGGCGGGCATACCTGCAGCGTGACCCACTGCGGCGTCCGACTGGAGGGCCGAAGGTCCTGTTGTCGACCGGCTGCGTCAGGCCCGACGGCGGTCCAACAGGAAGTCGACGAGCATGCGAGCCACGGTGGCGCCGTCGGCGGGGCGCTCGGCCATGCGGGCGAGCGCGGCGGCCGCCGTCTCCTCACCGATCATCTCGATCCGACTTCTGATGATGAAGGCTTCGATCCCGTCGTCGTACTCGGGGTGATCCTGGATGCAGAGCACGTGGTCGCCGATGCGAAAGGCCGGGATCGCCGCGGTTTCACCCGTGCCGATCATCTCGGCCCCGTCGGGCAAGGCGGTGACGACATCGCGGTGCATGGCGTTGATCGCGAGGGTGGTGCCCCCGAACCACTCGGTCGCGTCGAACGTCAGCGTTTGCGGGCCGACCTTCCACTCGCCGGCCGGCTCGACCCGGCCGCCGAGGGCTCGGGCGATGGCCTGGTGACCGAAACAGATGCCGGCGATGCGCGTGCCCGAGGCCACGGCGTCGCGCAGCCACTCGAGGAAGGCCAGGATCCACGGGTCGTCCCCGTACGCATCCGATCGCGACCCGGTCACGATCCACGCGTCGCACTCGTCGATCGACGTCGGGCGCTCGCCGCCCCGCACGTCGTACTGGCGGAACTCGAGGGCGGGTTCCGCCTGACCGAAGAGCCGTTCGTGGAGATCCCCGAGCGGGCCGCCGGCGATCGCCTCGGTCTCGGCCGGGAAGTGATCGCAGACGAGGATCCCGATGGTCGTCATCTCAAATCCGCTCGAAGTAGCGCCGCATCTCCCAGTCGGTCACGGCGGCGTTCGCGGCCGCGAGCTCGTTGGCCAGGTGATGGCTGTAGTGGTCCACGACGTCGTCGCCGAGCAGCCGGCGGGCTTCCGCACTCGCCGCGAACCGGGCGTGCGCCTCGCCGAGCGTCGTCGGCACGGTCGGGATGTCGTCGGCCGCGTAGACGTCGCCGCGGAACTCCGGTGGTGGCTCGATCTGGTTGCGGATGCCGTCGAGCCCGCTCGCGATCGCGGCCGCGTAGGCGAGGTACGGGTTCACGTCCGCCCCCGGGATCCGGTTCTCGATGCGCAGGCTCGACCCGGTGCCGACGATGCGGAAGCCGGCGGTGCGGTTGTCCGTCGACCACGCGACCTTCGTCGGGGCCCACGACTGGTCCTGGTAGCGCTTGTAGCTGTTCACGGTCGGGGCGTAGCAGACCATCAGGTCGGCGGCGTGGCGCATCCACCCCCCGAGGAACCAGCGGAAGACGTCCGAGCGTCCGTCGCCGTCGCTGGCGGCGAAGGCGTTGGCGTCGTTGGCCCAGAGCGACAGATGGATGTGGCAGCTGTTGCCGGGCTGGGCCGCGTCGGGCTTGGCCATGAAGGTGACGCTGACGCCCTGGCTGTCGGCCAGCTCCTTCATCGCCTGCTTCATGACGACGTGGCGGTCGGCCATCGCCAGCGCCTCCGCGTAGCGGACGTTGAGTTCGTGCTGGCCGATCGCCGCCTCGCCCTTCGAGTTCTCGACCGGGATCTCGCTGTCGCGCAGGGCCCGCCGGGCGGCCCCGACATAGTCCTCGACCCGACTCGCCTGGAGCAGGTGGTAGTCCTCGACGTACCAGCCGGCCGCTTCGAGGCCGCGATAGCCCTTCTCGTGGGCGGCGCGATAGCTGTCGCGGAACAGGTAGAACTCGAGCTCGCTGGCCGCGGCGGCCGTGAATCCGGCCGCGGCGAGGTCGTCGATCTGGTGGCGCAGGATCGAACGGGGGGCGACGGCGACCGGCGCATGGGTCGTGTTGTCGATCACGTCGCACAGCACGAAGGCGGTGCCGGTCGTCCACCCGGCGCGGCGCAGTGTGGTGAGGTCCGCGACGAGGTGGAAGTCGCCGTAGCCGGCGTCCCAGTTCGCGAACGCGAAGCCGTCCACGGGTTCCATCTCCATGTCGACGGTGAGCAGGTAGTCACACGCATGGGTGCCGTCCTCGACGCCGCTCTCCAGGAAGAAGTCGGCGTCGAACCGCTTGCCCATCGTGCGTCCGTAGTGGTCGGTGAAGCCGACGACGACGGTGTCGATGTCGCCCGCGGCGACCTGGGTCCGGAGTTCATCGAGGTCCATGGAGTGCTCCTTCGCAGGCGGCGAGGTAGATCTCGGCGGCCAGCTCGTGGGTGAGCGGTCGGGGGTTCCCGGCGGCCGGCGGCTCGAGCAGGGCGTCGGCGGCGATGTCGCCGACGGCGGCCGGATCGGCGCCGAGGTCCACGAGGGTGTTCGGCACGTCGAGCGATTCGCGCCAGCCGACGATGTGGTTGCGGAGACCGTCACCACCACCCTGGATGCCGCAATAGTCGGCGAGCCGGTCGAGCCGGTCGGCGACATGGGCGGCGTTGGCGTCGAGCACGTACGGCATCAACACGGCGTTGGTCATGCCGTGGTGGGTGTGCCAGCGCACGCTCACCGGATGGGAGATCGCGTGGATCGCGCCGAGTCCCTTCTGGAACGCGACGGCGCCCATCGCCGCGGCGGACATCATCTGGCCGCGGGCGTCGATGTCGCCCGGGTCGGCCACGACGCTCGGGAGGTTCTCGATGACGAGCCGGCAGCCCTCGACGGCGATGCCGTCCGCCATCGGGTGGTACCCGGGTGCGCACAGGGCCTCGAGGCAGTGGGAGAACGCGTCGATCCCGGTGCCGACGGTGAGCGTCGGGGGCAGGCCGACCGTCAGCTCGGGATCGGCGATGACGACGGCGGCGAGCATGCCGGGATGGAAGGCCACGAACTTGCGGCCCTCGGCTTCGTTGACGACGACACCGGCTCGCCCGACCTCGCTGCCGGTGCCGGCCGTGGTGGGGACGGCGACCACCGGCGCGATCGCGTCGGCGTCGGCCCGGGTCCAGTTGTCGCCGACGTCCTCGAAGTCCCACAGCGGCCTCGTCTGACCGGCCATGAAGGCGATCAACTTGCCGACGTCGAGCGCGGATCCGCCGCCGAACGAGATCACGCCGTCGTGGCCGCCGGTCCGGAAGGCCTCGACACCGCGGTCCACGTCCGAGCCGAGCGGGTTCGGGCGCAGCTCGTGGAAGGTCGCGTGGGGGACGGCGTCGGCGTCCAGATGGGCGCGCAGGGTCGCGAGCATCGGCAGCTCCACCATGCCGGGGTCGGTCACGATCAGCGGGCGCGCCAAGCCCGCGGCGGCGCACGCGTCCGCGATCTCGGCGATCCGGCCGGCACCGAAGCGGATCGCGGTCGGGAAGCTCCAGTTGGCCGCGGTCACAACTCGCCGGAGGCCAGCAACTCGGTGGGATGGCGGACATCGACGACACCGAGGTAGCCGCCGCCGGTCTCGATGGCGTCGTGGGCCTTGTAGCCGATCAGCTCCTGCGCCCGCAGGGGCAGGTCACGGGCGACGTCCGGGGGCGTCGCGAGCGTGTTGTTCTCCTCGGTGCGCAGCCAGCCGACCACGAAGCTGAGGTGAAAGCCGCGCCGCCATTCGTCCTCGGTGCAGTTGGCCCCGCCCGCATGGAAGACCGACCCGAGATAGATGACTGCCGCGCCCGCGGGCATCTCGGCGATCTCGAGCTCGTCGTCGGTCGGGTAGCGGTCGCCGTCCCAGTGGTTGCTGCCGGGCACGAGGCGGGTCGCGCCGTTGTCGGCGGTGAACTCGGTGAGGGCGACGAGTGAGGCGAGCTCGACTTCGGGATGCGGACTCGGCAGGAAGTTCCACACGTCGTGGTCGCGGTGCACGTACTGCTGCTCGGCGCCGGGGCCTCGTTGGAGCAGATGGCCGATGTTGAGCGTCCACTCGGCGCAGCTCGGTCCGAGCACCCGCCGGCAGACCTCGTCGTAGAGCGGGTGGAGCAGGACGTTGTCCACGAACGCCCGCGAGTGGGTCGCGAGGCCGCTGAGGTGCTTCACCTTCGTGCCGAAGAAGTCGGCGATGAACGGGTTGACGAACGTCCGGGTGGTCGGATCGTCCGCTTCCACGAGGGGGCCGACCTCGGCGTTGATCGCGGCGACCGTCGCGGCGTCGAGGAAGTCCTCGATGATGACGGCGCCGTGTTCGCTGAGCGCGGCGCCGATCCGGTCGGGGTCGTCGCCTCGGTGCAGCACGGGGATCATGGCCGTGAGGTTACGACCCGGCCGCGGTGGCGTCGATCGGGCCCGCCGTCAGGCGGCGCAGCAGCTCACCGGCTGGGGCTCGGCGGGGAGCTCGAGCGCCTCGCGCACGCGCAGGCGGAGGGCATCGAGTCGCTGCCGCGAAACGAGACGTTCGAGGATCGCGGCGTCGCTGTTGCGCAGCTGCTGATGGGTGTTCCAGGCGGCGATGAACTCGTCGACGAGTTGCTCGTTTTCCCTGGTCAGAGCACTGTGGAGGGTGGTGCAGGTGGTCATGGAATGCACGGTACGACGATGAGTCCATCGTGAAAAGCGATGAAAATTTGGAATGATCACCCGGTTTGCTTATGATCGGATCCATGTGGGTCGACCTCCAGGTACGCCATCTCCTCGCCCTGCGCGCCGTCGCCGAGGAGGGCACGTTCTCGGCGGCCGCCGCCCGTCTCGGCTTCAGCCAGTCGGCCGTCTCGCAGCAGATCGGCAGCCTCGAGAAGATCGTCGGTCACCGCCTCGTCGAACGCTCGGCCGGCCCCCAGCCGTCCGCGCTCACCACGATGGGCCGGGTCGTGCTGGACCATGCCGACACCATGCTGGAGTGCATCGTCGCGGCCGAACACGAGGTCTCGCGCTTCGCCGCCGGCCTCACCGGGCGCCTGCGGGTCGGCACCTTCCAGTCCGTCGCCACCCGCCTGTTGCCCATCGCTTTGCAACAGCTGCGGTCCGAGTCGCCCGACGTCGAGGTCGAGCTCGTCGAGGAGGACCTGGACCTCGACCTCCGACTCGGAATGCTCGACCGCGGCGAGCTCGATCTGACCTTCGTCGAGTCGGATGTGGACGATCGGTTCGAGATCGACGTGCTCGGCGAGGATCCCCACGTGCTCGTCGCCCCCCGTGACTTCCCCGAAGGGCCGCTGGACCTCCACCTCCTCGCCGACCACCCGATGGTCGGAGAGCCGCCGGGGGGTGCGTGCGGGCTCCACGCCGTCCAGACCCTCGAGCGCTACGGCGTCACCCCGCGCTATGTCTTCCGCAGCCACGACAACGGCACCCTCCAGCGCATGGTCTCCGCCGGCATCGGGGTCGCCATCATGGCGCTGCTGTCGGTCGACCAGTCCGACGACTCGATCGTGATCCGCTCCACCACACCGCCCATCCCGCCGCGCACGCTCGCGTTGGCCTGGAAGCGCGGTGCGGATCTGCCACCCACGGCGGCGCGGTTCCGTGAGATCATGCACGACGTCTGCCGTCAGGAGCTTGCCGGCGTCCCGGTCGGCTGAGGGGCGAGTTGCGGACGTGTAGCGTGCGCGGATGGTCAAGGCTGCCGTCTGCCGCGAGTTCGGCGCACCGCTCTGCGTCGAGGACATCATCGTCGCGTCGCCCGGTCCCGGCCAGGTCAAGGTGGCCGTCGACGCGTGCGCGATCTGCCACTCCGACATCCATTTCATCGATGGCGCCTGGGGCGGGGCCCTCCCCGCGATCTATGGGCACGAAGCGGCGGGCACGGTGTCCGAGGTCGGCGACGGCGTCGACACCGTGGCGGTCGGCGATCGGGTCGTCGTCTCGCTGATCCGCAGCTGCGGGTCGTGCCCGGGATGTGCGAAGGGCATGCCGGTCACCTGCACCGGCCGCTTCTCGATCGACCGCACCCGTCCGCTCACCGATGCCAACGGCGACACCCTCGTGCACGGACTCAAGACCGGCACCTTCGCCGAGGAGGCGCTCGTCGATCAGTCACAGGTGGTGCCCGTGCCGGCGGACATCCCGATGACCAGTGCGGCCCTGCTCGGCTGCGGCGTGATCACGGGATTCGGCGCAGTCACCAACACGGCACGGATGGAAGCGGGCGCGGACGTCGCCGTGATCGGCTGCGGTGGCGTCGGCCTCAACGCGGTCCAGGGCGCCGCGATCGCGGGCGCCGCGCAGGTGATCGCGATCGACATCGCAGCCGACAAGCTCGATGCCGCCCGGGAGTTCGGGGCGACCGCCGGCGTGTCGGCGGCGGCGGACGACGTCGCCGCCCAGGTTCGCTCGCTCACCGACGGCGCTGGCGTCGACTATGTGTTCGTCACCGTGGGGGCGAAGCCGGCGATCGAGCAGGCGTTCTCGCTGCTCGCGCCGGGCGGGGCTGTCGTGCTCGTCGGCATGACCGCAACCGGGGTGATGGTGGAGGTGGACGCCACGGACATCGCCGGCAACAGCCAGCGCGTCCTCGGGTCGAAGATGGGCGGCGGTCGGCTGCCGATCGACATCCCGCTGCTCGTCTCGCTGTACCAGAGCGGGCGATTGAAGCTCGACGAACTGGTGTCGAAGACCTTCCCGATCGAGGACATCAACGAGGCGATCAACGAGGTGAAGCGGGGCGAGGCGCGCCGCAACGTGATCGTGTTCGACCGCTCGGCACCCGGAGCCACCCCGTGAAGATCGAGTCGTTCGAGACGTTCGTGGTCGCCAACCCGCCGCCGTCGATGGGCGGGCGCTACTTCATCTTCGTGAAGCTCGTCACCGACGACGGCATCGTCGGCTACGGCGAGGTCTACACGGCCACGTTCAGCCCCGACGTCGTGGCCCGCATGACCGAGGACGTCTGCGAGCGCCACATCGTCGGCAACGATCCCCATCACATCGAGCGCATGTGGCGGGAGGTCTACGGCGCCGGCTACACGCTGCGGCCGGACATCTCGCTCGGGTCGGTCCTCAGCGGGATCGAGTGTGCCCTGTGGGACATCGTCGGCAAGGCCCACGGCGTCCCGGTGTACGAGTTGCTCGGCGGGCGGGTCCACGATCGGCTGCGGGCCTACACCTACCTCTACCCGGCCCCGGCCGAGGCGATGGATGTCTACGAGTATGGCCATCCCGTCTACACGGACCCCGCCGTCGCCGCGGCGCGAGCGGCCGAGGAGGTCGAACGGCTGGGCTTCACCGCCGTGAAGTTCGACCCGGCCGGGCCCTACACGGTCTACGACGGCCACATGCCCCCGCTCGAGACGATCGAGCGCTCGGCGAACTTCTGTGCCGCGATCCGTGAGGCGGTCGGGACCAAGGCGGATCTGCTGTTCGGCACCCACGGCCAGTTCACCGCCGCCGGGGCGATCCGGCTTGCCAAGGCGATCGAGCCCTACGACCCGCTGTGGTTCGAGGAGCCGGTGCCGCCGGAGAACGTGGACGAGATGGCCCGCGTCGCGCGGGGCACCTCCATCCCCGTCGCCACCGGCGAGCGGCTGACGACGAAGTGGGAGTTCGCCCGCGTGGTCGAGGCCGGCGCGGCCGCGATCCTGCAACCGGCCCTCGGACGCTGCGGCGGCATCCTCGAAGCGAAGAAGATCGCGGCCATCGCCGAGACCCACTACGTCCAGATGGCGCCCCATCTCTACTGCGGACCGATCGAGGCACTCGCCAACATCCAGTTCGCCACCTGCACGCCGAACTTCCTGATCCTCGAAGCGATCCGCGACTTCGGCGGGTTCCACAACGAACTCCTGACGAACCCGATCGAGCTCGTCGACGGCTACGTCATCCCCCCGACGGAGCCCGGCATCGGCGCCGCCCTCAGCGAGGACGTCGCCCGCGCCCACCCCTGGACCGGCACCCACCTCCACCTCGAACCGAAGACCACCCCCGAAACCCCCTGACGCCCACTAGCTCGACCCCCACGCGCTCGACCCCCACGAGCAATCTCTGGTCACGAAAGGGTCGAGTTTGGGCCCGAAATGCGCCGATCCGAGCAATCTCTGGTCACGAAAGGGTCGAATCAGCGGGGCCGCAGGTCGCGGCAACGACCCTTTCGTGACCAGAGATCCTTCTTGTGGGGCGGCGGCGGGCGGGCCGGGCGGGGCGGAGATCCCTCGGGGCCGGGTCAGGACTCGGTGCGGCGCACGAAGACGGGGCGGTCGGTCTGGCTGCGCTCGGGGTCGTAGCGATAGCCGTCCTCGGAGAAGTCGAGGAGCGCCCGGGGGGACTTGATCCGGTTGCGGATGATCCAGCCGCTCATCGTGCCGCGGGCCCGCTTGGCGAAGAAGCTGATGATCTTGGGCTCGGCGTCGTCCTTGGCATCGAGGAAGACCGGGCTGACCAGGCGGCCGTCGAGCTTCTCGGCGACGACCGCGTTGAAGTACTCGTTGGACGCGAGGTTGATGAGCGCCTGCGAGCCGGGTGACTCGGCGAGGTCGGCGTTGATCAGGTTCGTGATCGTGTCGCCCCAGAACGAGTAGAGGTCCTTGCCCCGCTTGGTGGTGACCCGTGACCCCATTTCGAGCCGATAGGGCTGCATGAGATCGAGTGGCCGCAGCACGCCGTAGAGCCCGGACAGGATGCGCAGCACCTTCTGGGCGTGGGTGAAGTCGCGCTCGCTGAACGTGGCCGCCTGCATCCCCATGTAGACGTCGCCCGTGAAGGCGAGCACCGCGGGACGGGCATTGTCGGGCGTGAAGGGTGTCTCGAAGTCCTGGAACCGTTCGTGGTTCAGCTCACCGAGCGACTCGGAGACGCTCATCATCTCGGAGATCTCGTCCGGCGACTTGTCGGACATCACGTCGACGAGCTCTTCGGCGCCGTCGAGCAGGCGGGGTTCCGAGTACTTCTTGGTGGGCAGCTTCGATTCGAAGTCGAGCGACTTGGCGGGGGAGACGACGATCAGCACGGTTCTGTTCTACCAGCGAGGCGCGTGGGAACGTCAGCCGTCGCAGGGGCCGACCGTGTGCTTCTGCATGAAGTCGACCAGTCGCTGGCTCGACTTCTGCACGCGGTTGGCGACGGTGCGGGTGCGGCCCTCGACGTCCTGTTGCACGTTGTCGGCCGGCGTGTAGTCCTGCGAGTGCTGCGCCCCGCCGATGACCGGGTCGGCCATGTTGATGTCGAGGATGTGTTCCACGCATCGCATCACGCCGTTCTCGCACTTCCAGATGGCGACCCAGGTGAGGTCACACTGCTGGCTGACGTAGCCCCACTCGGCCCGGAAGCTCACGTGGTTGGCCTGGATCCAGCGGCTGAACGCGCCGATGATCGACGATCCGACGGCGGCCGCGCCCTCCAGGGCGACGACCGGCACCTGGAAGATGCTCGTCGGGATGTCGATACCGAGCTCCTCGCCGGCCACCGTGGCGCCGCCCGAAACCCCGGCCTCCACCGCGTCGCTCACGCCCCGACTCACGGTTCCCTTGATCGCGCCGCCGACGCTGATCGCGGCCGACCCGGTGGCGAACATGTCGCGGTACCAGGCCAGTTCGCCCGAGATCCGCTGCCCCTCGTGCACGCCCTCGGCGCCGTCGGGCATGACCGTGCACCAGTAGTTGATCAGCACCCGCTCGCTGAACGTGTCGATCACCCGTCGCTCGATGTTGCCCTCCGGGAAGCAGCCGCCGTCGCAGTCCTCACCGGTGCCCTCCGGGCCACCCCACTTCGTGCCCGGGCCGTCCTTCAGGCCGAGGCACTCGTCCAGGGCGCGCTTCCACTCGGCCGCGCGTGCCTCGGCGTCGTCGGCCTCCTGGTCGGCCTTGTCCGCCGCTTCCCGGGCGTCGCGGGCCTCCTGCTCCGCCTTCTCGGCCGCCTCGTCGGCCTCGTTCATCTCCTTTTCGGCGTCGTTCAGTGCCTGCTCGGCGTCCTCGAGCTTCTTCTGCTTCGCCGCCTGGTCCATGTCGTCGGCTTCGCGGCGTTGATCGCGGGCGCCCGGCTCGTCGAGGTCCTCCCAGTCCTGCTCGGTCTGCTCGGCGGACTCCTGTGACGGGTCGTCGCGATAGCGGTCCCATGCCTCGCCCGCGGCCTCGCGCCGCAGCCGGAGATCGCGCGACGTGATGCGCTCGCCGGTCTCGCTGTCCTCGATCCAGCTGTCGTCCTCGTTGGGCGGCGGACGGTCGCGGTCGCGCTCCGCCTTGTCACGGTCGTTCTTCGCTTTCTCGGCGCGCTCGCCGGCGTCGTTCGCGTCGTTGCGGGCGTCGTTCGCCTTCTGTTCGGCTTCGTTGGCCTCCGTCTCCGCCCGCTCGGCTTCGGCGCGCTTCGCCTCGGCCTCCGCCTTCGCCGCCTCGTAGGCGCGGCGGATGCGATCGCAGGGACCCTCGCCCACCGGGGCCGTGGTCGCGACCGTCGG
Organism: Acidimicrobiales bacterium; assembly: GCA_033344915.1. NCBI lineage: Bacteria > Bacillati > Actinomycetota > Acidimicrobiia > Acidimicrobiales > Acidimicrobiales bacterium. Next base: position 3,610,660 of record JAWPML010000001.1, read on the forward strand.
GCCGCCGCTCGTCGTCGTGGGCGGCGGCGCAGTGGTGGGTGGTGCAGTGCCGCCGCCGTCCTCCTCCTTGCCGGCGCCGTCGTCACCGGTGCGGCTCACGAAGTAGCCACCGACCACCACGATCGCGCCGGTGATCAGCGAGATCCACGGCCAGAGCGGAGCGTCGGTCTCCGTGGTCCCTTCGGATTCGGACCCGTCGGTCGTGGTGCTGTCGGACGAGCCGCCGTCGGCGTCGCCGTCCGTACCGGAGTCGGAACCGGGACTGTCGGACCCCGTGCTGTCGGACCCCGTGCTGTCGGATCCCGTGCTGTCGGTGCTGGTCGCGGTGTCGTCACCGCCGTCGCTCGTGCCGTCCGTTCCGGTCTCGACCAGATCGTCGAACCAGCCGGTGATCCCGGCCTGCAGGTCGTCGAGGTACGCCGAGTCGATCCTCGAGATGTAGTTGCACTCGAGTTCGCCGGCGAAGTAGTCGTAGCGGCCCTCGGGTCCGAGCATGTACCGCTCCCGGTAGCCGGACCCCTCGCCGGTCGTCTCGATGGAGAACCCGTCGGTGAGGGTCGCGATGCCGAAGGAGAGCTGCCCGGAATCAAACTGGTAGAGCGAGACATCGAGCGCGTCGGATCTCGCGTCGCTCGGCATGCCCGCGTAGAGCTCGTAGGTGGTGGTCCACTCGTCGACACAGGAGCCGCTGTCGGTGCCGTCGAGGGTGTGGGTGACGGGGAAGGCGAACGGGTCGTACGCCGACATCACCGGCGTGCCGACGAGGTACGGCGGGTTCGCCTCCGTCATCTCGGGCACGTGGGGGTGCGACGTCGCGATCGTGTTGTCGGGCTGGTAGCCGCCGCTGGCCGGGGTGGTGAAGGCGAACGAGCGGTAACTCGTCGCCCCGGCCATCTCGGACCCGTCGGTGATGCCGATGAAGATGTCGTCGAAGATCAAGCCGACGGTGCTGGTCGGCATCGGGGCGAACTGGCTGCCGCCGTTCACGAAGTGGGCGATGTGCCAGTACGGATCGCAGCGCAGCACCCACGCGTGGGATGCGCCGCCGAAGAGGTCGTAGACCGCGGCGGGCGAGGGCCACGGCTCGCCGCCCATGTTCAGTGTCGTCAGCCCCAACTCGTGGATCTGTCCGTCGCACTCGCCGTTCAGTGGGAGCCCACCCATGATCCGGCCGCCCCAGATGTCGACGACCCCGCTCGGGAACATGCCGTTCTCCGGGGGGACGCCGATCACCGGCCGGTCGAACAGCGTGCCCGGCGTCATCGGATCGAAGTCGAGATCGAGCCCCGACCACGCGGTGTCACCTCCTTCGAATCCACTGTTCGGCATCACCGGGGCGAACCGATCGAACACCGCCGATCGAGCGCCGTTGAGAACCGTCGTGGTGTCGGCGTCGTCGAACCCGAAGCGGTGGAGGTCGACGCCGTCGAAGTCCGGCGTGCCGTCGAAGTCCAGATCGTTGAACACCGCCATGTCGCCGATGTTGGTGCGGAAGTGGAACGTGTCGGTGAGCGTTGCCTGCCCGGTGTCGTCGTTCGTCGGCGCGCCGAACGGTGAGAACGGCTCGAGTTCTCCGGCTTCGGCGATGAGGTCCGAGCGACCGCTGGCGAGCGATTCCAGCACGTCGAACAGCCCGGCGCCCTGCTGTCCCCCCGTGTCCGGAGCCCCGGCCTGGCTCGCCGCGCCGAGCGAGGCCAGCCCGAGGCTGGCGAGCAGCGTGGCGATGGTGAACAGCGAGAGCCCGACGCGAGGACGCATCCGCGTGTCCTTTCCGACAAGTGGTTGCCCCACCAGTCTCGCCCATCGCCGGACCCGACACCGGGAATGGACAAGACTGGGGGAATGGACCGCCAAACGATCGGTAAGGCAGCGATGGCGCTCGGCGCTCTGCTGATCCTGATCGGGATCGCCGGTCTCCTGTTCGCCGGCGGCTCCACCTCCACGGTCGTCGCCGACGCGGACGGCACGGATGACGCGGACCCGGCCGCCTCCTCGACCTCCTCGTCGACGACCAGCACCACATCGACCAGCACCACGTCGACCACGACGACGACCACCACCAGCACGACGTCGACCACCACCACGACAACGACGACGACCACGACAACGACCCCGCCGGCCGGGGAATCGGTCGTGGAGTTCTTCGACCTCCTGCTCGGCGCCTTCGCCTCGGGCGACGCCGACACGCTGTTCGCCCGACTCAACCAGGCCACGCTCGATCGGTACGGCGTCGACCAGTGCGAGACCTACATCGGCCAGGTCGCGGGCACGGCCCAGGACCTCGAGCTGGTGTCGTCGGAGGAGATCGGCGACTGGGAGTACGCCACCGACGAGGTGACCTCCACCGTCACCGGCACAACGGCCGTGTCGGTCGTGCGCACGCTCGGCGATCAGACCATCGACCAGACCCTGCACTGGAAGCGGGTCGACGGGGTCTTCACCTGGTTCACCGACTGCGGCGTCCCCGCGTAGGGATTGGGTCGTAGGGATTGCGTCACGCCATCGTGCGTGCACCATGATCTCCGCCATGGGAGATCAGTTGGCAGGACGGCGCGTACTCGTGGTCGGGGCGTCTTCGGGAATCGGTGCGGCGCTCGCCAAGGCCGTGGTCGCGGCGGGTGGTGACGTCACCGTCTCGGCTCGTCGGGCCGACGCGCTCGATGCGCTCGTGGAGAACATGGGCGGCGGCCACGCGGTCGCCGGTGATGCCGCGGTGCGGGCGGACGCGGAACGAGTGGCGGCGACCGCCGCCGAGCGGATGGGCGGGATCGATCTGTTCGTCTATGTCGCCGGCTACGGACCGCTCCAGCGCATCGCGGAATGCGACCCGGATCTCTGGTCCGACGTGTACCGGGTGAACGTGTGCGGCGCGAACCTCGCGGCCGGTGCCGCGTTGGCGCACATGGACCGCGACGGTATCTGCGCGTTCGTCTCCTCGCGGACGGTGGAGGACGCCCACCCGATGTTCGGGGCCTACTCGTCGACGAAGGCGGCGCTCGACCAGTGCATTCGTGTGTGGCGCCACGAGTACCCCGACCAGCGCTTCATCCGCGTCGTGATGGGCAACTGTGGCCCGACCGACTTCGCCAACCACATGAACCTCGAACTCATCGGCGAAGCGCTCACCCGATGGGGTGAACTCGCGATTCCGGGCGGGATGATGGACGTCGACGACGTCGGCGCGAGCCTGGCGGAGTCACTCGCCGTCGCCCTCGATCACCCCGACATCGACAGCAGCGAGATCAAGCTCGACGCCCGCCCCGAGAACGGCGCCGTCCTCGGCCCGTCCTGACGCTCCTCAGAAGACCTTGCCGGGGTTGAGGATGCCGTTCGGGTCGAACGCGTCCTTGATCCGTTGCATCAGGGCGAGCTTCGCCGGGTCCTCGAGCTTGCGGACGTAGTCCCGCTTGGCGATCCCGATCCCGTGCTCGGCCGAGATGGTGCCGCCGAGCTCCATGCCCGCGGCGAGGATCGCCGTCATCAACGCCGACCGTTTCTCCTCGTCGCCCTGGAAGACGGAGAGGTGGACGTTGCCGTCGCCCGCGTGCCCGGCCCCGGCGACCCACGCCTCGTGCTCGACCGCCAGCGCGCCGACCGTGTCGAGATAGTCCGGGATCGAGGCTCTCGGGACGACGACGTCGATGATGTCGTTGGCGCCGTGCTCCTTCGCGACCCAGAACGCCTTCTCGCGTGCCTCGAGCACCTGCGCGCCGGCGGCCGAGGGGAGGACGTAGACGTCCATCGCGCCGGCTTCGCTCACCAGCTCGCCGGCCCGCTCGATGTCGGCCTGGAGGCGGTCGTCCTCGGCGGACTCCAGCACGACGAGCAGGTAGGCGAGCGCCTTCTCCTTGATGTCGTCGGGCATCCCGAGATCGAGGCCGATCGATTCCGACGTCGCCTGCATCGCCATTGCGTCGACGTACTCGAGCATCAGCGGTACGAGCCCCGCCTGGAGGATCCCGGGGACGGCCTCGGTGACCTCGGCGAGCGTCTCGAACGGTGCGAGCACCGTGGCCTTGTGTTCGAGCCGGGGTACGACCTTGAGCGTGGCCTCGGTCACCACCGCGAGGGTGCCCTCGGAGCCGATGATGAGCTGGCCGATGTCGTAGCCGGTCGTGAACTTCACGTACTTGCCACCGGACCGGATGACCTCGCCGGTCGGGAGCACGGCCTCGATCCCGAGGACCTGATGGCGGGTGACGCCGTACTTCACGGCCCGCATCCCACCTGCGTTCGTGGCGACGTTGCCGCCGAGCGACGCCGATTCCTCGCCGGGCAGGATCGGGTAGACGAGGCCGTGCGGCGCCAGTGCCTCGTCGAGTTGACCGAGGGTGACGCCGGGCTGCACGACGGCGACATGGTTGGCCGGGTCGACCTCGATGACGTCCGCCATGCGCTCGAAGCTGAGCAGGATGCCGTCGGGCTCGGGCACCGCTCCGCCGGACAGCCCGGTGCCCGCGCCGCGTGCGGTGACCGGCACCCGCAGCTCGTTCGCCAACGTGAGGATCTGGCTGACCTCGGCGGTCGACGTGGGCTTGAGCACCACCGCGGGCATGACACCGTCGACGTTCACGCACTCGTCGTGGGTGTAGTCCTCGGAGATGTCGCCGCCGGTGAGTACCTGGTCGGCGCCGAGCGAGAGCTGGTCGATGAGCTGTGCGGCGGTCATGGCCGTCATGCTTCCAGGGAGCTCGCGATCGGTCCAGGGCCGGCGACCGCCGGCTCGTCGAGCAGCACGACCGTCTGCGCGGCGGTGACCGACGGAACGGCGTGGAGCTGTACGAGCACGACGTCGCGCAGCTCGGCGAGGTCACGGCACCGCACCCGCAGCAGGATGTCGAACGGGCCCGTCGCGAGACCGACCCACTCCACGCTCGGCATCTCCGCCAGCTGGGTCTGGGCGTCGCGCCAGTTCTCCTGTGCGACGTTCACCATCACGAGCGCGGCGACGTGGAGACCGCACCGCTCGGGGTCGACAATCGCCGTGAACCCGCGGATCACGCCGTCGTCGACGAGGCGGTCGAAGCGGGTGTAGGCCGTGGCCCGGGCGATGCCCAGTCGTTCGGCGAGGGCCGGGATCGACCGACGGCCGTCACGGCGGAGCTCGTCGATCATCCGGCGATCGATCTCGTCCAGCTCGCTCATCGGCTGATCATCTTTCCGAAGGCAACAGATCCAGACGATCATCTAATACTTCAGGTCAGAACGAACACAACACCGCCGATCACCCATACTCGAACCATGATCGTCTCCGCCCAGGAACGCGTCTCTGAAGCCGACGAGCGCTACGCACAGCGCCGCGCCGCGATCGCGATCCGAGCCGCCGGGCCCGGCCGGCCCCCGAAGCCGATCGACTACACGGAGACCGAGAACGCGGTGTGGGCCGTGGTCGCCGACGCGCTGTCGGAGGCCTGGGCCGAGCACGGTGCGGCGGCCGCCCGGGCCGGTCTCCGGGCCCTTGCGCTCGACCCCCGTTGCGTGCCCCAGCTCGCCGAGGTCACCGCACGGCTCGAGCCGATCAGCGGGTTCCGCTTCGAGGCCGTCCCGGGTCTCGTCGAGCCGGCGACGTTCTTCGGCCACCTGGCCGACGGCGTCTTCCTCTCGACCCAGTACGTCCGCTGGGAGGGCAGCCCGCTCTACACGCCGGAGCCGGACGTGATCCACGAGGTCTTCGGCCACGCCCACATGCTCACCGATCCGATCATCGCCGGTCTCCACCGCCGGGCCGGTGCGGCGTACCGGCGGGTGAGCGACCCCGACGCCCGGCAGTTCGTGGCCGATGTCTTCTGGTTCTCGGCCGAGTTCGGCGTCGTCCGTGAGGACGGGGAGTGGAAGGCCTACGGCGCCGGCCTGCTCAGCTCGATCGGCGAGCTCGCCCAGTTCTCCACCGCGGCGTCGATCGTGCCCCTCGACATCGCGGCCATGGGGACCCTGCCCTACGACATCGACCACTACCAACCGACGCTGTTCGGCGCGGCGTCGCTCGACGAGGTGGCCGAGGTCGTCGGTGGCTTCTTCGACACGTGCACGAACCGATCGATCGCCGAGCTACGCGAGAGCGCGAGCCGGACCACGAGGAGCTGACGATGACGATGACCGCGACGAACGCCACAGCGCCGGCCGCCCGCCTCCAGGGGTGGGACTCGATCGAGATGTGGGTCGGGAACGCGCGGGCCACCGCCGGTTTCCTCAGTGCGGCGTTCGGCTTTTCGATCACCGCCTACGCGGGCCCGGAGACCGGTGTCGCCGATCGGGCGTCCTACCTCCTGGAGCAGGGTGCGGTGCGCATCGTCGTCACGGCCGGGCTCGACCCCGAGTCCGAGATCTGGACCCACGTGCGCGCCCATGGTGACGGCGCCCACGACCTCGCCTTCGTCGTGGACGACACCGAGGCGACCTTCGCGGCGGCCGTCGCCCGCGGTGCCCGCCCGGTGCGCGAGCCCTACGTCCTCGAGGACGAGCACGGAGTGCTGCGGCTCTCCGCCGTGGGCACCTACGGCGAGACGAAGCACACCTTCGTCGACCGGCGCGACTACCGGGGCGCGTACTGCCCGGGGTTCTCGTCCACCGGGGTACCCGTCTCGCACGGGTTGCCCGAGGTCGGGCTCACCGCGGTGGACCATGTGGTCGGCAACGTCGAGAAGGGTCGCCTGGACGAATGGGTCGCGTTCTACGAGGAGGTCATGGGGTTCACCCAGCTGCGCCACTTCGACGAGTCGCAGATCGCCACCCGCTACTCGGCGTTGCGGTCGACGGTCGTCACGAACGGCCACGGCGTGGTGATGCCGCTCAACGAACCGGCCGACGGACTGAAGCGGAGCCAGATCCAGGAGTACCTCGACACCTACCGCGGGCCCGGCGTGCAGCACATCGCCATGGCCACGGACGACATCATCTCGACGATCGCCGCCCTGCGTCAGCGCGGCGTGCGCTTCCTCGAGGCCAACGACGACTACTTCGCCGACGTGCGGGTGCGGCTCGACCATCTCGACCTGCCGTGGGATGCGCTCCAGCAGCTCGGCATCCTCGTCGACGACGAACCGGACGGACATCTGCTCCAGCTCTTCACCGAACCGGTGACCGACCGGCCGACCCTCTTCTTCGAGATCATCCAACGAGGCGGGGCGGTGGGCTTCGGCGAGGGCAACTTCAAGGCGCTGTTCGAGTCGATCGAGCGTGAGCAGCAGCGCCGGGGCAACCTTGACTGATCGTCGGAGAGGCTGAACTGTGCCGCACTACCAACGAGTCGGCCACGTCCCGGCGAAGCGCCATGTCGACCATCGCGACGCGGACGGCGAGCGGCTGGCAGAGGAGCTGATCGGCCGCCACGGGTTCTCCGGCGAGTCGACGCTGATGTACCACCGGCGTTCGCCCTCGGCGGTGACGGCGATCCGGCCCGCGCCCGAGGTCGAGCCCGTGACGGCGTCGGTCGAGGTGCCGCTTCGGCCCCATCATCTCCGGCCCTCCGAGCTCGTCGCGCCCGCGGGCGGGGCCGATCCCGTGCTCGGGCGCCGAGCGCTGCTGCGCAATGCGGACGTGACCCTCGCGTGGGTCGCGGCGGACACCGACAGCGCCCTCACCCGGTCGGTGATCGGCGACGAGATCGTCTTCGTGCAGCAGGGCTCTGCTGTGCTGGAGTCGGTCGTCGGCCCGCTCGCCGTCGGGCCCGGCGACTATGTCGTCGTGCCGTCCGGCATCACCCATCGCTGGGCTGACGTCGCCGACCTGCGGGCGTTGGTGATCGCCACGACCGGGGTCGTCTCGGTGCCGGACCGGTACCTGTCCCCCCAGGGCCAGTTCCTCGAACACGCACCGTTCTGCGAGCGCGACCTGCGGGTGCCGAACGAGCCGATGCAATGCGAGGGCGAGGACGTGGACGTGCTCGTGCGCTCGGTCGGGGGCGGCACGTGGCACACCCACGCGCACCACCCGTTCGATGTTGTCGGCTGGGACGGTTGCGTCTACCCGTGGGCGCTGAACATCCGCGACTTCGAGCCGATCGTCGGCAGCATCCACCAGCCGCCACCGGTCCACCAGACCTTCGCGGCCCCCGGCATCGTGGTGTGCTCGTTCGTCCCCCGACCCTTCGACTTCCATCCCGAAGCCATCAAGGTGCCGTACCACCACGCCAACGTCGACAGCGACGAGGTGCTGTTCTACGCGGACGGCGACTTCATGAGCCGACGGGGTTCGGGGATCGGCCGGGAGTCGATCTCGTTCCACCCGGCCGGCTTCGTCCACGGGCCGCAACCCGGCAGCGTCGAGGCGTCGGTCGACGTCGAGCGCACCGAGGAGACGGCGGTCATGGTCGACACCTTCCGACCGCTCGAGATGACCGACGCGGCGCGGTCGGTGTCCGACCCCGACTATCCGTCGACCTGGAGCTGACGAACCGGCGTCAGGCGACCCGGGCCTCGGGCCAGAGCTTGAGGAAGTTCTCGGTGTAGAAGCGGTCCCGCGTGGCTTCGCTGCGGTCGCCGAGGCTCGTCTCGAACCGGCCGATCGGGTCTCGGCCGCCCTCGGTGTGGGGGTAGTCGCTGGAGAACAGGTAGAGGTCGTCGTGGGTCTCGTCGATGAGCCGCCCGACGTCCTCGAAGACGAACGGTGTGAACCCCATCTGGGAGCGCAGGGTCTCGGTTGCGGTGCGTTCGATCTCGGCCAGGTACTTGTCGACCTTGCTCCAGCTGCGGATCAGCCGGTCGAGGCGGTCGAGCATCGACGGCACCCAGCCCGCGCCGAGTTCGACCGCGGCGCCCCGCAGGTCCGGGAACGCCTCGAACACGCCGTCGATCAGCATCATCGACACCCAGGTCTCCGGCGCGTGGTGCATGACCGCGTAGTCCCGGGCCCGCACGTTCTCGCCGCCGCCGAGCCAGTCCTTCGCCGCGGCACGACCGTTGTTCGCCCACCCGGGATCGAGCTGGAGTGGCGCGCCGCCGACGTGGAGGACGAACGGCGTGCCGCTCTCGGCGAGTCGCGCCCAGAACGGATGCAGGTCGACATGACCGGGCGACCGGTCGCCGACGAGGCCGTGCGGCACCCAGATGGCCTCGAGGCCGGCGTCGAGCGCGAAGTCGAGTTCGGTGATGGCCTCGTCGACGTCGTGGAGGGGCACGACCCCGACGCCCATGAGTCGGTCGTCCTCGGCGCAGAACTCACCCATCGCCCGGTTGTGGGCGCGGGTGGCGCCGTAGCGGAGGCGGGGGGACATGGTCTCGCTCGGGTGGAAGATCGGCTTGACGCTGTGCGTCGCGAACACCAGTTGCTTGGCGAACCCGAGCATGTCCATCGCGGTCGAGCGCTCCTCGCGGTCGAAGGCCCCCAGCGCCTGGATCTCCTTCGACTCGGCGATCAGCTGATCGCCCATCGCGACCTGCGCCTCGACGTGCTCGGGCGTGTGGCCGCCCTGCTCCACGAGCACCGCGACCTCGTCGTCGGTGACGATGGACGTGTGGTAGCTGACCGGCTGGAGCTCGGCGGCGACGTCGGGATCCGCGTGGTCGAGCAGGAACCGTGGCAGCTCCATGATGTGGCTGTCGGCGTCGTAGAACTTCCGACCGGGCGGTGCATAGGCCATGCGCGACGTTACGTCGTGTGCGAGTGTTCGGCCATGGGCCCTGCCACCGAGAAGCCTGCCACCGAGAAGTCGAACGATGAGCCGCTCGACGCGCTCGACGCCGAGCTGCGGGGCGACATCCGGCGGCTGGGCGCCCAGCTCGGCGACGCGCTCGTCCGCCAGCACGGACAGCAGCTGCTCGACCGGGTGGAGGGGGTGCGGGCGATCGCCCGTGAGCTGCGCCGGGATCACGCGTCCACCAAGGAACTGGCGGATGTGCTCGGCGACGTCGGGCTCGTCGACGCGATCCATCTCGTGCGGGCCTTCACCGTCTACTTCCATCTCGCCAACACCGCCGAGCAGGTCCATCGCATCGACGAGCTGAAGTCGGCACGGGCCCAGGACCGGCGCTTCCCCGAGACGGTCGCCCGGCTGCAGGCGCTCGGCCACGACGATCAGGCGATCCTCGACGCGGCGCGCACGCTCGACCTCCGTCCCGTCTTCACCGCGCACCCGACCGAGGCGTCGCGCCGCTCGATCCTCGACAAGCTGGCGGAGATCGCCGCGCTGATCGAGGAACGGGGGGACGTACGGGCCAGCGACACCGATCGGCGGCGGATCGATCGTCGTGTGGACGAACTCGTCGACGCGATCTGGCTCACCGACGAGCTCCGCCGCGCCCAGCCGACGCCGGAGGACGAAGCCCGTTCGATTCTCTACTTCCTCGGCGAGATGGTGGTCGACGGGTTGCCGGAGCTGCTCGCCGACGTGGACGTGGCGCTCGGCGACCTCGGGGGCGGCATCGATGCACGCGTGCCGATCCGTTTCGGCTCGTGGGTCGGCGGCGATCGCGACGGGAACCCGAACGTCACGCCCGACACCACGACCGGCGTGTTGGAGTTCCAGCGCAGTCGTGCGCTGCGCATCCTCATCGCCGAGATCGAGGACCTGTCCGCCGAGCTCTCGGTGGGGACGGCCGTCACCGGGATCAGCGAGGACCTCGCCGCCCAGCTCGAGGTCGACCACGAGACGTTCCCGACGGTGACGGCGCGCTTTCGGGCCCTCAGCGCGGGCGAGCCCTACCGCCAGCGGTGCGCGGTGATGCACGAGCGGCTGCTCCGCGCCGTCGGCGACGCGCCGGGCCCGCTCGCGTACCAGCGGCCGAGCGAACTGCTCGCCGACATCGACCAGATGGCCGAATCGCTGGCCGCCAACGGCGGGGAACTGCTCGCTCGCGGCCGCGTGGCTCGCGTGCGGCGGATCGTCGACACGATCGGCTTTCATCTGGCGACCCTCGACATCCGCCAGCACGCCCGCATCCTCCATGAAGCGCTGGCCGAGCGGTTCGCCCCGCTGGACGTCGACTACGCGTCTCTGAGCCGGGACGAACGGACCGCCCTACTCGCGGACGAGCTCGACAGCCGTCGTCCGTTGGCGCCTCCGACCTCGGATGCGTCGCCCACGATCGAGCTGTTCGACGTGATCCGGCACGGCCTCGACCGCGCCGGCGACGAGGTCATCAAGAGCGTGATCGTGTCGATGACCGAGGGCGTCGACGACGTGCTCGCCCCGGCGGTGCTGGCGCGGGAGGTCGGCCTCGTGGACATCCCGGGCGGTGTTGCCCGGGTCGGATTCGTCCCCCTCTTCGAGACGATCGGCGATCTCCGGGCCTGTGGCGACGTGCTCCGCGAGCTGCTCGCCGTGCCCGCGTATCGCCGTCTGGTCGAGCTGCGCGGCGATGTTCAGGAGGTGATGGTCGGCTACTCGGATTCCAACAAGGACGGCGGCATCACCACCTCGCAGTGGGAGATCCACAAGGCGTTGCGGGAGATCGCCGCCGTCTCCGACGAGACCGGTGTGCGGGTCATGGTGTTCCACGGCCGGGGTGGCACGGTCGGCCGTGGCGGCGGCCCGACCAATGCGGCGATCCTCGGCCAGCCGGCCGGTTCGGTCAACGGGTCGATGAAGATCACCGAGCAGGGCGAGGTGATCGCCGACAAGTACGGCCTTCCCCGGCTCGCCCAGCGCAACCTGGACCTCGCACTGTCGGCGGTACTCGAAGCGACGGTCGATCATCGCTCTCCCCGCCACGACAGGGCGACGGTCGGCGCATGGAACGACGTGATGGAGCTGATGTCCGAGTCGGCGTTCGGCGCGTATCGGGCGTTCCTCGAACGGCCCGGACTCGTCGAGTACTTCACCACCTCCACGCCGGTGGAGGAGCTGGCCGAGATGAACATCGGTTCCCGGCCGGCCCGGCGGACGACGACCGGGGCAGGGCTCGACGGGCTCCGTGCCATCCCGTGGGTGTTCGGTTGGACGCAATCGCGACAGATCATCCCCGGGTGGTTCGGCGTGGGCACCGCCCTCGCCACCGCTCGCGACGCCGGCCACGGCGACCGCCTGTCGGAGATGTTCGCCGAGTGGCAGTTCTTCGGCACGTTCCTGTCGAACGTGGAGATGACGCTCGCGAAGACCGACCTGGCGATCGCCCGCAACTATGTCGACCGGCTGGTCGATCCGTCGCTGCATCACCTCTTCGACGAGGTGGTGGCGGAGCACGACCGAACGGTCGCCGAACTCGGTGCGCTGACCGGCCAGGACCTGCTCGGCGCCCTTCCGGTCCTGCAACGCACGCTCGCCGTGCGCGACGTCTACCTCGACCCGATCAACCTGCTCCAGGTCGAGCTGCTGGCCCGCAGCCGCGCCGCGGACCCCGACAGCCCCGATGCCGCCCGCCTCCAGCGAGCCCTGCTTCTCACCGTCAACGGCGTCGCCGCCGGTCTCCGCAACACCGGCTGAGAAAGTACGGGGGTCTGACCCCCATACTTTCTGGGGTCAGACCCCCGTACTTTCTCCTTGGGGCGCGATCATGTGGCGAGTTTGGCGAACTCGTCGGCGATGAGCTGGCTCACGCCCTGCTGGTGGGTGGCTCGCCAGTCGCGCCAGGGGAAGATCGGCTCCCAGCGGTGGAGCTGCTCGAAGCTCACCGTGGCGGCGACGATCTCCTCGCCGTCACCCCCGGCCTGGGCGAGGACGCGGCTGAAGCGGGGGAAGGCCGGTCCGGCGATCGTGGAATGGCCGAGCATGTCTGCGGCGCGACCGCCGTCGACGTTGCCCGCCGCGTAGGACGAACTGCCGACGTCCTCACCGCCGACATGGTTCGAGCTCGCGACATAGGCCAGGTTCTCCTGGGCGCGCACGCAGGTGGTCTGCGTCATGTAGTCGAGCTTGCCCGGCCCGGCGAACGTGCCGCAGCTGTTCAGGATGATGCGGGCGCCCTTGGCGCACAGGATCCGGGTCAGCTCGGGATTGAACCAGAAGTCGTAACAGATCTGCAGGCCGACGGGTCCGTAGCGTGTCTCGAACACGGGCACCTCGGTGCCGTTGCGGAACGTGACGCCCTCGGTCACCCACGGGAGCGACCCGAGATGCACCTTGCGGTATGTGCCCTGGATTCCCTCGGGCCCGACGAACGCGGCTGCGTTGTAGAGGATCTCCGGGTCATCGGGGTCACGTTCGACCATGCCGACCGACACGTACAGATCGTGTTCGGCGCACAGGGCGGCGATCCGCTCGGTGGAGGGTCCGGGCACCGTCTCGGCCAGGTCGTGGTGGTAGTCGCAGTGCTCGGCGCCCTGTCGGCAGGCGCTGCAACCGCCGAGCCCGACGAGGGCTTCCTCCGGGAACACGAGGATGTCGATGCCCTGGGTACCGGCCTCGCGGATGTTCGCCTCGATCTTGGCGAGCGTCGCCGCCTTGTCGCCGCGGACACTGGTGAAGTTGACGACGCCGATGGTGCAGGTCGTCTCGTAGTCGGCGTAGCGCTCGGGGATGAGGCTCATGCGTCGGGTCCCTTTGGTTCGTCGCCCGCGATGGTCAGCCGGTGCATGATGCGGCGCGAGGTGTAGTCGGGCACCGCGTAGTGCTGGACGGCGCGGTTGTCCCACATCGTGAGGTCACCCTCCGTCCAGCGATGGCGGCACTGCCATGCGGGGGATCCGATGTGCGTGAGCAGCATCGTGAGGAGTGCGTCGGACTCCGCCTCGGTGACGCCGTCGATCGCGGTGGTGAAGTTGCCGTTGACGAACAACGCGGTGCGGCCGGTCTCGGGGTGGATCCGGGCGACCGGATGATGGACCGGTGGGTAGGTGGCCTGCATCGCCGCGAGGTCGACGTCGGCGTTGCCGTCCGCGATCGCCCTGGTCAGCGTCTTGGTCAGATCGTGGGTGGCGGTCAGCGGGGACAGCATCTCCTGCATCGCGGGGGAGAGGGCGTCCCATGCCGCATACATGTCGGCGAAGCAGGTGTCGCCACCGAGTGCGGGCAGCAGAACGGACTGCAGCACGGTGTAGGACGGCGGACAGGTGACGTAGGTGTTGTCCGTGTGCCACGCGTCGGCACCCTGGCCCTTCGGTGCTTCCTGGTCCAGGACCGTCATCTCCGGATGGTCGGGGTGCTTCGGCCCGAACGCGGCGATGTCGATGTCGCCGAGTCGCTTCGCGAACGCGAGATGCTCGCTCGGGGTCAGGTGCTGATCGGCGAGGAAGAGCACCTTGTGGTCGTTGATCGCGGCACGGACCGCGGCGATGTCGTCATCGGTCGCGTCCGCGACGCGCATGCCCGACACGCGCGCACCGAGGCCCGGTGTGACCGGCTCCACCACGAGGGTCATGTCAGCTCTCCGATCTCGCGGAGCTTCGCTTCGACTGCATCGGCCAGCGTCGCTCCGTCGGTCGCATCCACCTGCTCGGCGAACTCGGTCGCGCCCACATGGCGCAGCATGTCCGGGAGCCGGGTGCGCAGCTGGGTGAGCGTCCACGGAACCATCGCGCCGTGGGCGACGATGTCGAAGTGGACGAGGGTGTTCGTGCCGGCCGCCTTGTCGACATAGTGGTAGTGGGGCTCGTCGAGGAACATGTCGAAGCGGATGTGTTCGAACCCGTCACTCGGGTCGACGATGTGCAAGGACACGCCCTCGTCGGTGAAGCCGCCCTCGGGGGAGGTCTCCCGCAACTCCTCCAGGTGCTCGGTGTCGGCGTAGATCTCCTCGAGCCCGGCCGGGTCGACCTTGCGGTACTCCACGCCGATGCGCACGGCGCCGAGGTCGAGCCAGTCGGTGCTGTCGGGGTCCGGTGGTGCGGGCGGGATGTTGTAGGTCGTGCCGACCCGGCTCATGGCTTCCATCTCAACCTCCGACTCGGTGGGGAATGCGGGTGAAGACGCGGCGGGCGTTTCCCTGCCGCAGAGCTTCCTTCGTGGCGCCGTCGACGTCGAGCGCGTCGAGCTGCGTCTGCACGTGGAGATGTCCGGTGAGCGGGTAACCCGTGCCGAACAGCACCTTCTCGCGGCCGGCGCCGCCGATGAACTCGAGCAGTTCGTCCGGCCAGCGCGCGGGGGGATGCGTCGCCGTGCCGATCACGACGTTGGCATGGGTCGTGGCCATCTCGATCGTCTCGGTGAGCCAGGGGATGCCGAGGTGCGAGAGCACGAAGGTGACATCCGGATGGGCCTCGGCCGGTCCCGCGATCGCGGCGGGATGCCCGAGTTCGTGATCGCGATGCCCTCCCGACCGACCGGCCTGCACCACGAACGGCACGCCGTGTTGCTGGGCGAGCGCGTAGTAGGGGGCGTAGGCCGGGGCGTCGAACGGGTGGTCCCAGCTGTGGGTGTGGGAGTGGAGGCCGAGGCACCACGCCGACTCGAGTGCGTCGCGGGCGGCATCGAGATCGGCCGGGTCGTCGGGGCTGACACTCCAGAGGCCGAGGAAGCGGCCGGGGTGGGCCGCCGCGAGCTGGTGCATCTCGATCGGGCGCAGGGCGTAGTGGGCGAACTCGTCGAGGCCGGCATCGGTGGGGAGCTCACACACCGGCATGATCAGGGTCGTGATCGCGCCGCGGTTCATGCGGGCGACCATGCCGGCCGCGTCGACGAAGGTGTCCTCCTCGCGGGCGCCGAGCCGGATGGTGAGCGCGTCGTCCTCGATGACCCGGCGCCAGAGTGGCTCCCGGTCGGGCGTGAACGCGTTGCACCAGTAGTCGATCATCGAGCGTCTTCGAAACGGATGAGCTTCGCGACGGTGCCGAATCCGGTCAGCTTGTCGAGGGCGCCGGGGGCGACGACCTCGACGCCGATCTTCACGCCGACGACCTGGTGGAGGCGCTCGGCCGCTGCGGCTTCGACGGCGGCGAACTCGGTGGCCGGCCGGTCGCTCACGACGAGCACCGTCATCTCGTCGCGGTTGCCCTCGCGGGTCGCGCGCACGAAGTAGTCGTCGGTGACGCCGTCGACCGCGGTCACGATCTCGCCGAGCGCTTCGGGCCAGATGTTGACGCCCCGGAGCTTCACCATGTTGTCGCCCCGTCCGGCGAACGGCGCCATCTTGCGGAGCCACGATCCGCACGCGCACTGACCGGCGGGGAGGAGGGTGGACAGATCCATGATGTTGTAGCGGAACTGGGGCGAGCCGGTCTTGTAGATCTCGGTGATGCAGATCGCGCCCTGTTCGCCGTCGGGCAGCGGCTCGCCGGTTTCGACGTCCACGATCTGCACGATGAAGGCGTCCTCGAAGATGTGCATGCCGCCGCCGGCCGGGCACTCGATTGCCACCCACTGCACCTCGTGGAACCCGTAGCTGTCGTAGACCGGCAGGCCGAAGGTCTCCGTGAGTCGCTCCTTGTCGCCGATGTTCGGCAGCGCAGTGAGCTGGAGGTCGGTGGCCGGGTCGAGCCCCATATCGCGGGCGGTGTCGGCGAGATGGAGGAGGTAGTCGCCGGTCGTCAGGATCGCTTTGGCGCCGTACTGCACGGCGAGTTCGATCTGCTTGCGGGTGGGGGTGACGTTGCCGGTGCCCGTCGTGAGGACGACACAGTTCAGCCAGCGGTACAGCGCCTCGTCCATCGCGTGGGCGCCGTTGTGGGTGGAGTACGCCCAGGCGTTGATGACCACGTCGCCCGGTTCGATGCCCTGCATGTGCAGCGCCCGCGCCATGAGGATGGCGCCGGCCTCGCGATCCCAGGTCGTGTAGAGCGTGGGTCGAGATGTGCCGGTCGTGCCGCCCGACATGTAGACCCGCATGGGTTCGTCAAGGGCCTGGTCGACCGTGACGCCCTGGTAGTCGCCGTAGGGCGGGTGGGCCTCGATCGACTCACGGATGTCGTCCACCGTGTAGGCGGGGAAGCGGTGGAGGTCGTCGAGCGACGTGATGTCGTCGGGGCCGACGCCGGCCGCGTCCCACCGGCGGCGGAAGAACGGCACCTCGTAGGCGGTGCGGGCGCGAGCCTGCACGCGTTCGAGCTGCTTCGTCGCGATGGTGTCCGGATCGTCGAGGTACGACGACGCCAGATACTCGGGCGGCGGTGGTAGCTGGGCCGTGAGCGCGTCGTAGTCGACGGCCTGGTGCGGCCGGCGGAACCCGTTCATGCGGTCTCGAGCTCGGTGGCCTCGATGAACTCGGTCGGCAGCATCTCCTCGGGGAAGCGGTACAGGTCGACCGCGTTGTCCCACATGATCGTCCGCTTGCTCTCCTCGCTGATCAGGTCGGGCTCGAGGTCGAGGAAGTACTGGACGGTGCCGGGGAACTTCGAGTCGGGGTGGGGGAAGTCGCTCTCCCACACGATGCGCGTGTCGCCCATCCAGCGGATGACGTCGGCGACGAACGGGTCCTCGCACTCGGTGCTGATCCAGCAGTTGCGCTTGAAGTACTCGGTGGCGTTCATCGTGAGTTCGGGGAACTCCTTCTCCCCGGCCATCTCGAGGTGCTCGTCGATGCGGTGGAGCCAGCTCGGCAGCCAACCGCAGCCGGCTTCCATGTAGGCGACGCGGAGCTTCGGGAAGCGTTCGAACACACCCTGGACGATCATCGAGAGGCACGCGTTCTGCGCCTCGTGCCAGTGCACGGCGGTGTGCCACTCGGTGAACGTGTCGAAGCGATCGGCACCTTCGGTCTGGGCGTTGAGCCCCATGAACTCGTGGGTGGCGAACGCACAGTCGAGATCCTGGAGGAGCTCGTAGATCGGGTCGTAGTAGCGATCGCCCAGGTTGCGCTTGTTCATGTAGTCGGGGCGGGTCCAGAAGCAGCGGATGCCGAGCTCGTCGTAGGCGTACTGGATCTCCTCGACGGCGCGGCTGACGTCGGTGAGGGGGACCGGACCGCTCGTGACGACGCGTCCACCCGATGCCTCGGTCATCTCCGCGCCCCAGCGGTTGTAGGCGCGGGCCATGGCGGCCTGGAGCTCGGGGTCGATGCCGTCGAGCCACATGTCGTACTCGGGTCCGTAGATGACGCAGAAGTCGATGCCGTCGATGGCGAGCGACTCGGCGACGCGGTCACCGGTGAAGCCGAGGTCGACGATCTCGCCGTACTTCCCGCGCATGTCCTCCGTCGTCCAGCCGATCGCCTTCTGGAACTGGCCGTAGAGCGAGGTGAGGTGCTGGGTCCAGCGGCCGTCGACCGTGACGGGGTTGTAGGTGTCGAGTCCGGCGGGGGCTCGCCGGCTGACACGATGGCGGAACTTCTCGGGCAGGTAGGTCTGCCAGAGGTCCGCCGGGTAGATGACGTGGGCGTCCGCGTCGAAGACCTTGAATCCGTTACGCATCGGTCAGTTAGCTCCTGGGTCGTTGGTTGCGTTGAAGTCGGTGGCGGCGTCAGCGGCGCGCACCACGAGGAATCGGACACCGTCGTCGCCGACGGTGAATCCGTAGAGGTGGCCTCCGGGGATGACGGCGGTGTCGCCGGTGCCGAGCACGGTGCCGTCGCTGACGATGATGCTTCCCTCGAGGATCGTCATGTGCTCGGCGATGTCGTGCGTGTGCGGCGGCACCTCGAACCCGGGCGGCATCTCGGAGATGTGCGAGTGGAAGCCGTGTTGGCCGGTCGTGAGCCGGCTCCGCCGGGCGCCGACGTCGTCGGCCTCGGCAGCGAGGGCGGCGACCTCGGCCTTCTGGTCCGCCTTCGTTTCCCACTCCAGGGTGGGGAGATGGCGGAAGATGGGTCCGGTTGCGTTCATGGGTCCATAATTGTCTATGTACAGACATTCTGCAAGTAGAGTATGTTCATCGACGTGAACTCACCGACGACGCACCTGCCCGACTATGTGCTCGACCCGTCGCCGCTCGCGCTCTTCACCCGGCTCCAGCGGGTCGGCTTGCATCTCGAGCGGCTCCAGGCGGAGGCCATGGAACAGATCGGGATGTCGTTCCCGGACTACACGCTCCTGGCGACGCTGCATCGGGAGACGGCGCCGCACCAGCTCCCGGTGAGTCGGCTCGCGGAGTTGGTCCTGCGCCCGATGGGGAGCATCACCCAGGTCGTGGACCGCCTCGAGAACACGGGGCTCGTGCGCCGCGCGGTCGATCCGTCCGACCGGCGCCGTGTCCTCGTCGAGTTGACCGAGGCCGGCATCGACCTCGCCGTTCGCGGCGACCGTGCGTACCGGATCTCGCGCCAGCGGGTGCTCGACACCCTCTCCGACGCCGACATCGCGCGGATCGACGGCGCCCTCTCCGAGCTCCTCGCCGCCCTCGAGGCCGACCAAGTCGCCACCGACCCCGCCTGAAGATTGGACGCGGGGTGGGACGCGGGGTCTGACCCCGGTGTCTCAACTCCCGGGTGAAGTACCGTCGCGCGGTGACGTCGGACGTCGATCGCATCGCCGAGTTGTGCACGGGCGTGCTCAACCAGAACTGGCGCGAGGGTGAGCAGGACGGGCGGACGTACGGCTTCAGTTCCCCGTCGCCGGGCCGCTACGACTGGCAGTGGTACTGGGATTCCTGCTTCCACGCGATCATCTGGCGTCGCCTCGATCCGGCTCGGTCCCGGCTCGAACTCGAGACGCTGCTCGACTCCTCGCGGGACGGCTTCATCGGCCACATCACGTTCCTCGGTCGTCCCCTCAACCTCGAGCGGGCGATCCGCTACAACGTCGCCACCCGTCATGCGCCGAACACCTCCACGATCCAGCCGCCCCTGCTCGCCTGGGCCTGGTCGATCGCCGTCGGTGACCCACGGGAGGAACCCCGCATCGCCGAGCATCACGACTGGCTGAAGGCGAACCGCGACCTCGAGGGGGACAACCTCCTGTGGCTCATCCAACCCGACGAGTCCGGGCTCGACGCGTCACCCAAGTTCGATCATGTGTGGGGATGGCGGGCCCAGGGCCGCCGCCTCTTCCCGACCCTCATCCACGGCAACCGTCGGCGCGGGTTCGACGCCCATCGGATCGCGGCGGACGGTCGACCGGTCGTGTGTGAGGTCGTCACGAACGTGCTCTGGTCACTCGCGGAGCAGGCGTTGGGGAACCCGTCGCCGACGCCGGCGTTGGTCGACCGTCTGTGGAACGACGGTCTCGGCCGCTTCATGGACGACGTGCGCCATCCCGTCCGCCCCCGCGTCGCGAAGGCCGACGTCCCGTTCACCTGGGACACGCTGGCGCCGCTCGCCCTGCCCGATCTGCCCGAGGAGATCGGCCACCGACTCGTCAACGAGGTGTTGTTGGACGAGGACCGTTTCTGGAGCGGCGTCCCCTTGGCGTCGGTCGCGCTCGACGACCCGGCCCACACGAGCCGTGACCACTACTGGGGCCTGCGCCGCTACTGGCGGGGGCCGAGCTGGGTGAACGCGGCGTGGTTCGCGTGGATGGGACTCCGCCGTCTCGGCTACGAGCGCGAGGCCGCCGACCTGCGTGACCGGCTCGTGGCCGTCGTCCTCGGGGAGGGTCTCCGGGAGTACTACGACGCCCGTTCGGGGGAGGGCATGGGCGCGGTCGACTTCGGCTGGTCGTCGCTCGTCTGGGAGATCGTCGATCCCCGCCCCTTTCCAACTCATATCGACTGATATAGGTTCGGGTCCATGACGGACTACGAGAACCGGCAGAACTGGGACCTCGACGCCTGGCCCGAGATGTACGGGAAGCTGAAGGAGTTGCAGGTCATGATCTTCCTGGCGCCGCCGGGGCCGGAGCTCAACTTCATGGTGTTCACCGTCGCCAGCCTGACCTCCGGCTGTCGGCACTGCCAGGCCCACGGGGGCTACGGCCTGCACTCCTTCGGGGTCCCGACGGAGAAGATCCAGGCGCTGTGGAGCTTCGAATCCGCTGACGCGTTCGACGACCGTGAGCGGGCCGCCCTGCGCTTCGCCGTCGCCGCGTCGTCGGCCCCCAACGCCGTCACGCCCGAGCACCACGCCGAGCTGCGGACCCACTTCAGCGACGAAGAGGCGCGAGCCATCCTCGGCGTCGTGTCGCTCGCCGGATTCATGAACCGCTACAACGACTCGCTGCGAACGGTCACCGACCGCGAGTCCACCGAGTGGGCGGCCGAACATCTGGGCCCGCTCGGCTGGGACATCGGCCCGCACGTCGGTGCCGCGCACGAGCAGCGATCCGGACCGCCGGGTCGCTGAGCGCCGCGCGACTGACACCACGGAGCGCGGCGGTCCCCACACACTCCGCGCATGGATTTCTGGCTCCGGCGGCGGTTTCGATCGTAGGATCGCGGCCCGGGGAAGGTTGGGGGCGGTTCGCGATGGGCGCACGACGAGGAACACGGCACCGGCCGCTGCTGCTCGCGTCGGTGATGCTGGCGCTCGCGGTCACCGGCTCGTTCACCGCGTACGCGGGAGCGCTCGGCGTCGCCGCCGGCCCGTCCCTCGCGATGGAGACAGCCGTCGACGTCGCCCCGCCCGAAACGACGACGATCGACTTCGAGTCCGGTCTCATCCCCGGGCAGATGATCGTGGGCAGTCTTCCCGATGGCGCCGGCATCGACGGGCCCGCGATCGGAACCGTCAGCATCGGCGGCGTCGCCGGCTTTCCGATGATCTTCGATTCCACCTGCGGCGGAAGCGCGGAAACCTGCGAGGGCGTGAGTCCTCAGCTGTACGCACCATCGCTCGGTCAGTCGCTCATCCTGGCGAAATGGCGGCAGGGCCAGGGACAGGTCATCACCGGTGACTCGGCGGCCACGATCACCGTCGGCTTCGCCCAGCCGATGCAGGTGCACACGTTCACCCTCCACGAGCTCGAGGACGGCGATCCTGTCGCGACCCTTTTCGACCCGGACGGCGCGATCGTCGCCACCCAGTCGATCTTCAACCACACGACGCCCACGGCGTTCGCCGCGCCCAGCCCCGACGCCTGGCTGAACGTCGCCACCATCCGTTTCCATCTCGACGGCTCGGGTTCCCTCGACGACATCGTGGTGTCGCCGATGCCTGACTGCGGTAGCGGTGCGATCTGGGACGGCACGGCGTGCGTCACGGACTGTGATGCGGACCCCGACGGACCCGGGTGTCCCTGTCCGGAGGGCGAGGAGCGCGTCGGTGAGTCGTGTGTGCCGGACTGCGGGGCGGACGAGCTGCGGGATGGTTCGGGTGTGTGCCGCCCGCGCTGTGAGGTCGACCCCGATGGACCCGATTGCCCGGTGGAGGACCCGTGCGATGCGGACCCCGACGGGGCGGGGTGCCCGTGTCCGGACAGTGACGAGGTGCGGGACGCGAATGGTGACTGCCCGACGGTCGATCCCTGTGACGCGGATCCGGATGGGCCCACGTGTCCGTGTCCCGCCGGCGAGGAGCGGATCGGCGGATCATGTGTGCCGGTCTGCGGGGCGGACGAGTTGCGTGATGGTTCCGGTTCGTGTCGGCCGCGTTGCGAGCTCGATCCGGGCCTGTCCTGTGGTGGCGACGACGGCGATGACGGGGACGACGGGGACGACGGAACCGACGACGGCACGGATGGAACCGACGGCGACGATGACGGTGACGGCGGAACCGACGGCACGGATGGCAGCGACGGCGACGATGGCACCGACGGTGATGACGGTGATGACGGTGATGACGGCGACGGCGGCACGGACGGAACCGACGGCACGGATGGAACCGACGGCACGGATGGAGCCGACGGCGATGACGGTGACGACGGAACCGAAACCAGCGACGGCGATGACGGAACCGACGGCACGGATGGCGATGACGGCACCGGCGACGACGGCACCGGCGACGACGGAACCGGCGATGACGGCACGGGGGACGACGGTGACGGAGGCGAGGAGGCGCCGGCCGACTATCGCCTGCTCGCGTTCCTCGACGACAACGACGCGGAACCCGGCCCGAGCGCCTCGGGGCCCGACGACATCGTCTACAGCCTGTTCGTCGTGGACGACGGACCGCGCCCGGCGGGGGCGATCACGATCACCGCGGAGATTCCGCTGGCGGCCGTCGACTTCGATCTGCGCGAGCTCCCCGAGATGTGCGAAGGCACGGCGAAGCGGATCGAGTGTGCCGTCGACTTCAGCGAGACGCCCGAGCTCTTCGCCTCGACCATGCCGGCCCCCCGCTCGACCTCCCGGGTGTTGACCACCGAGCTCGAGGTCACCGCGGTCGACGGCGCCGGCATGGCGATCGACGTCCGCAAGCCGGTCGAACCTTCGGCGCTCTCCCAGTTCGCCGGCGGGAGCGACGATCCCTTCGACGACGCCCGCAAGCAGCAGGTGCTCGTGTTCCTTCTCTGCGTCATCGCCCTGCTGCTCATGCTGATCATCGCCCGCCAGCCGACCGTCCAGGGCACCGCCGCGTCCGATGCCTAGGCGTCCGAAGGTGTTCGTCAGCTCGTCGATGGCGGAGCTCGTGGACGAACGTCAGGTGGTCGGCGGCGTGTGCGACGAGCTCCACCTCGACTCGTTCCTGTACGAGGACGACGCCGTCGCCAGCCCTGATCCGCCGGTCGTCGCCTGGGAACGCGACCTGGCGGACTCCGACCTGCTCATCGGGATCCTGTGGAAGCAGTTCGGCCGGTGGACGGAGAAGGAGATCCTGTTCGCGATGGAGAGCAGCATCCCGGTCCTGCTGTTCGTCAAGACCGAGGACATCGACGGTGACGGCGTGCCCGACATCGTCACGAAGGAGGTGGAGGCGTTCGTCAGCGGCCACAACGACGTGCAGACGGGCATCGCCGACGCGCGGTTCGCGTCGCTCGAGGAGCTCGAACGCAAGGTGCGCAACTCGATCCTCGACCTCCAGGCGCTGGCGCTGTCGTTCAAGCGCAACGCGCTGATGGACGAAGGCGCTCCGGTGCACGGCCGCGGCCGGGCCGCGGCGGTGCCGTCGGGTCCCCACGGGGCACTCGTGTCCGAGGCGAAGGGGCCGGGGGGTGCGCGCAAGGCGGACGAGGCGATCCGCCGACTGAAGCGACACCGCGGCCTGTTCTTCGGGCGTGCCGTCGACCGCGAGATCGTGGCCGACCTCATCGACCAGGACGAGCCGTTCGTCGCCGTGAAGGGCGATCCGGAGATCGGGCGGGAGACGCTCTTCCAGGTGCTCGCCAACGAGGAGCTGGTGGATCGCTACGCCGACGGCGCGGGGATCATCCCGGACGTGGCGAGCGGCGACACCGCCGAAGACCTGCGCCACGCGATCTGGGAGGCGTTCCACGAGTCGGGTGCGTTGGGGGCGGACGAAGAACGCGAACTGGCCGACCTCGAGAGTCTCAATGCGATGATCGCCCTCCTCGATGTCGACCTCGACGACGAGGTCGTCGACGAGGTGACCGAGATGCTGCCGTCGTCGGTGCTCGCGGCGACGATGCCGGCCGGAGCCGAACTCGACCGCTTCGTGCACGAGCTGCAACCCATCCTCGAGACCGAGGCCCTCGTCGAGGCGTTCTCGTTCTACTCGAAGGTCGAGGTGCCGCCGGAGCTCACGGAGGCGGTCGCCGAACGATGCCGGGCCACGGGTGGCGCGCCGGCCGACGTGAAGAAGCTGTGCCAATCGGCGTTGGCCGAGCTGAAGCGGACATCGCTCGAGAACTGGCTCGAGGGCACGCCGGCATGACGACACCGACCACGTTCGCGCCGAACGACCCGGATCTCGTCGCCGTGGGGGTGCAGTGGGCGGCGACCGCGGACAACAGCGAGATCTTCATCGACCGTGCCTTCGTGCGGTGGCTGATCGCGGAGCTGGAGGAGCGACGGGACTGGGCGACGGTGATCGCGGTCGCCCGCGACACCGAGCAGGCGATGGCCCAGGCCGGCCGGTGGGGCACCTGGCGGTCGATCCTCGAGTCGGCTCGCGGCGCGGCCATCGCGGCCGACGACCGGACGGCGCTCGGCTGGGCGACCCATCAGCTGGGAACCCGCAACCTGCTGCGCGACGACCTCGGCGCGGCCCGTGCCGATCTGCACGCGGCCCTGGCGACCCGCGAAGCGATCGGCGATCTCGGTGGTATCGCGGCCACCCGCCACAACCTGCGCATCCTCCCGCTCGCCCTGGCCGGCGTGATGACCCTCCTGACGCTCCTCGTCGGGTTGGTCGCCATGCTGATCCCGTCGTTCGATCACCCGGAGGTGCCCGAGCCGGAGTGGATTCTCGACATCACCGACGAGGTCGTGACCCTCGAGGAACTCCAGGATCCCGCCTTCCGAATCCGCCTGCTCAACCTGGGCACCGTGGCCCTCGAGGATCTGGACGTGCGCTCGGAGGACGAGAGCGTGCCGGTCACCGGCGACCTCGGCGCCTGTGGCACCTCCATCCCGATCCGCCAGGAGCCGGACTCGACCGGTGCGTGCCTGCTCGCGCTCGACGTGAGCGCGGTGACCGAGGACGACCTTCCCCTGGTCGTCGACGTGATCTTCTCCCACAGCCGGGCGGCCACGGACGGGGTCGACTCGATCGCGAGTCAGATCGGTGACAGCCGCGTGCTCATCCGCTCGGGCGGCTGACCGTCCCGTCGGTGCTCAGCGCGCCACGGCGCCGATCGCCCACACGAAGAGCCAGGCCAGCACCACCGCGCCGTGGGTGAGCGAGACCTCGCGGCTGTAGCGCCAGATCCGACCCTGCCAGGCGAACCGCAGGAGGTAGGCCGCGACGGTCACGCCGGTCACCATGCCGACCATCGCGAGCCAGAACTGGGTGTGGCGGAACCAGGCGTCCGGCTGCTCACAGACGACCCGGGGATCGGCCGACCCGCACGGGTCGTACCACTCGGTCGCGGTCAGGAACCACCGCCACCCGACGAACACGATGACCAGGCTCAGCAGGGCGCTGACCCGCTGCGCGGTGCGGTGGGAGCGGATCCGGATCTCGTAGCGCTTCTTGACCCGTCCGCGTCGCGTCGTCCCGACGGGGACGCCGACGAGC
This sequence comes from Acidimicrobiales bacterium, assembly GCA_033344915.1. Taxonomy (NCBI): domain Bacteria; kingdom Bacillati; phylum Actinomycetota; class Acidimicrobiia; order Acidimicrobiales; species Acidimicrobiales bacterium. The sequence continues at coordinate 3,636,348 of JAWPML010000001.1, forward strand.
AGCGTGCGTTTCCGGTCGGGGACCTCGTCGACGGCGGTGGCGTCGACACGGCGCGGGTTCGCCCTCATGGTCCCCCTCCCACCGTCGCGTCGCACGGGTCGTGCCGGTTCATTTTGGGTCAGCCGGGCCGAGTTCGCCAGAATCGGGCATGTCCGACTTCGACGCGACGCCGCTCACCAAGTCCTTCGCCACCGTCCACGGCAAGCAGATGGCGTACCACGAGCGCGGTGCGGGTGACGCGATCGTCTTCCTGCACGGCAACCCGACGTCGTCGTATCTGTGGCGCAACATCGTTCCGCACGTCGCGGATCGCGGCCGCTGCATCGTGCCCGATCTGATCGGGCAGGGGGACTCCGACAAGCTCGACGACACCGGACCGGGCTCGTACCGCTTCGTCGATCATCGCCACCATCTCGACGGGCTCCTCGGCCAACTCGATCTCGGTGACGACATCACGTTCGTGATCCACGACTGGGGCTCGGCGCTCGGCTTCGACTGGGCGAACCGCCATCGCGAGCGGGTCGCCGGCATCGCGTTCATGGAGGCGATCGTGCGTCCGGTGACCTGGGACGAGTGGCCCGAAGCGGCGACCGGGATCTTCCAGGGGTTCCGCTCACCGGCCGGTGAGGAGATGGTCATCGAGAAGAACCTGTTCGTCGAGGCGGTGCTGCCCGCGTCGATCCTGCGCACGCTCACCGACGAGGAGCACGACGAGTACCGGCGCCCCTTCCTCGAGCCGGAGCACCGGCGCCCGACCCTGACCTGGCCGCGCGAGATCCCCCTGGAAGGCGAGCCCGCCGATGTCGTCGAGATCGTGCAGAGCTATGCCGACTGGATGGCCGAATCGGACCTGCCGAAGCTCTTCGTCAACGCCGACCCCGGTGCGATCCTCACGGGCCCGCAGCGCGAATTCGTGCGGACCTGGCCCAACCTCACCGAGGTCACCGTCGCCGGCAACCACTTCATCCAGGAGGACAGCCCCCACGAGATCGGCGCCGCCCTCGCGGCCTGGATGGACGCGCGGTAGGCCGGTCCGGTCAGTCGCCGTTCTCGTCCGGGATCGGCTCGTCGGGCAGCGGTTGGATCCGCCGGTGGCGGCGGCGGCGCTCCGGGATCATGTCGCGCATCGATTCGAGCTTGCCGAAGCACAGGAGCCGATCGTCGGCCTCGAGCTCCCGGTCCTGTCGCGGGTTGGGGATCACGGTGGTGCCCCGGTTGAGCGTGAGGATCTGGATGTCCCGCTCGCGCAGCCCCGAATCGGCGATCGTCGTGCCGACGAGGTCGGCGCCCTCGCGTACATGGAGTTCGGCGACGCCGTAGCCCGTGCTGACGCTGAGTCGCTGGCGCACGTCGAGCTCCGGGAAGTTCACCTGGTTCGCGATGTAGTCGATGATGGCGCCGGCGATGTCGAGCGATGTCGCCGCCTCGATGCCTTCGAGTCCGGGTGAGCTGTTCACCTCCATCACGAGCGGTCCGTCGTCCCCCTCGAGCATGTCGACGCCGGCCACCCGCAGGCCCATGATCTGGGCGGACTGCACGGCCGTGCGTTCGTACTCGGGATCGAGCTCCACCGCCTCGGCGCGCCCGCCCCGGTGCACGTTGCTGCGGAACTCGTCGCCGCTGGCGACCCGGCGCATCGCGGCCACGACGCGGTCGCCGATCACGAACGCCCGGATGTCGCGTCCCTTCGACTCCGCGATGAAGCGCTGGATGAGCACGTTCTGCTTGGCGGACTGGAGCGTCTCGATGACGGCCCCGGCCACGCGGTCATCGGGGGCCAGGATGACGCCGATGCCCTGGGTGCCCTCGAGCAGCTTGATGACGACCGGGGCGCCGCCGACGCGTTCGATCGCGGCGGGGACGTCCGAGCGGTCGCGCACGAACGACGTCGCGGGGATGCCGATGTCGTGGCGGGACAGGATCTGCGTCGCCCGCAGCTTGTCGCGGGAGTTGCCGATGCCGTTGGCGGTGTTGGGCGTGTAGACGTCCATCTGCTCGAACTGGCGCACGACGGCCATGCCGAAGTACGTGATCGACGCGCCCACGCGGGGGAGCACCGCGTCATAGTCGCTGAGCTGCTTGCCCCGGTACTGGAGATCGGGTTCGGCGTGGGAGAGATCGATCGCGAACCGCATCGTGTCCAGCACGCGAATCGTGTGGCCGCGGTCGAGCGCAGCGGCTCGCAGTCGTTGGGTGCTGTAGGAACGTGGGGCGCGGCTCAGGATGGCAAGTTTCATGGGGACCCCTCGGGATCTCGTTGTTCGGCGATGTGGATGAGTGCGTCGCCGCGATGGACGACGGGCGATTCGGTGCGGCCGATGATCCAGCCAGCGTGGCGGGCGACGACCTTCTTCTCGGTGCTGCCGATCGCGTCGCCGACCACCCCGACCTGGTCGCCGGCCTCGACATGATCCCCGAGTTCGGCGGAGAGTCGGGCCAGGCCGCTCATGGGGGAGCGCACCCAGCGGGATGCGGCCAACTCGATCGTGCTCGTGCGTTTGCCCATTCGCCCGGCGGGGGTGACCTTCAGGTGGGCGAGCACCCGGCGCACGCCCTGCACCCCGACCTCGATGGCCTGCTGATCGAAGCGCCACGACTCGCCGGCCTCGTAGAGCAGCACGCGGGCATCGGAACGGACGGCGGCTTCGCGCAGCGAGCCATCGCGCAGCCTCGCGTGCAGCGAGAAGGGCGCCCCGAAGGCGGTGGTCAGCTCGCGGGTGAGCTCGTCGGTGAGGTCGGCGCGGATCTGCGGGATGTTGTGGCGGTGGTCGGAGCCGGTGTGCAGGTCGATCCCGACGTCGCTCTTGCGCACGATCTCGGTCATGAACGCGTGAGCGAACCGCGACGCGAGCGAGCCGGTCGCCGTGCCCGGGAAGGATCGGTTCAGGTCACGGCGATCGGGCATGTAGCGGTCGCCGGTGGCGAAGCCGGGCACGTTGACGACCGGCACGGCGAGCACCGTGCCGCGCATTTTCGTGGGATCCAGCCTCGTCATGACTTGACGGATGATCTCCACCCCGTTGACCTCGTCGCCGTGCAACGCGGCACTCAGCCACACGACCGGACCGTTGAGCCGGCCGTGGAAGGCCACGACCGGGATCGCCATCCAACCGCCGGAGGGCAGCTGTGCGGGCCGCAACTCGAGTTCGTGGCGTTCGCCGGGGACGAGTTCGGTGCCGGCGATCTCGAGGGATGTGCGTTTGGTCATGGTGCCTCCGCGCCGCGAAACGAGGTGGCCGGGTCGACCAGGAAGTGGCGCCGGAGCGCTTGTCGACCGATCAGCATGCGAAAGCCCATCTCGTCGCGGTTGGTCAGCGTCAACTCGATGGTCTTGGTGACACCGGCGAGCTGAAGACTCGTTCGGATCACCGGCCGGATCTCTGTCCGACCGTTGGAGCTGCGGATGCGTCGACGGTCGACGACATCGCACTCGACGGTGGCCATGCCGATCCGGTTGCGTTGGCGCGGCCGGATCTCGAAACGGACCCGGTCGCCTCCGTCGATCTCGACGAGGCCGATCGCGTGGAGCGCGGACGTGCGCGCGCCGGTGTCGACCTTGGCCTTCACGCCGGTGACCCCGAGGTCGGGGAGGTCGATCCACTCGCGCCAGCCGATGACGACGGGGTCGATGCGCTTGCGGGCGCGCTTCTTGGGTCGGGATGGCTTCGAGGGGGTCATGGTGTGAGGGCGGGAGTGAGATCGGGCCGCTCGATGCCGGAGACGATGAAGTCGAGCAGGGCGGCGAAGCTCTCGTCGGTTTCCTGGGGGTTGACGAAGGCGCCGGACGCTTCGAGGGTGACGAACCCGTGGATCGAACTCCGGATCACCCGGGCGGCGTGGACCGCGGCGTCGCCGGTGTAGCCCCACGGTTCGACGATGCGAGACAGCACGGTGGTGATCGTCTCGTGCGGACCCGTGCGGCCCTCCGATTCCCGTCCGGCGGGAAGGAGCAGGCTCGCGTACTGCCCGGGGTGGTGGCCGGCGAAATCGCGGTAGGCGATCGCAACCGCCCGCAAGGCGTCGCCGCCGGACCGGGCGACCGCGGCGTCGAGCAGCGAGTCGGCGAGGTTGCGGGCGGCCTGATCGGAGATGTCGCGGAACAGCCCGTCGACCCCGTCGACGTGGTTGTACAACGCCGATGGCTGCACCCCGAGGTCATCGGCAACCCGGGCCAACACGACCTCGTCGAGCCCGTCACGATCGGCGACGGCGATGGCGCTGGCGATCACCTCGCTGTGGTCTATTCGTTGCTTTGCCACGGCGGGAGTGTAGCCGATGAAACTGAGTGACATTCATACTTTGGTGAAGTATCATCACCAACTGTGAACACTCTTCTCAGATCGGAGCGCAGGGTGCCATCACGTCGCCCACCGCGAATCCACCGGACGATCGAGCACGAAGCGACGATCCATCGACGCTTCGCCGATGTCCTCGAGATCGTCGAGCGTCACTGCCCGCAGATGTTGCATGTGGGCACGGTCGCCGCCGACCGTGCCGCGTGCGTGCTCGCCCCCGAGTTCGGCGCGCTCGAACACTTCGATCCCGACGAGAAGCTCGTGGTCGTCATCCTCGACGACGCGTCCGCGATGAGTGCCCGTCACTGTGCGGTGGAGTTCGTCTGGCAGGCCGATCGCGATGCCCGGCTGCTCGCCAACGTCAGTTGTCGGCTGGACTTCCGGGCCCTCGACTCGGGCGGGCAGCGGGCCACGACCGAGGTGCGGCTCCACGCCGAGTACGACCCGCCGCAGCGGCACCGCGGGTCCTCCGACAAGATCCTGCTCGGACGGCGGGTGGTTCGTGCTGCGCTGGACAGCCTGCTCGACGAGATCGTCCGGTTCGTCGAGAACTACGAGGAGACGATCGAGCTGCGGCTCGCCTGATCACGCACGGGTCGGGGCGTCGGCCAACCGGTCGTGGAGTCGGTCGCGCAACTCCGTTGGATCGAGCTCGGTCCAACTACGGCGCCGGCGGGTGGCGACCACCGCCCCGGCCGTCACCCCGGCGACTCCCGCGAGTCCGATCAGCTTCCAGATGCGCATCGCCCCATAGGGTAGGACGGGGACGATGAGCGAGACGATGACGCTTGCCGCCGCGGCCGCGGCAACGAGTACCGGCGACGTCTGGCTCTTCCGCGGGAAGAGTCCGGCCGACCGGGCCATCCGGCTCTTCACCAACAGTCCCGTGAACCATGTGTCGATGGTCGTCGCGCTCGACGACCTCCCGCCGCTCCTCTGGCACGCCGAGCTCGGTCAGTCGCTGACCGACGTGTGGACGGCCACCCGGCACCGCGGTGCGCAACTCCACCGGCTCGAACACGCGGTGTCGGTGTGGGTGCACACCTACGGCCAGAAGGCCTGGTTCCGCCAGATCGATCGCACCGTCACCCCCGAGATGGAGGACACGATCCTCGCGACCGTGGCGGAGTTCTCCGGCCGCGCGTTCCCCCGCACGGGGGCGCTCGCGAAGCGGTGGCTGCTCGGCCGGATCCGACGGGGCGTGCCGCTCGAGGATCTCTATTGTGCGGAGCTCGTCGCCACGACCTACGAGCGCATCGGCCTGCTGGAAGCGCGGCGCCCGGCGAACTGGTACGACCCCGGGAAGTTCTGGAGCGGTGATCGACTCGATCTCGTCGGGGCCACCCTCGGACCCGAGATCCAGATCACCGACATCCCGCCCCCGCCCGGCGACGACCAGCGCTGACGCGCCCGCGTCCGGCGTCAGTGCGACGCAGCGAGTTCCACGATCACGTCGGCGGCCCGGGCGGCGTCGGCGACGGTGGTCTTCCACGACGACACGCTGATCCGCATCGCGGCCTCGCCCCGCCACTGGGTCGGTCCGCACCAGATCCGTCCGTCGGCTGCGATCGTGGCGAGCAGGCGCTCGGTCGTCGGCCCGTCGCGGAAGCGCACGAGCACCTGGTTGAGCACCACGTCGTTGAGCACCGCGAACCCCTCCTCGTCGCTCAGACGATCGGCGATGGCAACCGCGCCGGCGCACGACTCCTGGACGAGCGCGGCGACGCCCTCGCGGCCGAGCGTGCGCAGGACCGCCCACACCTCGATCTGGCGGGCCCGCTGCGACGACTGCGGTGTGTGGTGCATCGCCTCGAACGCATCGGCCGGTGGCAGGTAGCCCGCCACGGAGGCGAACGTCCGCCGCAGCGCACCGGGCCGCTGGACGAACGCGATGCCGCAGTCGTAGGTGACGTTGAGCCACTTGTGCGCATCGGTCGCGAGCGAGTCCGCCCGGGTGAGCCCCTGCACCAGCTCGGCGCGGGTCGGGTCGGCGAGGGCCCACAAGCCGAACGCGCCGTCGACATGGAGCCAGCCGTCACGCGCAGCAGTCCAGTCGGCGATCGCGTCGAACGGGTCGAAGGCGCCCGTGTTGACCTCGCCGGCCTGGGCGCACACGAGGATCGGGCCGTCGGCGGGGTCGAGATCGGGGAGTGCGTCGGCCCGGAGCCGGCCCTCGGCGTCGGCCGGGACCGACACGATGCGCTCGCTGCCGAGCCCGACGAAGCCGAGGGACTTACGCAGCGTGGAATGGGCCTGGGCCCCGGTGACGACCTGGATCGGCGGGGCACCGAACAGCCCTTGTGTCGGAGCGTCCCACCCGGCGTCGGCCAGGAGCGCGTCGCGGGCGGCGGCGAGGCAGGAGGCATTGGCGACCGTGGCTCCGGTGACGTAGGCGACGTCGGTGTCGCCCGCGAGACCGAGCAGGTCGATCAACCAGCCGCGGGTGACGTCGTAGAGTGCGGACGCAACCGGCGACATGACCGGCAGCGCCGCGTTCTGGTCCCAGGCGGCGGTGAGCATCGCGGCGCCGAGCGCGGCGGGGTGGGTCGCGCCGGTGACGAAGCCGTAATAGTCGGGCCCGGTGTTGGCCACGGTTGCCGGGCCACCGACCTCGGCGAGCAGTTCGAGGGTGGCGCCCGGATCGCCCGGTCCGTCGGGCAGCGGACCGGCGAGGCGCTCGAGCGCGGCGACCGCCTCGTCGTCGGGGAACACCCGCCTCCCGTCGACCGAGGCGGCGTGGTCGAGCGCCCGTTCCGCCGCCGCCCGCACTGCTAGGAGTTCGTCCATGTCCGCATCATGGCACCGCGGACGAGCCGACGACGGGCCGACGGTGCTCAGACGGTGCCGGCATACAGCACCGCCCCGGTCGGCTGGTCCGACCCGCCGGCGGGCTCGATCGTGACGCCGAAGCCACCGCCGTCGATGTCGTCGACGTCGAGCACCGCCCGCAGCACGCCGTTGTCGTCGGGACGGAACAACCCCGCGGGGGCGACGCCCTCGTCGAGCAGGAACCAGAGCTCGTAGATGAATCCGGGTCCGGGGTCGGCGAGTCCGTTGCCGATGACGACGACCTGATCGAGCGCGGCCGACCAGACGACCCGGATTTCACCGTCGTCGCCCTCGAGGGAGAGCACGACCGCGTCGGGCTCGCCGAGGACCCGTTCGAAGTCGTCGGTTCCGCTGGTGCCGCGGAGCGACACGGCGAAGCCGACGATGGCGATCACGGCGGCTGCCGCGGCGGCGAGGAAGCCCGCTCGGCGGGTGCGGTTCCGGCGCCGGTCGGCGAGGTCGACGACGCGGTCGGGAACGATCGGGGGAATCTGACGGGTCTGGGCGATCTCGGCCATCACCCGGTCGCCGAGACCGGCGGGGGCGGGCGCGGCGTCGGCGGAGGCGAGGACGGCCGCCGTCTCGCGATAGTCGACGACGTCGGACGAGCAGATGTCGCACGTCGGGTAGTGGGCCTCGAACGCGGCGCGCTCGTCGTCGTCCAGCGCGTCCAACGCGTACGCCGCGGCGAGGTGGTGCAGGTCGGCGTTCATGACGTCACTCCCATCGTGTCTCGTAGTTTGATCAGGCCATCGCGGATACGCGTCTTCGCGGTTCCCTCGGCGACATCGAGGAGGACGGCGACCTCCCGGTAGGTGTGGCCGCCGTAGTAGGCCAGGGTCACCGCCTCGCGTTGTGTGTCGCTGAGATCGATGAGCGCTCGGCGGACCCGCTCGCGCTCGAGACTGTCGCCCACCTGCTCGCTGACGGAGTCGTACTCGATGGTGGCGGTCTGGTTGTCACGGTCCTCGCGATCGCGACGGGACTGCTCGGACCGCACCCGGTCGACCGCCCGGCGGTGCGCGATCGTCGTGGCCCAGGCTCGTGCGGTCCCCTTGCCGGCGTCGAATCGCGGGGCGAGCCTCCACAGCTCGACGAAGACCTCCTGCGCGACCTCCTCGGCCATCGCCCGGTCCCGCACCACCCGCAGGACGGTGCCGTAGACCAGCGCGGAGGCGGACTCGTAGAAGCGTCCGAACGCCGCTTCGCTCCCGCGACCGGCCTCCCGCAGCGCGTCGGTCATCAGATCGGCCTCCGCGTCAGGGGGGTCGACCGCGCGCAGGCGACGGAGGGGGTTCATCTCGTTCATTGTCGCTCGCCGGCGGCGTTGGGCATGACCACCGTTCGGAGCGGGCGGGGGGTCGGATTGGATTTCCTCGGACACGACCCATCCGCAGGTCCGCCGGCGTCGAACCCCCGCCATGACCTCCACCGACCGCCCGAGTGACGCCGAGTTCCGATCCCCCGTGTTCGCTCGCCCCGGTTGGGTGGGCGTCGTCGCCGCGGCCGCCGGCGGGCTGTCCGCTGCCGCGGTCGGCCTGGGAGCCGGTGAAGTCGTCGCCGGCCTGAGCTCGAACCTGCGCTCGCCGATCCTCGACGTCGGTGACCGGGTCGTCGACCGGGTGCCGTCGTGGGCGAAGGACCTCGCGATCGACTGGTTCGGGACGAACGACAAGATCGCGCTCCTGGTCGGCATCGCCGCTCTCCTCGCCCTCTACGCCGCCGTCGTGGGCGTGGTCGGGCTCCGGCGCTCCCGCCGTCTCGGCATCGCGGGCATCGCCCTGTTCGGGGTGCTCGGCACGCTCGCCTCGCTCGGCGCGCGGACCGGGGCGGAGCTCCAGTCGCCGCTGCCGAGCATCGTCGGCAGCGTCGTGGCCGCGACCGCGCTGTGGTGGCTGGGCCGGCCGTCCCCGGTCCGATCCCGCGGGACCGCCGGGACCGTGCGCCATCCGAGTGAGCGTCGGCGCTTCCTCGCCCAGACGGGCGTGTTGGCGGTGTCGGCCGCCGTGCTCGGTTCGATCGGCCGCAAGCTCGAGGCCCGCTTCAGCGCGGCCGACTCGCGTGCCGCGATCACCCTGCCCCGGCCGGACGTGCCGGCCCCCGCCGTGCCCGCCGGCGCGCAGGCCGAGGGCGCGGCGTCGCTCTTCACACCGAACGCGACGTTCTACCGGATCGACACCGCCCTGACGGTGCCGCAGGTGCCCGCCGAGGGCTGGGAACTGCGGATCCGCGGTCTCGTCGAGCGCGAGCTCCGCCTGTCCTACAACGATCTGCTCACCCGCTCGGTCGAGGAGCACGACATCACGCTCACGTGCGTGTCGAACACGATCGGCGGCGATCTGATCGGCAACGCCCGCTGGATCGGCGTCCGCCTCGACGATCTGCTCGCCGAGGCCGGGATCGATCCGGCCGCGGACCAGATCGTCGGCCGGTCGGTGGACGGCTACACCTGCGGGTTCCCGGTCGCCGCCCTCGATGGTCGCAACGCCCTCGTGGCGGTCGGCATGAACGGTGAACCCCTGCCGCTCGAGCACGGCTTCCCGGCGCGGCTGATCGTGCCCGGGATCTACGGCTACGCGTCGGCCACGAAATGGCTGACGGAGATCGAGCTCACGACGTTCGACGACTTCGATCACTACTGGGTGCCGCGGGGCTACGCGGCTCAGGCACCGATCAAGATGCAGAGCAGGATCGATCGACCGCGGGGCCTGGACCGCATCCCGCCCGGTCCCTTCGTGATCGGTGGCGTCGCGTGGGCCCAGCCCACCGGCATCGATCGCGTCGAGGTGAAGATCGACGACGGCGACTGGCTCCCTGCCGAGATGGCCGCCGAGGTCAACGGCTCCACCTGGCGCCAGTGGTCCACCACATGGGACGCCACTCCCGGCCGCCACACCGTCGAAGTCCGCGCCATCGACAACACCGGAGCAATCCAGACCGACGAGCGCTCCGAACCACTGCCGGACGGAGCATCCGGACACCACACCGTCGTCGTTCTCGTCGACGAGTCGTGACCGGCCCCCTCCACAACCAACCTCTCCACAAGAAAGAGCAACCCCCATGCGTACCCCGAAGAAGTCCCCCCGAGTGAAGCGGAGCCACCGGCTCATCGCCCTGCTCGCCGCCTGCAGCCTGCTGTTCGCCGCCTGCAGCGATGACGACACCGACACGACCACCGATCCCGCGCCGGTCGACAACGCCGACGGCGGTGACGACATGGCCGGGGACGACATGGGAGACATGGACGCCGACATGCTCGGTGCCTTCGGTCCCGCGTGTGGCGCCGTCCCCGCCGACGGTGAGGGTTCCTTCGCGGGCATGGCGGACGACACCGCGGCCACGGCCGCGTCGGCCAACCCGCTGCTGAGCACGCTCGTGTCCGCCGTGGTCGAAGCCGATCTCGTCGACACGTTGAACAGCGACGGTCCGTTCACGATCTTCGCCCCGACGAACGATGCGTTCGCCGCGATCCCCGCGGACATCCTCGACGCGGTGCTCGCCGACAAGGACCTCCTGACCAGCGTGCTCACCTATCACGTGATCGGTGGCCAGTCCTCCGGTGCCGCCGATCTCGGCGCTGCCGGCTCGGCCGCAACGGTCGAGGGTGGCGATGTCACCTTCGGTGCCGACGGCACGGTCGTCAACGACGCCAACGTGGTCTGCTCCGACGTCTCGGTCGCCAACGGCACCGTGCACATCATCGATTCGGTCCTGCTGCCGCAGGTCGCCCTCGATGCGATCGCCACGCTTACGGGTGGTAGCGAGGACGCGATGCTCGGCGCCAACGGCGTCGCCTGCAGCGCCGTCCCGACCGACGGTGAGGGTTCCTTCGCCGGCATGGCGGACGACACCGCGGCCACGGCCGCCTCGGCCAACCCGCTGCTGAGCACGCTCGTGACCGCAGTGGTCGAAGCGGATCTCGTCGACACGTTGAACAGCGACGGTCCGTTCACGATCTTCGCCCCGACCAACGATGCGTTCGCCGCCATCCCCGAGGACGATCTCAACGCCGTCCTCGCCGACATCGACACGCTCACCAGCATCCTCACCCTCCACGTGATCGCCGGCGAGCAGATGAGCTCGGCTGACCTCGTGGAGGCCGGTTCGGCCACCACCGTCAACGGTGCGGACCTCATGTTCGCCGCCGATGGCGATGCGGTCACGGTGAACGGCGTGGCGACCACCATCTGCCAGGACGTGCCGACGGCCAACGCCACCGTGCACATCATCGACGCCGTGCTGCTTCCCTGACCCCTCCACACGGGTAGCGCGGCCCTCCCCGGGGGAGGGCGAGCGGGCAGGCCTTTCCTTCCAGGGGGCCTGCCCGCTTTCGCGCGTGTCGCGCGATTCAGTCGGCCGGCCGGACGGGGCGTTGCCAGACGTCGGGGTCCAGGTCGGTCTTCCCCCGGTCGGCGCGGAGCTCGGCCGCCTGCGTCTCGAGCGTCGCGCAGCGGGCGCGGGCGTCGACGTAGCGGCGGTACGCCGCAGCCGCGTCGCGGTCGATGTCTTCGAGGCGGGTCTCCATCGTTTCTCGGTCCGTTCCCTCGTCGGCGCGGTCGAGCTGCACCCGAAGCGACTCGGCCTCCACGAGCAGGCGGGCCGCCTCGGCATCGAGATCGGCGACCCACCGGCGGGCCTGTTCGGCCTGGTCCTCGGCGTGGGCGAGGGCGGCGAGATCCGCGTCGTCCGGCTCGGCGTCGAGCTCGACCTCCTCGGAGGCGAGAATCATCACCGCCAGCGGCAGGCTCTCGACGAGCATGCCGAGCGGCGTCTCGAACGGCCCGATCGCCGCGCCGTGGCGAACCCGGAGCGGGGCGAGCGCCAGGGTCGCCGCCCCGAGCGCGGTGGTGAACGCGGCCGGCGTGGGATCGACGGGGCGGACCTCGGCGGAGATGCGGGCCTGGTCGAGGAGTTGGGCGACCCGTTCGGGCTCGTGGGCGTCGTCGCCGCTGGGCACGTGGACGATCACCCGGGCGGCGGCCCAATCCGGGCTGCGCTGACAGAGCCAACCGAGCAGGGTGATGAGCTGGCCGACCTGGTCGTCACTCCACCACAACGCGATCGTGCGGTCGGCCGGAGCGGTTGCCTCGAAGCGCGTCCAGGCGTCGTCGCGGACGTTGACGACCGCGACGTTGGCGCCGAACCGCTGGCTCTGTTGCAGCATGGATCCGTAGGCCTTGCGATCGGCCTCGGAGCCACGCAGGTCGCGCACCCCGAACACGGTCAGGTTCGGTTTCAGGTTTCCGATGCCGTGCGTCTGGACGAGCGCCTGCACCCCGGAGGCGTCGTCCTGCACCGTGATCACCCGGGCGAACGCGCCGGGGACGACCTCTCCGACCTCGGCCCGCAGGTCGGCCTCGATCTCGCGGGCCTGACGCCGCCAGATCGGGCCCGTTCCCTCGAGGATGCGCACCGCGGTGAGGAACCCCGAGCCGCCCTCGAGCCACGACGAGATGGTCATCATCCGCCGTCGGCTCGTCGGATCGCGAGGGACGAAGGCGAGGATGCAGGGCCGCCAGTCGCGTGATCCGACCGGTTCCTCGGCGAGCGACTGGAGATGGTGGCGAGCCCGTGTGTAGTGGTGAGCGCCGGAGCTGTCGACCCAACGGTCGGGGACGTCGCGCTGGCCGAGATAGGCGTAGAGGAGCAGGAGCACCAGGCCCGCGAGCACGCCGGCGGTCGGATTGATGGCGAGGATCGCGCCACCACACGCGAGGGTGCCCGCGAGGCTCGCCCGATGATCCCCCCACCGGAAGCGGGGCCGGAACGAGGTGCTCCCGGCCCGCATCTCGTAGTAGGTGGCGTAGTTGATCATCCCGTAGCTCGCGAGGAAGAACATCGAGATCAGCGGCGCGATCGCGTTCAGGTCGCCGGCCGCGACGGTGATGAGCGCGATGACGAGGCTGATGCCGAGGGCGCGCCGGGGGTTGCTCGCGGGGCCGGCGCCGACGGCGAAGACCTCGAGGCGGGGCAGGACCCGATCCTCGCCGAGGCGCTGGAGGACCCGCGGCCCGCCGAGCGTGGAGGCCAACGCGGACGAGAGCGTCGCCGCGAGCACGCCGACGAGCATCGTCCATCCGGCGACGGACAGGTCCCCCATGATGGTGGACGTCTCGGCTGCCAGCGTGGCGAGCGGTGTCGTGCCGGCGAGGAGGAACATCGCCCCCAGGTAGACCACGGTCGACAGGCCGACGGCGGCGAAGGTGCCCCGTGTGATCGACTGGCTCGGGTTGCGCAGGTCGCCGGACATCGCGACGCCCTGACTGAAGCCCGTGACGGCCGGGAAGAAGATCGCGAACGCCTCCCAGAAGCCGACGCCGCTGTCCGGCGCGCCCCAGCTGTCGGCGAGACGATCGGTGTCGAAGTCGCCGGCCGCCCCGAAGAAGAAGGACACGAGAGCGATGATGAGGAGCGCCATCACGAGGTACTGGAGTCGCGTGGCGAGGTCGGCGCCGACGTAGCCGATGGCGCCGAGGACCAGCACGAGACCCGCCGCGATCAGCCGGATCGCAAGTTGGTTGTCGTGACCGAGCGCGGCGATGACCGCCTCGGCGAAGCCGATCGCGTAGAACGCGATCGACACCGAGATGGCGAGATAGAGCACGATGCCGACCGCGCCACCGAACTCGATGCCGAGCGTGCGCGAGATGAGGAAGTACTCGCCGCCCCCGCCGACCCGCATGTTCGTCGCGACGACGGCCAGCGAGATGCTCGTCAGCACCGACACCGAGGTGGCGAGGGCGAGGATGAGCAGCCCCTTGGTGAGCCCGACGGACCCCACCACGTAGGCGACGCGCAGGAACAGGACGAGGCCGAGGATCGTGAGGATGCTCGGCGTGAACACGCCGCCGAAGGTTCCGAGCGTGCCCAGGGTCGGCGACGCAGGTGCCGCTCCGTTGTTGCGTCCGGTCATCGAACGACGTGGATCTCGCGCTGACGGGCCCCGGGCATGCACGGAAGATACGCGATGGCGCGCACTCCCGACGCGCGGACGGTCGGCGCCCGCGGTTTCAGGCCACGATGATGACGGCCTTGCCCCGGATCCGACCGGCCGCGAGATCGTCGATCGCGGTCGCGGCCTCGGCGAGTGGGTAGGTGCGGTCCACGGGTGCCTCGACCTCGCCGGCGTCGATCAGGTCGCGCAGCGGCTTCCACCGATCGGCGCCCTCGTCGCTCATGAACATGACCAGCCGCTGCGAGACGAACGGCGAGATGGCGGCGGCCCGGATCGACCGGCCGAATCCGCCCGTGAGCTTGTTGCCGCCCTCACCGCCGACGACGACCAACGTCCCCTCCGGTGTGAGTGCCTTGCGGAGCCGACGCAGCGGGTTGCGTCCGCCGGTGTCGATGATGAGATCGAACGGTTCCTCGGCGGTGAAGTCGTCGGTGGCGTAGTCGAGGGCCACGTCGGCGCCGAGCCCGCGGACGTGGTCGGCCTTGGCCGCGCTGGCCACGCCAGTGACGTGGAGCCCGTGGGCATGGGCGATCTGGGTGGCGAAGCTGCCGACCCCGCCGGACGCGCCCAGGATCAGCACCCGCTGGCCCGGCTTGGCCGCGCCGGCATCGAGCACCGCCTGGGCGGCGGTCGAACCGGAGACGGCGATCGTCGCAGCCTGCTCCGGGGTGAGCCTCTCGGGGCGATGGGCGAGCTTGCTCGCCTTCGCGGTGGCGTACTCGGCGAGTGTGCCCATGCCGATGCCGTAGACCTCGTCTCCCTCCGCGAAGCCGGTCACGTCGGCGCCGATCCCGACGACCGTGCCCGCCAGGTCGAGCCCGGGCACCGTCTGCTTGGGCCGGCGGATGCCGAACCCGGCGAGGCGGACCAGGTAGGGGAGCCCGGTCATCAGGTGCCAGGTGCCGCGGTCGACGCCGGCTGCCTTGACGCGCACGAGCACCTCGTCGGCGTCGATGGTCGGACGCTCGATCTCGGCCACCTCGAGCACGTCGGCGGCGCCGTACCGGTGCTGGACGATCGCTTGCATGGTCTCACGCTCCGGGGATGTGGCGGTGGTGGATGCCGCGGCGGCGATCGACGCGGCCGAGGCTGCGGTCGTGGCGGTTGTAGCAGACATGAGTGTTCCTTGCGTTTCACTTCGTACTTAGTATGGTTGTGTTCGTGCATCCAACCGTACTAAGTACGTCATGTCAAGTGGAACGTCCGCTCGGGTGGCAGCGATGGAGGTCGCGATGAACGCGACACAACCAGCGAAGGCGCCGCGACCCCGCCTCAACCGCGAGGTGGTGATCGCCGGCGCGGTGGAGGTCGCCGACGAGATCGGGGTCCATCCGCTCACGCTGCGAAAGCTCGCCGCCCACCTCGGTGTGAAACCGATGTCGATCTACCACCATGTCGCGAACAAGGACGAGATCCTCGACGGGATGGTCGACGCCGTCTTCGCCGAGATTCACACGCCGGCCGCCGACGGCGACTGGCGCACCGAGATGGGCACCCGGGCCCGGTCGGCGCGGGAGGCCCTGCGCCGCCACCCCTGGGCGACCGCCATGCTCGACTCGCGGGCGAACCCGGGGCCGGAGAGCCTTCGCCACAACGACGCCGTCATCGGTTGTCTGCGGGCGAACGGGTTCGATACGGCGCTCGTGGCCCACGCCGCCGCGGTGCTCGACGCGTTCATCTTCGGGTTCGCCATCCAGGAGGCGTCGCTTCCCGGGCAGGGCGGCGAGGAACTGGTCGAGCTGGCCGACCACCTGATGGCCCGGTTCGCCGCCGACTACCCGAATCTCGCGTGGTTCACGGCCGAGCACGTCACCCAGCCCGGCTATCACTTCGGCGCGGAGTTCGAACGGGGGCTGGAGCTCGTCCTTGGCGGCATCGCCGCCCGACTCGGCGCCGGTTCGTGATGGCCGGGTGGAACCTGGCGCTCCGATTCCTGCTCGAGCTCGCCGCGCTCGTCGGGATCGCGATGCTGGCGTGGGACGCGGGTGATGGCGTCGTGGGTGTCGTTGCCGTGGTGATCGCCCCCGTTCTCGCCGCCACGGCGTGGGGGGTGTTCAACGTGCCCGGCGATCCGAGCCGGTCCGGTCGTGCGCCCGTCGTCGTCCATGGGTTGGTGCGCCTGGCCATCGAGCTGGCGATCCTCGGGCTCGGGACATGGGGACTCTGGACGGCGTCACCGCTGCTCGGCGTCGTCGTCGCCGTGCTCGTCGTCTTCCACTACGTCGTGTCGTGGCGCCGCGTCACGTGGTTGCTCGGCCCGGTCCGCGCCCGCGGAGCGAGCTAGCGCCGGCTGGTGCTGCGGCGGTTGTTGGCGAAGTCGAGGACGAGGCAGCGTCTGCGTAGTTGACTGGCTCCGTGGACGACGTGCGACTCGAGGCGATCGATTCGAGCAACTGGCGAGAGGCGCTCGACGTACGGGTGCGCGACGACCAGCTCGCCTTCGTCGCCGATCATCAGCCCGTCGCCCTCGTCATCCTGGCCAAGTCCTACGTTCGCCCCGGCGGCCGCTCGTGGGAACCCCTTCTCGTGCGAGACCAGGCTGGGTCGGTCGTCGGCGTCCTGGCCATCGAGCACGGCGAACGCACCTGCGAGTTGCGGAACGTCGCGATCGACCAGGACTCACAGGGTCGTGGTCTCGGCACCGCAGCGGCACGCGCCGTCATCGAGTGGGTGCGTCGACCGGGTGGGCACTGCCGCGAGCTGGCGGTCTCGGCCCACCCGGACAACACCGCGGCACGCCGTGCCTATCGTGCGGCCGGCTTCGGATGGAGCGGCGAGCGCCGCGACGGCGAACCCCTGATGCGGCTCCTCGTGGACCGACCTGCCGAATAGCCGGACGGCGACCGGATGTGGGCGGTGAGACTCAGCCGGCGCCGACGGGTGGGCCCTGCACCTCGCAGGCGTAGTCGGCCCCGTGGCGCATCAGCTTCTCGATGTCGGGAGGGGACGGCTCGGGTAGGCCGTCGTGGGTGGCCGGCTCACCAGCGGCAATGTGGAACCCCTCGAATCCGCCGGGTGTGTTGATCTCGAGCAGCCGCGTGCCCTCCTCCTCGACGCGGAAGGCGTGGGGCACGCCCCGGGAGAGGAAGACGGCCTCACCGGCCTCGAGAACCTGCTCGGTTCGGTCACCCATCGGGTCGAGCCATGCAGTGATCTTGCCGTCGATCACGTGCAACGTCTGGTCCTCACGCTCGTGGAGATGAACCGGCGTTCCGTAGCCCAGTCGGTGGGTCTGCTTGCACACCGACAGCGTTCCGCCGGTGTCGGCGGCGGAGACGAGCACCTCCATCAAGAAGCCGTCGAACCAGTACTTCTTGCCCGTCGGGTTCTCGGTCACGGTCATGGCATTGTCCTCTCGGTCCGGCCTCGCAGCGGGGTCGTTCGTGAGACGACTGTATCATGAAGTGGGTGCTTCGCAAGACACGAATCTCATGATGAGATAGGATTCTCACAGTGGCAGCCCGGCTCAAACAGAAGGCGCGAACCCGTCAGGCGCTCGTCGACGGGGCATCGCAGCTCCTCGACAAGGGCATGGCCGACCCATCGATGGAGGAGATCGCGGCCGCCGCCGACGTGAGCAGGGCCACCGCGTACCGGTACTTCGACTCTGCGGCCGATGTCGTCTGGCAGGTCCTCTCCGATCGTGTTCTGACCGACATCGACGAGGCCATGGTGCGCGCCGGAAGCGACCTCATCGCCAGAGTCCTCGCCGCAGAGGACGCCATCAACGGCTACCTGTTCTCCGACCCCGACGGCGCCCGGGCCTACGAGCGGGCCATGCTCGACCGGAGTATCCGAGGCATCGGAACCGAGTTCGACCGCGCCGCCCGGCGCCTGCGCTACATCGACGTCGCCCTCGAACCCGTCGTGGACCAGCTCGAGAGCTCCGACTTCCGACGGGTGCGGCACGCGCTCGCCCTCGCCATGGGATCCCAGGCCGTCCCCGCAATGCTCGACACGTGCCGACTCGATGTCACCGATGCCCGAGACGCGACCCGGTTCGTCTGTCAGACGATCGCGGAAGAGGCCGTCCGGCTCGCCGATCGGCCACGGGGACAGGCCCACCGGTCGACGCTCGACGGGTAGCCGCGCAACCGCGCTGACATGGGCAATCGGAGCGGGTGACGAGAATCGAACTCGCGTTCTCAGCTTGGGAAGCTGATGTTCTACCATTGAACTACACCCGCAGTGGCGCCGATCGTAGCGCCCCCGCCGGCCACGACGACACGCAATCTCTGGACACGAAAGTGTCGCCGAACCCCCGTTTCGCGCCCCCCACCCGCAATCTCTGGTCAGGAAAGTGTCGAATTCGCCCCGTTCGTCGCCGTGCGTTCGACCCTTTCGTGACCAGAGATTGCGGGTGCGGGGGCCCAGAGATTCCTCTCGGGGGGCGGCGGTCAGGGGGTGAGGGGGGAGCGCCAGAGGACGGTGGTGCCGCCGTCGGGGTGGCGTTCGACGGAGAAGCGGCCGTTCGCCATGCGGGCCCGGTCGGCCATGTTCGTGTGGCCGCTTTGGCGCGTCGGCACGGCGGGGATGCCGATGCCGTCGTCGCTCACCTCCACGGTGACGTGTCCATCGGTGGCGTTCACCTCGATGGAGGCGGCGTCGGCGTCGGCGTGGCGGGCGACGTTCGTGAGGCTCTCCCGCGCCACCGCGAGGATGTGTTCCTGGAGCGACTCCGGAACCTGGTCGACCGGGCCGACGAAGGCCACGGAGGGCTCGAAGCCGAGCGACGGGATCAGGCTGGTGGCGATCTCCACGACCTTGCTGCGGAAGTCGTCCCGGTCGCGGGGGTCCGAGCGCAGGCCGAAGATGAGCTGACGGATCGAGCGGATGACGTCGTCGAGCTTCTCGACCCCGGCCTCCATCCGATCGGCCTGTTCGGGATCGCTCATCCCCCCCACCGATGCCTGCAGTGACATCCCGAGCGCGAACAGCTCCTGGATGACGTTGTCGTGCATGTCCTTGGCGATGCGTTCGTGGTCCTCGGCGAGGATGCGCCGCCGGGCCGATTCGATCTGGCGTTCCTCCGCGGCAACGGCATCGGTCACGTCGCGGACGGCGGCGATCACGAGATCGTCACCGAGCGGCGACAACGAGATCTGCACGGGGAACAGACTGCCGTCGGCGTGACGGGCCTCGAGGCGTTGCCCGGATCCCATCGCTCGACGCCGCGGCGCGGCGTGGAAGTCGGCACGCAGTTCCCGATGGTGCCCGGCGACCGACTCGGGGAGCAGCGCCTCCACCGTCATCTCGTTGAGCCCCTCGCGGTAGCCGAAGAGCAACTCGGCCTGGAGGTTGGCGAGCTGGATCCTGCCCGCGGCGTCCACGAGCAGCATCGCGTCGGGCACGCTCTCCCACACGCCGCGGGCGTCGAGGCCGTCGAGCGACTCGGTCACCCCGCCACCGTAGTGCCCGCCGGGTCTGCACCCCTCGGGACCTTCGACCCTTCGCCGTGGGGCGGATCTGCGAGACGGTGGCCTGCATCCCGTCGTTGGGCGGGCGATCCGTCCGGAAGGGGGCCGACCAATGTGGCGAGAACGCATCTCGGCCGAGCCGAGCGCATGGCGCGGCACCGCCAACGGACCTCGCGTGCTGGTCGAGCACCACGATCCCAACGTCGGTCTCGCGGTCGGCGACCTCCTCGCGTCGGAGGGCTACGAGGTGGCGACCTGTGGTGGCCCGGCCGACCGGCGGCCCTGCCCCCTGTCGCGGGGGGACCGGTGTGGCCGGACCGCGGAGGCCGATGTGGTGCTGTTCGGCCTGGAGGTCGAGGACGAGCTCGATCGTGACGTCCTCGCGAGACTCAAGACCGCGATGCCCGACACGCCGATCGTCGTCGAGATCCCCACCGCCCGAGTGCCCCTCTACGCGGCGGAACTGGACGGCTGCGTCACGGTTCCCCGACCGATGACCCGCGACGCGTTGCTCGAGGCCATCGAGCGGTCACTTCGCTGACGTCGCCACCGGCGAGTCAGTCGTACTTGCGACGCTGCCGTTCCTCGAGCCGGGCGGCCAGCGCCGCGGCCTCGGTGCGGCGGACGAGCCCGAGTTTCGCGAGCACGCTCGACACATAGTTCTTGACCGTCTTCTCGGCGATGTACATCTGTTCGCCGATCTCGCGGTTCGACAGACCCTGGCCGATGTGGTCGAAGACCTGTCGCTCCTTGTCGGTGAGCGTCTCGATGGCGCCCGCCTCGGTGTCGCGGAGGCGCTGCATCGCCATGCGGGTCTCGGCGGCGTCGAGGAGCTGGGCCCCGGCCGCGACCTTGCGGATCGACTCGATGAGATCGTTGCCGCGCACCTGCTTGAGCACGAATCCGGCGGCGCCGGCGAGCGCCGCGTCGACGAGGGCTTCATCGTCCTCGAAGGACGTGAGCATCAGGCACTGGCATTCGGGCCGGGCGCTGCGGATCTCGCGGCAGGCGTTGATGCCGTTGCCGGCGTCGTCGCCCAGGCGCACGTCCAGCACCGCGACGTCGACCTCCTGGGCCACGACGGTCCGCACGATCTCCTCCGCCGTGGACGCCTGCCCGACGACCTCCATGTCGTCGTTCGCGTTGACGAGTTCGGCGACGCCGTGACGGACGATCTCGTGATCGTCGAGAAGGGCGACGCGGATCGACATGGGTGGAGTCTCGCGCAGGCGAGGTGGCCCGTCGCTCAGCCGGGGATGACCGCGATCGGGCACTTCGGCTTGTGGATGAGCGCCGTCGTGGTCGAGCCGAGGAAGAAGTGGGGGAGACCGGTGCGGCCGCGGCGACCGACGATCAGGAGATCGGAGACCTCGGATCGGCTCAGCAGCACCCATCGGGGGTCGCCCTCGGAGATCTGGCGGATGACGCGGGTCTCATCGATCCCGAGCTCGGCGCACACCTTGTCGGCGGCCTCGTTGACGATGGCCTGCGCGGCGGCCTTGAGCGCGCGGATGTCGAACCGGTTCACGCCGTACAGGATCGGCCCGTCGACCGGCGTCTGCCAGGCGGTGATCGCGGAGATCTCGGCGTCGTCGGGCGAGTTCGTCAACGCCCACCGGAGGGCGTCGAGCGAGTGGTCCGAGCCATCGACCCCGACCACGATGCGCTCGCTCGTCTCCGAGGGGACCGGCGCGTCGCGGACAGGGACGATGACGAGAGGGACCGGCGAGTGATCGGCGCAATGGCGACCGACAGAGCCGATCACATTGCTCCGGACCGGTCCGCGGCTCCGTGTGCCGACCACCAGGAGTTCGGCATCACGGGCCACGTCGACGAGGACCGTGCCCGGATCTCCTCGTCTGACGTCGACGGGTTCGTGGGGAACGTCGGCGAGGTCCTCCACACAACTCTCGGCGGCTTCGCGTGCGGCGAGCGCCATCTCCTCCACGGGCGGCGCCGCGGCCGCCCCGAAGGGGAGTGGTGCCCAGGTGGCGAGCGGGTAGTCCCACGTGTGGACCGGGCGGACGGGGCCGAACCGATCGGTCCGTGCCGCCGCCCAGGCGAGCGCGGCCGCGGAGGCTTCACCGCCGTCGACCCCGACGACGATGCCGTGGCGTTCGGCGGCGGCGATGGGCTGGGATTCGTTCATGACGACACGTCCTGTTCTCCGGCCGGTGCCTGGATACGGCGCCCGGTCACACGTTCGGGGGTGATGCGCAGCACTCGATGCTTGACGCCCGACGCCCAGGGGTCGGTGTCGACCTGGGCGTCGTGGAGCACGTCGTCGAGCTTGGTCGACTCATGGGCCACGCCGTGGACCACGACCGACCAGCCGCAATGGTTCAGCTCGTCCAGATCGTCGATCTCGAACGCGACCAGCTCGCCCATCAACGCCGCGGCGAGCTTGGTGCCCTCGGCGGTTCGGACCACGATGTCGCCGTCGACGATCCGATAGTTGACCGGGAAGATGTCGGGCTGGTGGCCCACGGCGACGACGAGCCGGCCGATCACGTGGTTCCCCAGGCGCGCCCAGCACTCACCCTCGTCCATCGTCTCGAGGGAGGTCGGCGGGAGGCTGGAGGTCATGGAACCATGATCGGGCTCGCGCCGCGGCCGGCCCAGGGACCTAGGTCCCGTTGGCGTCGCCGCGACCGATGCCGGATCGGGACAGCCCGTGTAGGGTCGCCGGTCGATGGCGCAGCTGCGATTCACCTTCGGGACGATGGGGTCGGGGAAGTCCACCCAGGCCCTCCAGATCCATCACAATCTGCGCGCCCGCGGGCTCACGACGATCCTCACAACGCAGCTCGATCGGGCCGAAGGGCGGGTGTCGAGCCGACTCGGTGTCTCCGCCGAAGCCGAGATCGCGGATCCCGGCACCGATCTCTTCGAGATGGTCCGGCGTCGCATGGCGCGGCTCGGCAGCGTGGATGCCGTGATCTGCGACGAGGTGCAGTTCTACACGCCGAGTCAGTGCGAACAGCTGGCTCGTGTCGTGGACGATCTCGCCGTCGACGTCTACGCCTTCGGTCTGCTGACCAGCTTCCAGGGCCAACTCTTCCCCGGCACGGCCCGGATGCTCGAGCTCGCGGACGAGCGCACCGAGATCCAGGTCGAGGCCCGCTGCTGGTGCGGCTCCCGTGCCACCCACAACGCCCGCTTCGTCGACGGCGAGCAGGTCGTGTCCGGCCAGCTGAAGGTCGTCGGCGACACCTCCGGCCCCGCGTCGGGCGAGGTCACCTACGACCTGCTCTGTCGTGCCCACTGGATGGACGGCGCCCGCCGCGCCCGCGGCAGCCAACTCGAACTGCTCGACGCCGACGACGCCCGCACCCCGAACGCCGATGAGGACCACAGCGGCCCGGTCGAGGTCGATCCCGCCGCCGTCCCGACTCCCCTGAAAGCCAACGACCGTTGATCCTCTCCGACCGCACGATCCGCGAGCAGCTCGACGCCGGCCGCATCGTCATCGACCCACTCGACCCGAAGGGCCTCCAGCCCTCCTCGGTCGACCTCCGACTCGACCGCTGGTTCCGCGTCTTTCGCAACCACACGATGAGCCACATCGACGTGAAGTCGAACCTCGAGGAGCTCACCCAGCTCGTCGAGGTCGCCGAGGATGAGGCCTTCATCCTCCATCCCGGCGAGTTCGTGCTCGGCAGCACGCTCGAGCGGGTCGCGGTGCCCGACGACCTGGTCGCCCGCCTCGAGGGCAAGTCCAGCCTGGGCCGCCTCGGCCTGCTCATCCACTCGACGGCCGGGTTCGTCGACGCGGGGTTCGACGGTCAGCTCACGCTCGAGCTGAGCAATGTCGCCAACCTGCCGATCACGCTCTACCCGAACATGAAGATCGGCCAGATCTCGTTCCAGCAGATGACCACCGCCGCCGACGTGCCCTACGGCACGGGGCCGCTGCGATCGAAGTACAAGCACCAGCGGGGCCCCATGCCCAGCCGGTACTGGGAGAACTTCGAGGAGTGAACGGCGTTGTCCACAGTGCTGTGGACAACCGGCGGAATCTTCAGCGGTACTGCGTGGCGGTGACGATGCCGCCCAGGATCATGCCGAGGCCGAGCAGAAGGATCGGATTCGACGTGTCCCAGATCGAGCCCACATAGTTCAGCAGGATCACGGCGACGCCGAGGCCCAACAGGCCGAACATCAGGACCGGCACCCAGAGTGGGCTCGGGGGGAGGTCCTCGTGGCCCGTGTGGGAGACCGTCTCGGGTGTGTACCCCTCCGGGCGGGTGCCCTTCGGTGTGACCCGGCCCCCGGAGACGCGGCGCTTGTTCGGCTTCTGCGACATGAGATGATCCTACTGGATTACATCAATGTGATTATCCCCCGACTTACACACAGCCTGTGGACAACCCCTATTCGATGGGCGCGACGAGGTCCATGTCCTCGAGGCAGTGGCGCGGGGGTTCGGGGTCCTCGTGGGGGGCGATGGTCATGCGCACTTCCGCACCACAGAGACTGCAGCGGTAGGCGATCTTGACCTTGCGGAGCTCCCCGGACGGCGGCGGCTCCGGCACGGGCCGGGCCAGGCCCCGCAGCATCGCCAGGCCGGCGCGGAAGATGATGAGCCCGACGGCGACCGCGACGATCACGTTGAACACCTGCACGACGAAAGCCTACGGGCAAGCCAGGATCGTCACGGCCGCGCCGGTCGGGCCGAAGGCGACGCACCCGACCACGTCGCCCGCGCCCGCGTGACCAACGCCGTCGACGACGAGTCGGAGTTCCTCGGCCGCGGCGGTGTCGCCGACCGCCAGTGCGCCACCGGCGATGTTGACGCGCTCCGGATCGAGACCGGCTCGCTCGATGACGAGAAGGGTCGCCGCCGCGGTCGGTTCGGCGACCTCCCAGCGGGTGATCGCGGTGAGCGGGAGCCCGGCGCTCTGGAGCGCGACGCGGATCGCCGCCGCGGCATCGCCCGTCGGGTCGAGAGGATGGCCGGCCGATCGAGCGCGGGCGGTGATCCGCGGTCGGCCCTCGGCCTCGGCGGTGGTGAGCTCGATCACGGTCACGCCGTCGGCGGGTGGGGAGAAGGTGAATCCGGTGACCGTCCCGGCCGGATCGAAGCTCGGCGGCATCGCCGCCGGATCCTCCGGTGGCACCCGCAGCACATCAGCGGTGATCGGGGTGCCCCGCTGGATCGCGGCGCGTTCACCGGGGCGAGCGTCGACCGGCTCGATCGTCGCGGGGGCGAGCAGTCCCCGCCGCTCGTGACTCCCGGTCGTCCACTCGTCCTGCTCGGTCCGACCGATGCCGGCCGCGGTCGCGGCTCGATCAGCGGCCGCCGGAGCGGGCAGCAGGCCGCCCTCCCCTTCGACGCGCGTCGCCGGACCGTCGCCCCACGGGCGACCGTAGGTGCGGGCGAGCGCCGAGGCGCCCGGCGCGACGACCGACGCGCTGCACACGCCGACGACCACCGCGCGGCCGATGTCGCCCGCCTCGAGGGCGGCGCAGGCGGCATGAAGGGCGGCCGTGCCACTCGTCTCGCCCCGGTCGACGACGGTGCCACCGATGCGATCCGGCCATCCGGCGGTGAGGATCGCGGCCCGGGCCATGTCCGCGCCCTGGGCTCCGACCGGCTCGGTGCAACCGAGCCAGACCTCGTCGATGATCGCGGGGTCGGCGACGGTCGCGTTCATCAGCGTCGCCGCCAGATCGACCGGGTGCCACCCGCCGAGCGCGCCGTCGGTGCCGGCGAAGGGGCTGCGACGAGCGGCGGCGATGCGGACGGGCACGGCGGCAGTCTCCTACACTGCCGCAGCAGACGGGGAGCCGAGCACGCGCTCACCGGTTCGAGGGAGGAGCGTCATGAACGACGCAGACTGGGTTGATCTCGCGCTCGCGATCGCGCGGGTGTGGATGGGCGGGATGATGTTCGCCCACGGTTACCGCCATGTGGAGTCCGTGCGGAGCGGCCCGGGGATGGCCGACTGGTTCGAGAGCCTCGGCCTGAAGAACGGCCCGCTGCAGGCGTGGAGCGTCACGATCACCGAGCTGGTGTTCGGCGCCATGTTGGTGGTCGGGCTGCTCACGCCGCTCGCCTACGCCGGCACCGCTTCGATCGTGCTCGTCGCGCTGGTCACCGCCCATCGCAACAACGGTTTCTTCATAAACAACCCCGGCCAGGGCTGGGAGTATGTGGCGACGATCGCGGTGCTGTCGATCGCCCTCGGCGGCCTCGGCCCCGGATCGTGGTCGATCGACGACGCGCTCGAGCTGGACTTCGTCTTCGAACCGAGCACGGCCCTGCCGCTCACCGCCGCCGTTGCGATCGGCGGCACGGTGTTGTTCCTCGCCACCTTCTGGCGGCCGCCGGCGTCGACCGACGGCTGATCCTCAGCCCAACTCGTCGAAACAGTTGACGGCGCCTTCGGGCAGGCGCTGCGCGCACGTCCGGCCGAACTCCTCGTAGCCGCTACCGGCCGGCGCGGTCGCCGCGAGCTCGTCGCACACGAGGTTGTTGCCCGACGCGCACGAGTCCCACAGGAGGTCGAACACCTCGTCGTCGCCGTAGGTGAACACGTCGTCGGCTGCGGCCGATTCGTTGGCGAGACACTCGGCCACCGCTCCGGCCGCATCGTCCGCTTCGAGATGTTCGAGCGCACAGATCGCCTCCGCCTGGGTCATGACGGTCCCCTCCGACGCGGCCGCGACGATGAAGGCCTCGACGAACGCCGGGATGCGGGTGAGGTCGTCGATGCATCCGACGGTGACGCCGATGAGCTCGGTGTCCTCCTCCGCCGTGATCTCGTCGTCGAGGATCGCGCTCGGCGCGATGCCCGTCCCGATCAGGCCCTCGAGCACGCAGCGATGCTCGGCATCGCTCAACTCGGCGTCGATCAGTCGGGCGATGGCTTCGTTCTGTTCCGGTGTCGCGGCCCGGCCGTCGTCGCCGCAGCCGGCCAGGGCCATGGCGAACGCGAGACCGAGGGCGAGGACGCGGCTCACGCGGGCCGCAGCTCGTCGCCGACCCGCACGGTGCCGCCCCGCACCACGAGGGCACCGACCGCGAGCCTCGTCTCCCGCTCGTTGTTGATGGCACGCAGGACGTCGAGATCGCGGCCGAGCCCCGGCTGGGGGCGCGTGACGATGACGCAGCGATCGATCTGTTTCATCACGCCGAGCCGCACCTCGCCGAGATCGACCTCCCGGCCGACGAGCTCGTCCTCGCCGTCGCCGTCGAGGATGACGTTGGTGCGGAACCGTCGCCGGTCCCAGGCCCCCAGGGTCGATGTGGACACCAGCGAGACCCGGCTGACGGTGCTGTCGTGCCACGCGTCACCCGGGCCCTGCCAGCTCACCCAGTCCTCGTCGTTCTCGAAGTCCAGGGGAACCTCGTAGGTGCCACCGTCCTGCCCGGCGGCACACGCGAGCGTGACCGGGCGACCGAGCCAGTCGGAGAGCTCGGCGCTGGTGCGGAGCTCGTCGCCCGCCTCGGTGCTGACGACCGGCTCACCGTCCTCGATCCGGGCGTTCGCCATCAGCAGCTGTGGTTCGCGCCGCGCCGTGAGGACGTTGCCGGTGGCGTCGTCGACGAGCCCCCAGCCCCGGTCGTGGGTGATGCCGAAGTCGCCGATGGTCGCCTCCTGCAGCTGCTCGCCACCGATCGACTTGATGGGGAATCGCCAGATGTCCAGGACGCGCATTGCGGCGACGGTAGCGGCTGGACGCGACGACGCCCGGTCGGCTGGGAACCGGGCGTCGTCAGTGGCGTCATTACCTGGATGGGACCCGGCGTCGATTCGCAGCGTGTCCCATCCAGGGAGTCTGGTTGCCGAGGTGTGTCGTCCGTCACCTCGGCGGAGAGCCAGTGTGGATCCCACGGACGGCGGTCGTCAAGCGCGATATCCACACCCTGGGGAGTTCTCCCCAGCGGAAACCTCGTTCATCCACAGGCCGAAGGGGGAAATGTGGACAATCGTCGCCGTCTGGTCGTCTCCCCTACACTTTCGGAGGTGCTCGGCCGCTGGGTGTCCCACGCCCTCATCTATCTCTCGGTGTGCTCCACGATCTCGCTGATCTGGGTGCTGCTGACGGACGGCACGGCCGACGACCTGAAGGACTACGCCGCGACGCCCGGCGATGCCCTGACGCTCAGCTTCTGGCCTGTCTGGTTCTGGCTGCTGTGGGGCACGGTGCTGGCGATGCACCTCGCGCTGGTGGTCGGCCGGCTGATCCCGGGCCGCCGGCGGCGTCGTCATCGGGCGATCCACACGCCCGGCGTGCGTCATGTGGTGGCGATGTTCACCGATCTCTCCGGGTCGACATCGGTGAACGAGCGGATCGGCGACGACGCCTGGGCCGAGCTCGTCGCCGATCATCGGCGGCTCGTCCGCCGGGTCACCTCCGAGCACGGCGGGCGGGAGGTCGGTACGCAGGGCGACGGCTTTTTCGTGCGCTTCTCGGAATCCGCGCCGGCGATCGCGTGCGCGACCGCCATCCAGGAGCGGTCGAAAGCACAACGAGACGAGGGGTCGGACCTGCCCCCGGTGCGCATCGGGATCCACCAGGGCGACGCCGTTCATGATCGCGACGACGTGCTCGGGCAGGTCGTCAACGTCGCCGCCCGCCTGCTCGAGATCGCCGCGCCCGACGAGATCCTGATCACCGAGCCGGTGGCGGACGGCACCCCGACCGAACTGCTGGAGGATCGGGGGTTGGTGCAGCTCAAGGGCATGTCGCAACCGCGCCATGTCCTCGCCCTGCGCTGGGACCCCTCCGCGCCGCTGAAGCCGCCCCAACGGGCCCGTCGTCCCGCCCGCCGCCGGCGCGCGTGAGCCGCAGGATCCGGCCGGATCAGGGCCGCGCGGCCCTTGCGGCTCCGACACGGACTGTGTGACCATGTCCACTCTGCGTGGCGATGGGAGACCGGGCGTGCGAAGGAGACTGACGGCGCTGGTCGTGGCTCTCGCCGTGGGCACCACCGGCCTCGCCGCGGCGGCGTCCGCCGCCGAGCCCCCGCCGGCGGTCGAGGTCGACGGGGTCGCCCCGGCGCCCCTGTTCACGACCGACGACGCGCACGTCATCACGCTGTTCGGCCGGAATCTGGCCGAGGTCACCGCGGCGCGGGTGGACGGTATGTCCCTCTGGGGGGCGATGGACGGCGACGACCTCCGGGTGTTGGTTCCGGCTCGACCCTCGCCCGGGCCCGTCGCGCTGGAGCTCGACCATCCCGGCGGCCTCGAGACCGTGACACTCGACTATGTGGTCGATCCGGCGACGCTCGTCCCCGGGGCGCCCTCCGGGGTCGAGGCGGTCGCCGGTGACGGCGAGGCGATGGTGTTCTGGGACCCACCCACGCCCAACGGCGGACCGCCCGTCGCGACCTACACCGTCACGGCCAGCCCGGGCGGCGCGTCGTGTCAGTCGATCGATCCGATGTGCACCGTGAGCGGGCTCGACAACTGGACGCGCTACCGCTTCCGGGTCCGGGCGACCAACGCCGCCGGGCAGGGTCCGATCTCCGACTTCAGTGACTGGGTCACGCCCGAGGGCCTGCCGGCGATACCCGGCGATGTCGAGATCGCCGAGGGCTTCCTGACGTTCACCGGCGACACGAACGACGACTCGATCGAGGAATATGTCGTGGAGTACCGCGAACTCGAGACCGCGGCGGACTTCGTCGATCCCCTGTCGGCCCAGTCGACGCACGGGCCCCTCCTGCCGGCGATCGTGAACGGTGACGCCGTCGCCATCGGCGATCACCGCTACACGACCAAGACGTTCGGCGTCGACAACGACCGGCTGCAGTTCGAGTGCGGCGGCGTCCTGATCGATCCGGCGTGGATGCTGACGGCCGCCCACTGCACCGAGTACCAGCCGACCGGCACCTACTACCGCGACGTCGACTATCTGTCCGTCGTCTACGGCGCGACCGACTGGACCGTCGGGTCCGGCGACGACGACCACGTGCGGTTCAGCGACGCGATCTTCCGGCACCCCGACTACAACCGGAACTCCTACGAGAACGACATCGCCCTGGTGCGCCTCGAGGAGCCGGTCAACGAGCAACTCGCCGACACGATCCCGCTGTGGGACGTGGGCACCGGCCCACCGGACGGATCGCCGGCCTACGTGACCGGCTGGGGCGCGACGCGGACGGCGGGCTCGACGGTCGAGGAGCTGCGCGGCGCCGAGGTCGAGATCGACGACGACTGTGCGTTCTGGTCGGACTTCGGCGACTGGCGCGATGACGTCTACCTGTGCGCCTCCGCGGCGCCCACCGCGTTCTGCCAGGGCGACAGCGGCGGCCCGCTCGTCGTGAACCACGAGGGTGTCGTCACGCTCGCCGGCCTCGTCTCGTTCAACAGCACGGCCGGGTGTGCCCAGGGCCCGGACATCGCCGACGTGTACACCCGGGTGTCGATGTACATCGACTGGATCGAGAGTCGCACCGGGCCGCTGTGGAACACCTTCACCGTCGACCCTGCCGACCTGGGTGATCCCGTCGAACTGGAGGATCTCCGCCGCATGGCCACCTACGCCGTGCGGGTGCGGGCGGTCAATCCGGCCGGCGAAAGCGCGGTGGCCCAGACGACGTTCGATGTGGACTGGGCGCTGATCCTCGGCCCCGAGCAGATCGGTGTCGATTGCACCGAGACGCAGATGCATCCGCTGCTCGATGTGCCGTTCGACTCGTTTGCGTTCGATTCCGTCGGCTGCATCTACCAGCTCGGCGTGACCACCGGGACCTCGCCCACCACCTACTCCCCGGACGCCACGGTGATCCGCGGGCACATGGCGCTCTTCCTGAGCCGCTTCTACAAGACGGTCACCGGCCAGCCGTGTGTGGGTGCGCATCCGTTCGACGACGTGTCGCTCACCTCCGACATCGGCAAGGCGGTCGGCTGCATCTACTCGCTCGGGGTCACCGAGGGGACGGGGCCAAGCACGTTCTCGCCGGATCAGTACGTGACCCGCGAGGAGATGGCTGCGTTCATCGCCCGGCTCTACCGGATCATCACCGGCGACGAGTGCGGATCGGCGCCGGGGTTCCCCGACGTGGTGCGCTGGTCGTTCGCCTACCGCGACATCGGCTGCCTCGTGGACCTGGCGATCACGGAGGGCACGTCACCGACGACGTACTCGCCGAAGGACCCGGTGACCCGCGCCCAGATGGCCGCCTTCCTCGAGCGTCTCTATCTCGCCCTGACGACCTGAGGTCGGCGGCCTCGATCAGTCGACCGGATCGATGGCGGCCGCGACGACGCTGAGCACGTCGACGCCGCGGTGCAGGATCTCGTCCGTGCCGAACTGCACGGCGGCGAGCAGCATCGAGACGAAGATGTTGACGATGCCGCCGCCGATCGGTTCGGGGTCGATGTCGGCGCGGATCAGTCCGGCCTCCTGATCGGCGCGGATGCGGGCGACGACGGCGAGGCGGAGGTCCTCCATCGCGGGGAGATCGACGACCCGGTCGGCCACGTCGGGTTCCTTCCCGGCGAGGATCCGGTGGGCGAGGGGGTGGTGGTCGAGCGCTTCGAGGAGCGTGAGGATCAGCGTGGTCCGCCAGGCGTCATCGCCGGGCGTTTCGAGAACCGACGAGACGCCGCAGTGGATGAGGTCGGCGACATCGGCGTCGAGCGCAGCGAGGAACAGGGCCTTCTTGTTGTCGAAGTAGGCGTAGGCGAGCGTGCCGCTCACGTCGGCATCACGGGCGATGTCGGCCACCGAGGTCGCCCGGAAGCCGTCACGGCCGAACCGGTCCACGGCGATGCGCAGGATCTCGGCGCGGGTCTGGGCGCCCTTCTCGGTGAGTTCGGTCGGAGTCTCGGCGGCAACCACGTGACGAGTGTAACAGACTTGAGGGATTGACCAATATTCTCAATTCCGCTACTTTGAAGGAATGCCCTCCACGGAATCCCCCAGTCGGACCATCGTCACGCGCCGCATCTCCTTCGAGGAGACGGTGCAGAGCCTGCCGAAGCACTTCGCGGAGGACGGCGATCTGATCGGCAGCCATCTCGTCGCCGTGCTCTCCTCGGTGTTCCCCGACGGCGAGGACTACTTCGTGCGCTCGGTGCGCCACTTCCGCGACGAGATCACCGATCCGGAGCTGAAGCGCCAGGTCGCGGGCTTCATCGGCCAGGAGGCGGTCCACGGTCGCGAACACCGCATGCTCAACGAGCGTCTCGATGAGCTCGGCTACCCGGCGAAGCGCATCGAACGCTTCGTTCGCTGGGGGCTGGGATTCCGCGAGCGGGTGTCGTCGCCCAAGGCCAACCTCGCCACGACCGCCGCTCTGGAGCACTACACCGCGACGCTCGCCGAGGTCCTCATGCGCGAGGAGGTCACCCGTCGTGCCCTCGGCGCGCCGGAGATGCAGGACGTCTTCCTCTGGCACGCGCTCGAGGAGTGCGAGCACAAGGCCGTCGCCTTCGACGTGTACAAGGCCGTCGGCGGCACCGAGCGCATGCGCCGGGTCGTGATGAACATGATCACGTTCCAGTTCATCTTCGGGATCGGCACCCAGACGATCTTCTCGGTGCTGCGCGACCGCGAGACCTACCGGCGGGGCCGACTGCGCACGAGCATCCGCCGTCTCCGGGAGAACCCGTTGTTCACCCGCGACGTGTGGCGGCGACTGCGGGACTACAACCGGCCCGATTTCCACCCGGACGACCACGAGACCGACGAACTCCTCGAGGAGTGGCGCACCGCCCTGTTCGGCGAGCACGGTCGGCTGAACCACATGGTCGCGGGCGCGGCCGCCTGAGCCGCGACGGCCCGCGGCCGGGTACCGTCCCGGCCATGTCCGAGCCCTGCCCCTGCGGGGGCGCGTCGTTCGACGACTGTTGTGGACCGATCCTCGCCGGGTCGCCGGCCGCCACCGCCGAGCAGCTGATGCGGTCCCGCTTCACGGCCTTCGCCCGTGGCGACGCGGCGCACCTCGCCGCAACCTGGGCGACGCACCGGCAGCCGACGACGATTCGGCTCGATCCGGACCGTCGGTGGACGGCGCTCGAGATCGTGGACACCGCGGGGGGCCGGCAGCTGGACACGACGGGCGTCGTCGAGTTCCGCGCGTCCTACGTCGGCGGCGACGGGCCCGGGGTCGTCGCCGAGCGGTCCCGGTTCGCCCGGGAGGCCGGACGGTGGGTCTACGTGGACGCGGTCAGCCGTTCCTGAGGCCTGCGATCCGCTGGCACGCCGTGGGATGCTCGCGGGATGGACGAACTCACCGACACCGCGCCCGCCTTCGTCGAGATGGCCCACCGGATCGTGTGGTGCACGGTCGCCACCGTCGATCCGGCCGGCGGCGTGCGGACCCGCATCCTCCATCCGATCTGGGAGTGGGACGGTGAGCAGCTCACCGGCTGGATCGCCACCGCGCCGACACCGATCAAGGTCCGTGGCATCGACGCCGACCCGCACGTGTCGCTCACCTACTGGGAGCCGGCGCAGGACACGTGCACGGCCGACTGCCGGGTCTCGTGGATCGACGACCGCGAGCGTGAGACCTTGTGGGCCCGCTTCGCCGATGGTCCCGAACCGGTCGGCTACGACCCTGCGATCATCCCGCCGTGGGCCGACGGTCCGTCGTCGCCCGCGTTCTCCGGCTGGCGACTCGAGCCGTACCGCCTTCGGGTGATGCCCGGCTCGGCGATGCTCGACGGTCAGGGCCTGCTGCTCTGGCGCGAGTGATGGCCCGTCCCATCGTCCTCGTCCACGGCGCCTGGCACGGACCGTGGTGCTGGGACGCATGGGCCGCGCGGTTCCGAGCCGAGGGCCATGACGTCGTCACGGTGACCCTCCCGGCCCATGATCGACCGGGCGACCAGCGACGTCTGTGGCACTCGATGGGGAGCTACGTCCGTGCGGTCGGCGAGGCAGTCGACGCGGCCGGCCCGGACGCGATCCTGCTCGGCCACTCGATGGGCGGGTTGATCAGCCAACGGGTCGCCGAGACCCGTCGCCTCGCTGGTGTCGTACTGCTCGCCTCCGTTCCGCGGTTCGGCGTCGGCCCGTTCGTCGGTCGGCTGTCGTTGCGGGCGCCGGGCCGGGTGGCACGGGTCTTCGGCACCCTCAGCCTGTGGCCGATGGTCGAAACGGAGGAGCTGGTGCGCGAGTCCTTCTATTCCGCCGCCGCGCCGGAGGAGACGGTGGCGGGCACGGCCGAGCGGCTCCAGAACGAATCGGTGCCGGCCACCCTCAGCATGACCTTCCGCTGGCCGCGGCCCGGCCGCGTGACATCGCCGGTGCTCGTCGTCTCGGGTGGGCTCGACACGATCTTCCCCCTGGCGGGTCAGCGCCGGCTCGCGGCCGCCTACGACGCCGAGCATCGCGTGATGGCCGGCTCGGGCCACAACGTGATGATGGACGTCGAGCGTGACGCCGCGGCGCAACACGTCCTGGACTGGATCGGCCGACTCGGAGGATGAACGTCGTTCGGGAGGCCCGCGCTACGTCGCGCCGCGGCTGACCCGGGGGGAGCTCCCTTTTTCATCGCCTGCGTTAGGGTGCGCGGGTGCGAGTTCGCCACGTCATTCCCACGGTCGGGCCGTCGGCTCCCGCCGATCTCGTGGCCGCTCAGGAGATGACCCTCCGCTCGGTCGAGCGGGCCGTGCGGTGTGCTGATCCGAGCCTCGATGTGGACGTGCGGGCCGTGCACTTCCCCGACGAACCCGTCGACGCGCCCTGGCTCACCGACATGCCCATCCTCGACCGTTCGATCCTCGACCTCGGCGAGTTCGTGCGTCCCCGCCGGCTGCCGCTGCTGCCCGATGTGCTGGCCGGATTCGGTGATCCCGACGACTACGACGTCGCCGTACTCACCAATGTCGACATCGCCGTGCAGCCGCTGTTCTACGACCTGGTCCAGAGCATCACCGGGGACGGCTACGACGCCTTCTCGATCACTCGCCGGACCGTGCAGCCGGCGTTCGGCGGCAGCTCACTCGCACGGTTGGCGGCGACCGAGGGCACCGTCCATCCCGGTCACGACTGTTTCGTGATGTCATCTGCGCTCGTGGCGCGGATGGATCCCGGCGATGCGGCACTCGGGGTGCGCTGGGTCGGGCGGACGCTGCTGTGGCAGCTCCAGTTGTGTGCGTCGCGGTATCGCACCTTCGGCGATCTCCACGCGACCTTCCACATCGGCGACGACCGGGTGTGGGTCGACCCGGACCTGGCCGACTACGACCGCTACAACATTGCGGTGGCGCGTCGGCTCGTGGAGCGGCTGCTCGAGGAGCACGGCCGTGCCCGGGTCTCGCGGTTGGTGAGCGTCGCGCCGTTCCTCGATGCGATCGACGACGGTGGCGAGGTCGTCACCCGGCCGGCACGAGAGACCACCTTCCCCGTCGGCGCCCGGCCGCCCGCCGGGGGAGCCCAGCGCCTCATCTTCTCCGCCAACGCCGGTCGGTCGGGGTCCGAGTATCTTGCGGAGCTGCTCGGCTCGTCGCCCACTGCGGACGGCGGCCACGAACGCGAACCGACGATGACGGGTCCCTGGTGGCGCCGAACCCTCTACGAGGACCCCCGCCTTTCCTACGCGGACCGGCGGGTGAAGACGGACATCATCCGGGGCGAGCTGGACACGATGCTGCCCGGCCGGGCCTACGTCGACACGTCGCACATGTTCGTGAAGACCTTCGCCGACGTGGTGTTCGACGACTTTCCCCACGACCTCATCTCGGTGGTCGTCCTCCGTCGTGATCCTCTGGAGGTCGCCCGGAGCTACTTCGAGCTCGACTTCTGCGGCATCCGTTCGCGGCCGTGGATCGACTGGTTCGGCGTGCCGACCGCGCCGTTCGCGGCGTTTCGCGCCGAACCCGAGGAGATCACCGACCAGTTCGATCTCATCTTCAGCGCCCTGGTGGACTTCGAGATGCGGACGGCCGCGTTGCGGGCGGTCACCCCGGCCGTGCGGTGGGTCGACGCGAAACTCGACGAGATCACGACGGTCGATGGTGCCGGCGAGCTCTTCGATGCCCTCGGCCTCCGTCCGCCCGCGGATCTGGAGGCGGCGGTGAGCCGGCGGGTCAACGTCCGGAGCCGGCGAAAATCGGAGCTCGAGCAGCCCGTCGACCTCGGCTATGTGAGCGACCGGGCGGAGGACTTCTTCAACCGGTTCGACCATCGCGAGGAGGTCCAGCTGTTCCGGCGGCTCCACTGGACGGCGGTGGCGGCGTGAAACCGATCTGGTTCGTGTATCACGTCCCCAAGACCGGGGGGCAGTCGATCCGCGACCACCTGGCGTCCGAGTTGACGCACGAGGTCGACTATCTGCACCTCGGCAAATGGGACCGCCCCGAGCCACTGACGATCGACGACCTCGCCGCGATGTCCGACGCGGAGCGGGCCGAGCTGCGAGCGATCAGCGGTCATCCCGTCGAGCGACCCATGGCGCAGTTCTTTCCCGGCCGGCCGTTGCGGGAGGTCGTGATCCTGCGCGAGCCCGCCGCCCGGCTGGTGTCGCTCTACAACTTCAACATGACCATGTGGGCGCAGCGGGGCAAGGCCGTGATCGGATTCGAGGAGTTTCTCGACACCCTCCCGCCGAACCAGATGACGGCGAAGCTCACGGGGTGTTTCGGGTTCGAGCGGCTCCGCTTCCGTCTCGACGATCTCCTCTACGAGCTCAGTCAGCTCTGGCTCGTCGGACGGACCGAGAACCTCGACGCGCTTCTGCCCCTGTTGTTCGCCGGGATGGAGGTCAGCACCGAGCTCGCCGGACGGTCGAACGTGACCGGTGTCCACATCGAGAAGCGGCTCGAACTCACCCCGGACCTGGCCGCCGATCTCCGAGCCCGCAACCCGACCGACGTGAAGCTCTACGCGGC
The DNA here is from genome assembly GCA_033344915.1 of Acidimicrobiales bacterium. NCBI lineage: Bacteria > Bacillati > Actinomycetota > Acidimicrobiia > Acidimicrobiales > Acidimicrobiales bacterium. Next base: position 3,672,646 of record JAWPML010000001.1, read on the forward strand.
CGTCGAGCGGCTCGAACGCGCCTGCATCGCCCGGCTCCGCGGGGCTGGGCCGCCCTGACGCTCCTGCGCTAGATTCCCGCCGAGCCCGGTACGTCGATCGCCCGAGGGCACGAGACCCCATGACTTCCCACATCGACCGCATGCGGACCCGAAATGTTCGCGCGGTCCTCCAGATCGGCGCGGCTGCTGGTGTCGTCGCCGCAGTCGGGCTCGCGTTCGTGGATGACGACCTGGCCCGGGCCGGCGCCGTCGCGCTGCTCGGCGGCGTGATTCTCGTCGTCCTGAAGGCCTCGATGGTGGCCGCACAGGCCGCGGCGACCGTTCGACCCGTGGCGGCCGCACCTCCGGCCGCGTCGCCGACCGAGGTGCGCGAGTTGCGGGCCGAGCACGAGGCGCTGCTCGCCGAACATCGCCAGTCCCAGGCGGAGATCGTCGAGCTGCGCGACCGACTCGAGACCGTCACCTCGCTGGCCCGCCGGATCGAGCCGTCGGTGGCGGAGAGCGCGACGCTGCGCCACGAGATGACCTACCTCCGCGAAACCGTCGAACGCCTGGACCGCACGAACGGCTCGGGCTGATCGGGCATGTCGACCCCGTGACCTCGGACGCGGTGGGTGATGTCGATTTCCTGCTCGCGCGGTTCGAGGAGAACCGGGCTCTTCGGCGCCGGGCGGCCGTCATCGAGGACCTCCGCGAGATCGTGACCCGTGCGCCCGACCGGCTCACCGATCGCCTCGTGCTCGCCCGCTACACCGAGCAGCGGGGCGTGCCCGACGAGTCGGGTCGGGTCTTCGACGCCTGTCTCGACGAGCTGTCGCGCGATGGCCTGCTCGCCGGGCCGCTGATGAGCGCCTTCCTCCGCAACGCCCACTTCGGCGCCGACCCGGCCGTCACGGTCACCCGCATGGAGCGGTTGGCCGAGGTGTTGGACCTCCTCGCCGACCGACCCGGCCAGAACCCACGGATCATCGCGATTTCCCGGTGCCGCGTCCTGCTGGCCCTCCGCCGCCGTGACCCGTTCGTCGCCGCCGTCGAGGTCGCGCACGAGCTTGCGCCGTCCAACCGCATGGTGGTCGAGCTCGCGGACCTGGCCGCCCGTTGGAGCGCCCCGACCTTTCCGGACCGGGAGGCCGGCAAGGTGTTCGTGATCGGCCTCAGCCGTACGGGCACGTCCTCGATGCACCAGGCGCTCGAAGCCTGTGGCCTTCGCAGCGTGCACTGGGTCAACCGCCTGACCGGGGCGCTGCCCGACACGTTCGACCACCATCTGTACGACGCGTTCAGCGACATCAACATCAGTGCGAGCTTCGAGTCGCTCCACGCCCGCTTCCCGTCGGCCCGCTTCATTCTGACGCAGCGCCCGCGGGAGTCGTGGGCGCGCTCGGTTGCGGCGCACTACGGGAACTACGCCGGGATCACCGAGCCCCGGGAACTGCTGGCGCCGGCCCACGAGCGGCGCTTCGGTGGTCGCTACGGGGAGATCCATGCGTCGCTGTACGCGAACCATCCGACGTGGGAGGCGGCGTACGACGCTTTCCACGAGCGGGTCGACGCGTTCTTCGCGGACAAGCCCGGATCGCTGTTGCGGATCTCGGTGACGGAGGGCGAGGGGTGGGAATCGATCGGCCCCTTCCTCGACCTCGCCACGCCGGACGTGCCGTTCCCCCATGCCAATGCCGCTCCGGTCGAGCCGGAGCCCGCTCGTGCCTAGCGAACCGGATCTCGACGACCCGACCTCACGGGTCCGGAACCTGCGGGTGGCCGGGTCGGAGGCGCTCCGCCGGGGTGACGTGACGGACGCTCGCGCCCTGTTCGAGGAGGCGCTCGCGACCAAACCGGGTCACGCGGCTGGCCTCGCCGGCCTCGCTCGCTGTGCCCAACGCGATTCGGAGTGGGACACGGCCGCCGACCTGTGGGGCGCCGCTCGTGCCGCGGCGCCGGGCGCCCGCCATCCGAACTGGCATCGGCGTCACATCACGACCCTGCTCCTGGCGGGTCGCGGCGACGAGGCCCGTCGCGAGATCGAGGCGTTCTGGGGCGCCACCGATCTGCGTCGCGCGTATCGGGCCGCGACCCGCAACGTCGCCGACGGCACCCACGAGCGCCTGCGGTTCGACCATGTTCTCATCGTCACCTACGGGCGGAGCGGGTCGACGCTGCTCCAGGGGATGCTCAACACGATCAACGGCCTGCTGATCCGGGGCGAGAACGGCAACGTGTTCCACGACTTCTTCCGGGCGGCGCGGGGGCTCGAGGAGAATCGCCATCGTTCGGGAAGCTCGTTCGCGCCCTACTCGGCGTGGTTCGGGATGGCGGAGATGAGCACGCTGCGCCTGGCCGACGAGCTGCGTCCCACGGCCCGGCGGATGCTGCTCGGCAACGACTTGGACGATCCGGCGGTGCGGGCGATCGGGTTCAAGGAGATCCGCTACCTGGACGTCCAGGACGACCTCGTCGACTATCTCGCGTTCCTCGAGGATCTCTTCCCGAACACGGCCTTCGTGTTCAACACCCGGGATCCGGCCGAGACCGTCGCGAGCGGCTGGTGGGTCGACGAGGATCCCGCCGTCGTATCCGCGCGGATCCACGACCTGCACGACCGGTTCACGGCGTTCGCGGCGGCGCGGTCGAACTGCTTCTCCATCGACTACCACGACGTCGTGGGCACCACCTCGAGACTGCAGGAGCTGTTCGCCTTCCTCGGCGCCGAGTTCGACCAGGCCCGAGCGGACGCCGTGCTCGCCGTGTCGCACAGCTACGGTCCGGACGACCCGGACGACTCCGAGCCCGCGTCATGAAGAGTCGGATCGACTTCCTCGTCGCGGGCAACCAGAAGTGTGGGACGAACACGTTGCACGACCTCCTCGCCCAGCACCCGACCGTGCGCATGTCGTCCCCGAAGGAGATGCACTACTTCGACCGTGCGTCGTTCGCCGACTGCGAGGACGCGCACCGCGACTACCACCGACGGGGGTGGGCTGTCGGTGAGGAGGGCCTCGACGAACAGCTTCTCTACGGGGAGTCCACGCCGAAGTACGTCCTCTTCCGGCCGTCGGGGGAGCCTCGCTACCTCCCGAGGATCCGCGCCTACAACCCCGCCATCAAGCTCGTCGTGCTGTTCCGCGATCCGGTCGAACGGGCCTACTCGCAGTGGAACATGCTGCGCGATCGGGGCCGCGCGGTGCCGCCCTTCGAGGACATCGTCGACGCCGCGCTCGATGCCTCCGCCGAGCGCTCGCCCTGGGCGGACGTGATCGACCGGGGTTGCTACGGGCGGGTCGTCTTCAACCTGCTGTCGCTCTTCGCGCCGGAGCGCTGCTGCTTCGTCAAGGTCGACGACCTCAACCATCAGGTCGACGTCGTCGAACGGTTCCTCGGGATCGAGCCGTTCGACTACGAGCCCCGCTACAGCTACGCGCTCGAGTACGAGTCGCCCCTCGCGCCGGCGGTGGGGGAACGACTGCGGGGCCACTATCGCGCCGAGATGCACATCTTCAGTCGACTGACCGGCCTCGACGTGGACGACTGGGTGAACTGATGACCTCTGATGTGGTGGGCGTGGAGACCGGAGCGCTGATCGACGAGATCGGGGCCATGGAGGCACGCGGCGACAGTGCCGCCGCCCTCGACCTGGCACTGACGGCGCTCGAAGGATCGCCGCAGGATCCCGAGCTGATCGCGGTCACCTGCGGTCTGCTCGACTCGTGGGAGCGATTCGACGAATCGCTGGCCATCGTCGACGGGGCCACGGGTCTCGACCCGCGGCAGGCCGCGGTGCTGCGGGCCGCGACCTACGGCGCGATGAACAGCCTCGGCGAAGCGCTCGCCCTGTCTCGCGAGATCCACCGGGCCGATCCGACCGATCGTCGGGCGCGGTTCGACTACGTCCGCATGCTCATCCGCACGGGCGAGTTCGACGAAGCCGACCGCGAGATCGCCGAGTTCGCGGCGATCCATCCGCGGGGCAATCACTGGAAGCTTCGCATCCACTGCCTCAACGCCCAGCAGCGCCGCTTCGAGGGGCTGGAGGTCGCGGAGGAGGCGTGGTCGACCCGGCCCGGCAAGGTCGACTGCCTGCGCACGGTGCTGCGTCAGCTCCACAAGTGCATCCAGAAGGACCGCAGCGTCGCCGCCCGGCACCGCGCCAAGGAGCTGCTCGACGGGCTCGGGGCGGAACCGGTGGCGGACACCAACTCGTTGCGGCTGTTCATCCGCCTCGCCGTCAGCCTCGGACGCGATGAGCAGGCGAAGCAGCTGCTCGCGTCGGACACCGCCCGCTCGCGGCCCGGCTACTTCCGCCGCGAACGGGCCTGGGTTGCGGCCGAGGCCGGGCAGGTCGACGAGGCGCGACGGATCTGGGACGAGATCCGCACGACGGAGCCGGTGCCGACGATCCGCCCGTGCCGCCCGGACGAACTCGATCGGCTCGACCGCCATCCCATCCCGGAGCCCGCGGGTGAGATCCGGCTCTTCACCGTGATTCGCAACGAGCGCTGGCGGCTGCCGTGGTTCCTCGATCACTACCGGGCGCTCGGCGTCGACCGGTTCTTCTTCGTCGACAACGACTCGACCGACGGCTCCCGGGAGTGGCTCCTGACGCAGCCGGACGTCCACGTCTTCCACACGACGACGCCCTACGCGATCGGCCGTTCCGGCATGGTCTGGGTGAACCATCTGGTGGGCGCGTTCGCGACCGACGGATGGTTCATGTACGTCGATGTCGACGAGGCGCTGGTGTTCGACGGTGTGGAGACGCGGGGGTTGCGCGACCTCACCGCGTACATGGAGCGTGAGGGCCACGACATGGCGACCGGGCAGATGATCGACATGTTCTCGGTCGAGGAGAACGGCATCCCGGCGGGTGGTTTCGAGCACGACTTCATCGCCCGCTATCCCCACTTCGATCTTTCCTACGAACGCACGCCGACCGTGCAGTGCCCCTACTTCTTCACGTCCGGCGGCATCCGCCGGCTCGTCGGGACCGGGGAGAACCAGACCAAGACACCGCTCATCCGTGGCGGGCGCAACATCCAGTTCCTGTCGAGCAGCCACATCGTGACGCCGGGTGTGGTCTCCGATGCCGAGGTCGCGCTGTTGCACTTCAAGCTCGCTGGTGACTATCGCGCCCAGTTCCGCGACGACGGCGAGGCCAACGACCGAGTGGGCGAGTGTCGGCTCCGCTATCAGGCCTACGCGGACTTCTTCGAGTCGTGGGCCGGTGGAGCGGACGCGGTCGCGTCGTCGTCGACCACCGTTCGCTACGCGTCGAGCCGCTCGCTGGTGGATGTCGGCCTGCTGGCGCCGTTGCCCGACGGGTCCACATGACGACGCGGGGCCGGTTTCCGGGCCGCAACGCATCGTTCTCGACCGAGCGCGGCTTCGTCTGGCACCGGGTGGCGAAGACCGGCACCCGCAGTCTGCACGCCCTGCTCGAGGCGGAGGTCGCCGACTACGAGTACCTCATTCGCAAGCAGCCACCGCCTCCGGCGTTCGACGAACTCCTGGCGACGACGTGCTTCCGTTTCACCTTCGTGCGCAATCCGTGGGATCGGCTGGTCTCGGGGTGGCGGAACAAGTTCGTCACCGGTCGAAAGGCCGAGAGCTTCCTGGCCCAGCTCAGCGACACGGCGACTGCCGACGAACTCGCAGTGTGTCGGGAGGACTTCGGGGCGTTCCTCCGCCTGCTGCCCGATTCGCGACTCTTCGAGCGCAACGTGCACTTCCAGCCGCAGGCCACGATCCTGCGCGACGTCGAGCTCGACTTCGTGGGGCGCTTCGAGCGCTACGCCGATGATGTCGGGCACGTGCTGTCGACCATCGGGATCGAGCACACGAGCGAGTCCATCCCGCATCGGAATCGCACGTCGCGGGATCAGCCGCACTACAGCTCGTACTACGACGACGCGGCCCGTGACCGGGTCGGTGAGCTGTACTGCGCCGATGTCGCCCGGTGGGGCTACTCGTTCGAGTCGACGCCGTAGCCCCGCAGCAGGCTCTCGGCCGCGCCGCGCCACCGTCGGTCGCAGTCCTCGCCGGTAGTGCCGAGGAAGCCGGCGGTCTCCTGGGTGGCGAGGCCGACGACGAGGCCGAGCACGGCGTGGGCGATGTCGACCGGGTCGCCCCGGAGCCGGCCCGCCTGCACCGCCGACTCCGCCCGATCCACGAAGGCCGAGCGGGTCGCGTCGCCGAGCGAACGCTCCTCGGGGGTCGGCGCGTAGATGTCGAACGGCTTCGTGTACATGACCTCGAAGAGCCGGGGGTGCTCGCGCGTGAAGTCACGGAACGCATCCACGACGGCAAGCAGGTCGGCGGGCGTCCCCTGCGGTGGGGGGAGCTCGTCGAACCGGTCACGCAGCCGGCGGAAGCCATCGAAGAACACGGCGCGCACGAGGCCGGACTTGTCGCCGAACAGTTCGTAGATCGCGGGAGCCGAGGTGCCGGCCGCGCTGGCGACGGCGCGGGTGGTCACCCCGGCCGGGCCGTCGACGGCCAGCAGGTCGAGGGCGACGTCGAGGATCTTGTCCCGCAGCTCGGGGGTCCGTTGTCGGGGTCGGCCCACGGGCGGATCAGCCGGCGGCGGCGAGCAGGAGATCCTGTTCGGCCTGGTCCTGGGCGATGGCCGCCTCGATCACCTCGAGGAGGGGTTCGCGGACGCGCTGCTTCGTCGCCTTCTGCGCGTCGACGTCGAGCGCGAGCAGGCCGGTGGCGACCTCGTGGACGCGTGCCTCGAACGCGTCGGCCGGCACGATCTCGTCGAGGATGCCGGCGGCGACCGCGGCCGGGGGATCGAACGTCTCGGAGAGCATGGCGGCCCGCGGGAACGCGGCCGGCGTCAGTCGTTGGCGCAGCATCTCGGTCGCCGTGCGGGGGAGGGTCAGCCCGATCGCGACCTCGTTCGCGGCGAGCTTGGCGGGCCGGTCGATGCCGATGCGGTGGTCACCGGCCAGGACGAGGAAAAGGCCCATCGCCATCGCGTGGCCGGTACAGGCGACCACGACGGGGCGGGGGTGCCCGAGGATGCGGGCGGCGAGGCGGAAGCCGCCGAGGACCATGTCGATGCTCGCCTGGCCGCCGCCGGTCAGCACGCCCATGTCGAACCCGCCGGAGAACACGCCGTCGCGCCCGCGGATCACGACGGGCGCGTCGTCTTCCAACGCCCGATCGAGCGCCTCGTCGATGTCGGACTGCATCGCCGGCGACAGGGCATTGGCCTTGCCGTCGTCGAGATCGATCCAGCCGATCCCGTCGCGAAGGGCGTAGCGAACTCGCTCGGTCATGATGGTCCTCCCTGGCTCTGCCTCGACGTTAGCGGGTTTCGTATCAATGATACAAAACCGACCCATCGGGAACCCACCCTCGCCCGGGGCGGAGCGGCCACACTGGGGCATGTCCTTCGGTCAGAGTGCGGGCCCACCGGCCACCGGTCGGCAGGTCGACGAGCTGCGCGAGCTCCTGCGCAACGCCGGCCACGCCGACTTCCGAGATGCCCGCGGGCCGATGGGGTTCAACCAGCGCCAGGCCGGTGGCCGCTTCACCGCCGACGAGGCTGCGGAGCTGATCGATCAGCTGCTGGCGGCCGAACACGAAGCGGCGCAGTCGGCCGAGTCGGCGCCGGAGCCGAAGCCGAAAAACAAGGCGAAGTCGGCGAAGGCCGCCGCGAAGGTCGACGAGAAGGAGGAGTCGTCCTCGACGGCGGACCTCACCGAGCACGAGATCGCGATTCGGACCGCCCCGACCAAGGCACTCGTGCTGGAAGTCCGCCGGCGAGGCTGGACCGTCACCCGCACGTCACTGTGAAGGTCGCCTCGATCGGGTCCAGCGGGAAGTTGGCCGAGTTGAAGGCCCGGTCCTCGTTGATGAACGAGACGCTTCCCGACGCCGAGATCCCGTCGATGCTGAAGTCGAGCACCGCGCTGGTGCCCTCCTCGACCGCGGCCCACTGGCCCTCGGCGTCGGCCACGAGATCGAGATCGAGGTCTTGGAGGTTCATCGTCACCGTCGACACCCGGTTGTCGTCCGTCACGAGGTCGATGGTCACCGAGTTCGTGAAGCCCGGCGAATAGAGGACGGCGTGGAAGCCGCCGAAGAACTCGGGATCGCAGGTGCCGATCTCCTCGGCGAAGAACTCGTAGGAGTCGGTACCGATCGTGACGACGGCGACCGCCCCCTCGCCGGCCTCGTCGATCCCGACCTCGGCGAACGCGCCCGATGTCGGTGCGGGCTCGGCGCCGTGTTGGCGGGTGTCGTCGCCCACGGTGAGCGTGCCCCGGGCGGCGCGGCGCACACATTCGTCGTCGCCGTCGTAGGTGATCGACGCCTCGAAGTTTGTCGGCGAGTCGAAGTGCAGTTCCATCTCGATGAACGAGACACCTCCGGTGTAGGACGCGCTGGTCTCGGAGACCGCCGTTCGTTCGAAAGCGATCGCCGCGCCGTCGGGCCCCTTGAGCTCGAGCGCGGCTCCCGATGCCCAGACGTCGATCGTGCCGGTGTCCTCGGCGGTGTCGGGATCCGGGTCGTCCGGCCCGCAGTTCGGCACGAACATGCCGTTCTCGATCGCCCACGTGCCCGCGGCCGGGATCAACGCCGAGGGATTGGTCGCATCGACGAAGGAACCGGCGCCGCTCGCGTCGGCTTCCGGCCCGGTGTTTCCACCCGTGCCGCCGTCACCGTCGTCGGTCTGGTCGATCACCGGGTCCGAGTTCGAGCTGCTGGCCTCGTCGTTTCTGACGGCGTTGAGGAACAGCAGGACGACGGCCATCAGCACGAGGCCGACGGCGATGGCCGCCACCGCGGCGAACAGACAGCCGACCGCGGAAGGAGGCTCGGTCTCGTCCCCGTCCCACGCCGGCTGCGGGGCTCCGCTCTTCTCCAACCCCTTGAGCGAGCTGAGACCGCTGTTGACGAGGCGGCCGATGCGACCGCCCCAGGTTTCCAGAAGCCCCGCCACGTCTGATCCCCTCCGACCGATCCCGCGTCGGTCCTCCGGCCGCCGACACTAGTCACGCCGCCCACGACGGGTCTCTGGCGCCTGTTGCTGTGGAGCTGATGGGAATCGAACCCACGACCCCCTGCTTGCAAAGCAGGTGCTCTAGCCAACTGAGCTACAGCCCCGGAGACACCGATCGTACCGGTCACGCAGCGTCACCCCGCGCCGGTATCCGTCAAGTCTCGGGTCGTTTGGCCGAACCTTGTTCGGAAGAGGGTGCGTCCGCAGTGGTGCGGCGTCGGCGGAAGAGTCAGCCCTCGAAACACAAGGAATCCCAAGACAATGAAGTTCCTCCGGATCGTTCTCATGACCACCCTGGTGGCACTGTTCGCGGTGTCGTGCAGCGATGGCAACGTCTTCGAGCTGTCGGTCGGCGACTGCTTCCAGGAGATCGGCGCAACCGAGATCACCGACGTCGAGATGGTCGACTGCGGCGACCCGCACAACCACGAGGTCATCTCCGTGTGGAACGTGACCGACGCGTCGCTCCCGGCCGATTCCGCGTTCGAGGAGGGGTGTTACGACCGCTTCGAAGCGGCGATCGGCACGCCCTACGCCGAGTCGGCGATCTTCGTGACGCCGATCTATCCCTCGCCCCAGTCCTGGGACCAGGGCGACCGCGAGGTCATCTGCTACTCGTACGAGTTCGAGGAGAGTGGCGCGTTGGCGATGGTCACGGGCTCCGTCCTGAACTCGGGTCGCTGATCGAGTTGAAGCGGGGGTCAGACCCCCGCTTCGACTGATCCCCCGGCGTCGGTTGGGGCCCGCTGGGCCGGGTCGGCGAGGAAGTGGCAGTATCGCTGCCATGGACTCCCTTGAATCCCGCGCCCTCAAGACCGCCTCGATGGACGACTTCGATCTCCGTATGTCGGAGGAGAGCCGTCCCTTCTACAACCAGGTGGTCGAGTTCCTCGAGACGGTCGTCGCCCCGATGCAGGCGGAGTTCGCGAAGGCCGGCGAGGGTCGGGCCGACCGCTGGTCCTACACCGATCGCCAGCTCGAGCTGCTCGAAGGCGCCAAGGACGAGGCGAAGGCGCGCGGCCTGTGGAACTTCTTCCTCCCCGAGTCCGGCCAGGGCCTGTCCAACCTCGACTACGCCTACCTCGCGGTCGAGCTCGGCAAGTACCCGCTCGGTTCGGAGTCGCTGAACTGCTCGGCGCCCGACACCGGCAACATGGAGGTCATCGAACGGGTCGGCACGCCCGAGCAGAAGGAGCAGTGGCTCGAGCCGCTGCTGAACGGTGAGATCCGCAGCTGCTTCGGCATGACCGAGCCGGGCGTCGCGTCGTCGGACGCGAAGAACGTGCGCTGCCAGGCGATCCGCGACGGTGACGAATACGTCATCAACGGCGAGAAGTACTACATCTCCGGCGCCGGCGATCCCCGCTGCAAGATCATGATCCTGATGTGTCAGACGTCGCCGGACGGGCCGCCGCATCGCCGTCAGTCGCAGATCCTCGTCCCGATGGACACGCCCGGTCTCGAAGTGCTCGGGCCGATGCACGTCTTCGGTCAGGACGACGCCCCCCACGGCCACATGCACATCCGCATGACCGACGTGCGGGTGCCGGCGAGCAACATCCTGTGGGACGAGGGCGAGGGCTTCGCGATCTCGCAGCTGCGGCTCGGCCCGGGTCGGATCCACCACTGCATGCGGGGGATCGGCGCGGCGGAGAAGGCGCTCGACCTGATGTGCCGCCGGGGCATGACCCGCGAGGCGTTCGGCAAGCCGATCGCCCGGCTCGGCGGCAACACCGAGTTGATCGGCAAGGCCCGCGCCGAGATCGAGGCGATGCGGATGATGGTGCTGCGTGCCGCGAAGGCGATGGACACGCTGGGCAACCAGGAAGCCCGCGTGTGGATCTCCGCGGTGAAGGCGATGGTGCCCGAGCGGGTGTGCACGATCATCGACCAGGCGATCCAGATGCACGGCGCGACGGGTGTCTCCCAGTGGACGCCGCTCGCCGGCATGTACGCGAGCCAGCGGACGCTCCGTCTCGCCGACGGACCGGACGAGGTGCACTGGATGGTCGTCGGCCGGTCCGAGCTCGCGTCCTACGACGGCCTCGAGATCCCGCTCAACCCGACGTCCGCCGCCGCCCCCGAACTCACCGCCGCCTGGGACGACGACAACAGCTTCCACTTCACCGGCCCCTGACCGAGATTGGACAGGGGGTCAGACGCCTGTCCATTCTGCGCCGGTCGACGGTCACTGGCTTATAGTCCGGCCCATGTGGCGAACGATGACGGTTCTGGCTGTCGTGGCGGTCCTCGCGACCGGGTGCGGTGGTGACGACGGCGGTGGTGCAGGCGACGCGACCACGACCACCGAGTCGACCGGCTCGTCGACGACCGAGGCGCCACCGAGCGACGACACGACCACGACCGAACCGGCAACCACGACCACCGAGCCGGCCACGTCCACGACGACGACCGAGGCGCCGAACGATGATCTGCCCGATGAGATCGAGCGGGTCGACTACCTCACGTTCGCCCAGGGCGCCATCCCGTTCGGGTTCTCGATCGAGGGCCCCGGTGAAGGGCTCAAGAACAGCGTCGTCATGCAGGCGATCGACGGGAGCACGACCCCGCGTGGGTACGTGACCGGAGCCACCGACGAGACGGCGATCACCATGGTGTTCGAGCTCGCCGCGCCGACGACGTTCGACCGGTTCGCGGTGCCCGAGATCGGGGAGGTGCCGGGCCCGAGCACCACGTTCTTCCGCGAGATCGAGGTCGCGGGCGCCGACGATGCCGGTGGCCCGTTCGAGACGCTCGCGTCGGCGACGCTGGCGACCCACGAGGGCCGCGGTGAAGTGACGGAGCTCGATCTGGTCGCCGAGCGAGCCGTGCGCTACATCCAGATCCGGCTGTCGGCCGGGATCGAGATCCTGACGGAGGAGAGCGGCTTCGAGTTCAGCGAGCTGATCGCCAACGGCACGCAGGAGCCGCCGGAGTTCAGCGAGGGCTTCACCGGGATCTGGGACGCGAAGCTGCCGGACATCGACCGCTCCGTCGGGTTCATCGAACTCACCCAGTCCGGCGTCGTCGTCACCGGCTGTTTCGGCCTCGTGGATCTCACGGGCACCGTGACCGGCAACCTCGTCCGGCTCAGTGGTATCCATCGCGACTCCCTCACGCCGAGCGCCTACATCTTCGGGCTCGACGCCGACGGTCAGCTCCAGGGTGTCGCCTCGAGCAACGGCAGTCCGTTCAGCTTCATGCCGTCGTCGATCGCGCCCGAGGGGACGACGACCGACTGCTCCGACATCCCCGAACCCGAGACGCCGCCGCTGGCCTGCGGGTCGGTGATCCACGGCATCAACTTCGACGTGAACTCGGCGACCCTGCGGGCCGACTCCGACCCGGTCCTCGCCCAGCTCTACGAGGGTCTGGTGGCCGACGACGCGGCGTCCATCGTGGTCGAGGGCCACACCTCGACCGAGGGCAGCGACGCCTACAACTTCGACCTCTCCGATCGCCGGGCGCAGTCCGTGGTCGACGACCTCGTGGCCCGCGGCATCGATCCCGGCCGCATCTCGGCGATGGGCTTCGGCGAGACCGAACCGCTCATCTCACCGGACAACGACGAAGCGTCCCGATCGATCAACCGCCGGGTCGAGATCGACTGCGGTTGAGAGGTGGGACGGGACTCTGACCCCGGGGTCTCAACTCAGGCGGGCCAGAGGAGGGGGTTGGCGTCGCTGCGGGCGAGGGTGCCCGGTTCGGCGTCGCCGAGCCAGGCGTGCAGGTCGAAGCGCTGCTCCGGTGAGTTCGGTTCGGTCACCCGGGCGCCGTCGGCGAACCAGATGATCGTCATCACCGGGCGCATGCGGTCGGTCGGGTTCGGCCCCGCCGAGTGGATCGTCCACCCCTTGTGGAACGTCGCGTCGCCGGCCCGGAGCACGCCGTGGGTCGTCGTGGAGCGCTCGCCGGCGTCGATCGAGCGCTGGATCGCGTCGTCGGACGCGTCGGAGATCTCCCCGGCGCCGACGTCGCCATCGAGATGACTCCCGTCGATGAACGTCATGGACCCGACCGCGGGATCGAGATCGGCGAGCGGCATCCACATCGTCACTACGTCATCCGTGTCGAGCGGCCAGTAGTTCTGGTCCTGATGCCACGGCGTGCGGCCGCCGCCAGGCTCCTTGAACAACGCCTGGTCGTGATAGAGCCGCACGCCGTCGACGCCCATCAGCTCGGCTGCGGCCCGGGCGAACCGCGGCGAATCCACGAACCCTCTCGTCGGCTCGTGGAGCGAGCGGAGCGCCATCGCCTGGAGAAACGCCTTGCCGTAAGTGTCCCGTTCGTCGAGCGGCGTCGGCTCGGGATGCCAGCGGTCGACCCCGACCTGGATCTCGGGCAGGTATGCCGCGCATTCGTCGGCGGACGCGAGCCCGCGCACGACGCAGTGGCCGCGTGCCCGTAGCGAGGTGACGGCGTCGGATTCGAGCGCGTGGTGGCCGTCGAGAGTGGGGAGCGTCACGGCGCGCCATGGTAGACGTGGGCGATGCAAGCGGTTGATCGGGGCAAGCGCTGGCACGCCCTCGTCGACTGAGTCACGCGAAAGGTGAAGCGGGGGTCAGACCCCAGTTGAAGCGGGTCAGCCGAAGGCGCCGAGGAAGGGGTCGCCGGTGGTGACGTAGTGGCCGAGCTCGGTGTCGTAGACGTAGCGGATCAGCTCGGAGCCGGCGGAGTGCTTGTCGGGTCGGATCGAGCCGTTCGGCATCGCCGGGAGCACGATGTCGCCGAGGCTCTCACCGCCGGCGATGAAGGACTCCGGGTTCAGCTCGGGGCCGGCGGCTTCGAGGATTGCGGTCGTGAGCCGGAAGACGCGGCACCAGTTGACGATGCCGTTCACGAAGTCGTCGTTGTCCATCTCCAGCTCGTCCATGTCGCCGCCCCACGCCTCGTACTCGCCGAGACACTGCTGCACGCCTTCGTCGGCGAGGGCGACCTCGGCCCCCGGCTTGTAGGTGGTGACGGCGAAGCTGTTCTCCCGGACGTCGTCGGGTGCCGTACTCCGGCTGACGACCGTTGTGCCGTCGGCCGCCTGCCCGTTGGTGAGAGCGATCTCGATGTCCGTGCCGGCGGCGCGCCCGACCGCATCGAGCGGCCCGACGATGCCGGACAGATGGAGGATGACGTCGGCTCCGTCGGACTTGATGCGTTCGATCACGCGGTCCCACGCGTTCGCGTTCGCCACCGTGTCCTCGGTCGTGTCGCCGACCTCGATCTCGGCCACGACGTCCACGCCTGCGTCGGCCAGGATCGGTAGGACGCCGTCCGCGTAGACCTGATCCTCAGACGCTTGCCACGTCACGGCCACGGACTTGCCCTCGAAGTCACCGTCCTCGATCATCCGGGTCACGCCGCCGATGCGCTGCGGGAGCTGCGAGATCTCGGTGGCGAAGAACCGTCCCTCGGAGCGTTCCTGGCGTCCGGGGGTCTCGCCGAAGTGGCCGACGTAGGGGTGGCCGTAGGTCTCGGTGATGCACAGCGGGTTGTCACCCAGCATCTGACCCATCACCACGAACACCTCTTCGTCCTCCATCATGATCAGACAGGATTCGGCCTGTTCGGCATCGCCGATCGGCAGGAAGACGTCGTGGACGAACTGCACGTTGCGGCCGTGGATGCCGCCGTTCTCGTTGAGCGTGTCCGCCCAGGACTGGAGCAGCGGCTCGAGAGGAACGTTGCCGAAGTCGAACCCGAAGTCGAGCAGGGCCTCTGCGTCGATCGCCGCGACACCGATCGTGATCGTCTCCTCGGTGACGCCGCGGAACGAGGCCGTCAGGTCGACCGGCTCGCCGTCATCGCCGTCGTCCGTGCCGCCATCGTCATCGCCCGTATCGCCGTCATCGGTGCCGCCATCGTCACCGCCGCCGGCATCGTCGCCATCGCCATCGCCTTCGACGGTCGCGCCGTCGTCGCCACCCGACGCGTCGGATCCACCGTCGTCCCCGCACGCTGCCGCGAGCAGTGAGAGCGCCATCAACAGGGCCAGCAGCTTCTTCATTCGTCCCCCCGAGGATCGACCTGCGCGACCCTACTGCGAACGATGTTCAGGGTGCGAGGGGTCGACCGAACGGCAGCGTCTCCTGCCAGCCGGAGAGGAACGACTCGGCTTCGAGGCAGGCGGCGAGGAAGGGCCCGTCGTCGTGCGCCTTGAACGCCGCGGTCATGTCGCCGATGTCCTCGTTGATGCCGGCCAGGATCTCGGCTTCGGTGCGGTTGGCGTCGCCCCACAACGCCAGCGTGGATCCGGCCAGCGAGACGAAGTCGGCCGGCGCGGCAACGTCGTTGCGGCGCAGCACGGCCAGCGCTCGGGCGGTCAGGGGAAGGCGACCGGAGGCGACGACGGCCGAGGCTTCCCCGATCTGGGCGGCGACCTCGTGGTTGACGACGCCCATCTTCGAACCGACGAACCAGACGTCGGCCCCCGATCCGAAGATCGCCATCGGATGTCCGGGATCGCCGAGCGCGTTCACCATGTCGTCGCCGTCGGCGGCCCACGCGTCGGCGAGGGTGTGCGGATCGAAGCCGGCGTCGTTCGTCACGCTTCCCGTCGCGGTCGCGACGGCGGCGATGGTGCCGCCCCGCTCGACGACCGCCTCCGCGAGGGCGGGGCCGGTCGCGCCGAACCCTTCGATGGCCACGGCCTTGCCGGCGAGCCCGGCCGCGGCGTGGTGCGCACAGACCGCCGCGCTCAGACCGTCACAGCGGTCGATGAACGTCGGCGCATCGCCGCCGAGCCGGCCGGTGTCTCGTTCGTCCGCGGCACGGAGCGGCGCCAGGTCGGCCTCGCTCACGCCCTTGGCCGCGTCGGGGAGATACGTACCGTCGGCCACGAGGTCGGCGGCCTCCGCCACGAACGCCTCCACCGCTGCGTCCCGGTCCGGCGCCTCGGCGCTGATGCCGGCCGACGCGCCGCCCCGCTTCATGCCGAGCACCGCGTAGGTGTAGGTCTGCGAGCGGGCGAGATCCTTGGCGCCGCCCTGGAGCACCTTGCGGGCCCAGCGAACCGGACCGGATGAGGCCTCGGCTCCGTCGAGGTCGATCGCGACGAACGCCTCGGTGGTGGTGAACTTGTGGATGCGCACGGCCCGGATCGTATGGGACCGGCTCGGGTCATGGCGGATCCGGTCGGGAGGTCGTCATCTGGACCTCTCCCCGGCGACTACCTAGCGTGGTCAGATGGCCAACCTCCGACGCGTCGCCATCTGCCTGGTCGCCATCGCGACACTGACGACGGGCCTGGCCGCGGCCTCCGGGGGCACGTCACCCACCGTGGCGGCAGTGGCGGGCGAGACCGGCGGGAGCGTCCCCGAGGGCGAGTTGTTGTTCTCGACCGAAGGCAACCGCCTCCACCGCATCGACACGGACACGATCGGCACCGGTGATCAGGAGCGCGAGGTGTTGGTCGAGCGGGCGGCGGACGATCCGGTCGACGGGCGTGACGTGAACGGCGAGATCTGCTTCTTCCCGGACGGGTCCGGCCGGTTCGTCCTCGGCGAGGACACGGGCCAGCCGACGCCGCCTGCCGGCTGGGGCATCTTCGACGCCGACGGCACCCAGCTCGCCAAGTTGACCGCGACCTACATCGAGACCGGCGCAGAGCCGCACGGCTGCGAGTTCGCCCCGGACGGCACGTTGTTCACCAGCGAGGTCGGGTTCCAGGGCTTCGGCTCGGGGACCGGTCAGCTCATCCAGTGGTTCGACATCGACGGGCCGGCGCCCACCTTCTGCAAGCTGGCCACGGACCTCGGCACGGCCGGTGGGGTCGCGATCGACGAGCTCGGTCGGGTCTACGTCACCCAGACCTCCGGCCTCTCGATCGAACGGTTCAGCCCGCCATTCCCGACATCGGCGACCGCCGAGGGTGGTTGTGGCGCAGTGGACCCGACCGGCGCGCCGGCGGCCGACGCGGTGGATCGGGAACAGTTCGCCTCGCCGAGTGACGGCATGCTCACGTTCTCGGGCGTGGCGTTTGCGCCGAACGGGAACCTCTACGCGTCCAGCGTCCTCACCGGGCGGATCGCCGAGTACGACCAGGACGGCACGCTGGTGCGGTTGCTGCTCGCCCCCGACGAATCGGTCCCGTCGATTCCGACCGGCCATCCCCAGGGGCTCGCGGTCGGTGCCGACGGCACCCTCTACTACGCCGATCTCGACCTGCAGGGCACGCTGCCGAACGTCGGACCGGGACCGGACGGCAAGGTCCGGCGCATCCGCTTCGATGCGAACGGCGATCCGCTTCCCCCGGAGATCGTGATCGACGGGCTCGCGTTTCCCGACGGGCTGGGGATCGCCCCCGGCGACCTGGAGACGCCCGAACCGATCGTCGGACCCTGGCCGACCCATGCCGGGAGTGCCGCACGGACGTTCGTGAACCCGGACGAGGCGTGGCTGACGCCCGACAGTGTCGACCGGCTCGTCGAGAAGTGGCGATTCCCGGCCGGTGCCGTCGTCACCGGATCACCCTCGGTCGCCGACGTGTCGCTCGCCGCCGGAGGCGAGCGGCGCACGGTCTTCGTGTCGAGCTGGGACGGCTTCGTGTACGCGCTCGACTGGGCGGACGGTCGCGAGATCTGGCGCTTCGCATGGGAGGACCAGCCGGGCGCGTCGTTCCCCGCCGCGGGTTCGGTGACCGTCACCGAGCGAGCGGGCCGCCACGTCGCGCTCGTCGGGGCCGGTGAGATCCTCTATGCCATCGACGCCGAGACGGGCGCGGAGATCTGGCGCTTCACCGCGGGTACCGGCTGCCGCGACGCGGTCACCGGTTTGCCCCCGGGGCTCTGCGGGTTCAGCGGTGAACGCAACCAGGTCGAGTCCACCCCGATCGTCGCCCACGGCACGGTGTTCGTCGGCATGGACGTCAACGACGTGGCGACCGGCAAGGGCGGCTTCTTCGCCGTCGACCTCGACGACGGTTCGCTCGTGTGGTGGTTCGACGTCGACACCGGAACGACGTGTCGCCCCGATCCGGGCGACGACATCCGCCGGTTCGACAGCTACCACTCCGAGTCGGAGCTCGGTCTGCCGGCCGGGTTCTTCGCCACCCGCGCGGGCTGCGACTTCGATCGGTCGCCGACCGGCTGCGGCAACGTCTGGTCCTCGGCCGCGTACGACCCGGATCGTGAGGCGCTCTACTTCGCGACGAGCAACTGCGACACGGATCTCGATCCCGCGACGCCCGCGCCGACGCCGATCATGCCTTCGCACGACGAGGCCATCGTCGCCCTCGGTATCGACGGTGCCGCATTGTGGCGCTGGCGACCGCGCGAGGTCGACAACGACGATCTCGCGTTCGGCGCGGTGCCGAACCTCTTCTCGATCGATGTCGACGGCACGCCGACCGATGTCCTCGGCGTCGGCGGCAAGGACGGCACCTACTACGTGCTCGATCGCGACGGCGTGAACGAACGCACGGGCGTGTCGTGGGACGACGCCGACCCGCGCAGCCTGCCGTACTGGGAGACCAACGTCGTGCCCGGTGGAGCCATCGGCGGCATCATCGCCACCGCCGCGGTGGACGAAGCGCGGCGTCGGGTGTTCTTCTCCACCGCGCCCGGCGAGAGCATCTCGGAGGTTCAGCGGCCGACCGTGCACGCGCTCGATCTCGACACCGGCGCGGTCGTCTGGCAGCACGACGACACCGGGTTCCCGAGCGGTGACGCGAGCTATGCGCCGACGAGTTCCGCGGGTGGCGTCGTGGTGGTCGGCAGCGTGATCTTCCCGCACCTGCGGCTCTTCGATGCGGCCGACGGCACCCTGCTGTACGACGAGGTCATCGGGAACGGCGGGACGTTGTCCGGGATCTCGTCCGGCGCCGCGATCGTCGACGGCACCATCGTCGTGGGCACGGGCATCGGGGCGCGCTCGAGCGGCGGCTCGAGTCCCGGCGATTTCGCGGCGAACACGCCGGCGGACATCGTCGCCCTCTGCGTTGCCGGCACGATCGGTTGTCCGGGCCCGCTCCCGAAGGTCGTGCCGGGGTTCGTCGACGTGACCGAGGGCGACGTCGGCACCACGCCGGTGCGGATACCGGTCCGGCTGTCGTTCCCGTCGCAGTCACCGGTGACGGTCGACTGGCGCGTCGTGCTCCCGCACGAGCTGCAGGTCGCCGAGCTGGCCGACGCCTCGGGCGCCGTGACGTTCGCGCCCGGCGAGACGGAGGCGTTCGTCGACGTGGAGGTCATCGGCGACGAGCTCCACGAGGGCGACGAACTCGGCGTCGTCGTGTTCCGGGATCCGGTGAACGCGGCCATCGGCGGCTTCTACGGGCTCGGCATCGTCCGCGTCGCCGATGACGATCCGCCGCCGGGCGTGGCCGCGCTCGTCGGGATCGCGACCGAGGAGTCCGGATCGCTGCGGATCCCGATCGTGCTGGATCGCGTCAGCGGGCTCGCGGTGCAGGTCACCTACGACCTCGTCGACGGATCCGCCGTCGCGGGTGCGGACTATCTGGCCGCGTCGGGGACCGTCACGATTCCGGCCGGGGACCGGGTCGCCCATGTGGAGGTCGCCCTGGTCGACGACTCGACGGCCGAACCACTCGAGTACGTCGTGGTGGAGCTACGCGACGTCGTGGGCGCCGATGTGCTCGGCTCGTGGGGTGTCGGTCTGATCGTCGATCTCGACTGACGTCAGTCGTCGACGATCTCGATGGCGAACTCGGGACAGTTGTCCGCCGCGAGGCGGGCCTTCTCCTCGAGCTCGGCCGGCACGGTGCCGTCGACCAAGAGGATCGCGTAGCCCTCGTCGTCGGTGTCGAACAGCTCGGGGGCGAGCATGTAGCAGCGGTTGTGGCCCTGGCAGGCCTCGCGGTCGTACGTGATCTTCATCGTCGCCGACTCTATTCCGTCGCGCCGGACGAGGCAGCGGTCGCGGGCACCTTCACCCGGACCGGCATCGTGCGGGGACCGCGGACCTGGCCGGTCGACCAGGTCACGGCGGCGGGATCGGCCAGCTCGAAGTCGGGGAACGCGTCCATCCACTCCTCGAGGCCGACGCTCATCTCCAACCGGGCGAGGTTCGACCCCACGCAGCGGTGGATGCCGAGCCCGAACGCGCTGTGGCGGTTGCGCTGGCGATCGATGACGAACTCGTCGGCCTGCTCGAACGCCTCGGGATCCCGGTTGGCCGACGGGAACGACAGCAGCGTCCAGTCGCCTTCCTTCATCGGGCAGCCGCCGACCTCGACGTCCTCTGCGACGAGCCGCGCCATCGTGACCGGTGCGTAGAAGCGGAGGAACTCCTCGATTGCGAACGGTCGCACCGAGGGGTCCTCGAGCCAGCGGCGACGGTCCTCGGGGTGCTGGGCCATGTGCCAGATGCTGGACCCGATCCCCGACCAGGTCGTGTCGATGCCGGCGATGATCAGTAGGGCGATCGTGCCGCGGACGTGCTCGTCCTGGAGCGGCATGCCTTCGATGTCGCCGGTGCAGAGGTAGCTGATGAGGTCGTCGCCCAGGTTCTCGCGCCGCTCCTTGACCTTGGTGTCGAGGTAGTAGTCGAGGGTGTCCTCCCACGACTCGACCGAATTCTGACCCGGCTCCTCGAGGATGCGATGGATGAAGACGCGGAAACGGTCGCCGTCCTCGCGGGGAAGGCCGAGCATGTCGGCGATCACGCGGACGGGGATGTGCTGGGCGTAGTCGGTCGCGGCGTCGGTGACGTCCATGCCGCTCGCCTTGATCTCCGCGATCAGGTCACGGCAGGTCTGGCGGGCGGTGTCCTCCCAGGCGGCGATCGCCTTCGGCGAGAAGAACTCGAGGAGGAACTTCCGGGCGATCGCATGGAACGGCGGGTCGCTCGTGATCGGCGGGGCGTAGCCCATCGGACGGGGCACTTCCGGGCGCCAGTCGGTCACGATCACGCCCTGGGACGTGAAGTGGTCGGTGTCCTTCGCGATGCGGGCGACGTCCTCGTGGCGGGTCGGGAGCCAGGCCCCACCGAAGCGCTCGGTGTGCGCGACCGGGCACCGCTCGCGGAGGTCGTCCCAGATCTCCGGCGCGTTCGCCGCGTAGTCGGGATGGGTGTGGTCGAAATCGGTGGCCCAGTCCTCGACGGGTGGGCGGGGGATGTCTGGCATCGGATCCTCCGGCGGCGACGTACACCGTAAGTACGTACGCCGTAAGTCTATGTCCAGCTCATCGGCACAAGTCCAGCCTTTGTGACCCGTTTCACCCCCCTGCCCCCGGATCCCCCCGCTCAAGGGAATCTCTGGTCACGAAAGTGTCGCCGCGTCCCGGAATTCTCCCCCCCCCCCCACGAGCAATCTCTGGTCAGGAAAGTGTCGTGCCCGGCCCGGGAGATCGACCCTTTCGTGCCCAGAGATTCCTCGGTGTGGGTGTTCGCCTGGGCCGCACGACACTTTCGTGCCCAGAGATTCCGGGGTTCTGAGATTCCGCGGGCGGGGGCGCGGGGTCAGGTGGGGGTGGGCGTGCGGGTCTTGCGGTTGAGCCAGGCGATCATGCCGAGGACGAAGGCGAGCACGCCCACGAAGATGAAGGCCTCGGGGAACAGCGACGGGCGGACGCTGCCGAGGTGACGCTGGATCGCACCGTCGGACACCGGGCCGGTCGCCAGGGGCGGCGCCGGATCGGCGTCGATGTCGACCTCCGCGGCGGCGAGGGCGCGAGTGCCGGAACACAGGCCGACGTCGAACCATCCGTCCTCGAGGGTGTGGAACCCGGTCTCGCTGCGTCCGAAGACGAGGTACTCCGTGGCGAGCTCGAAGTCGAAGCCGCACGCCGCGCTGCTCTCGTTGGTGACGACGCCGACCTGCTCGCCGATCTCTCCGCTGTACACGGCGTCGACATCGAGAACGACGACCGCGGGATGGGTCTCGACGAACATCCCCTCTCGGGGCGCGTGCACGCTGGCGACCGTGCCGATGAACGCGGCGTCGGCCGACGCCAACGCCTCCGCATCGGTGAGCGGTCCGGCACAGGAGCACGCCATCGCCGGGCCGGCCGAGGCGAGAACCAGCGTCGTGGCCAACGCCAGAACGGCGACCAAGAGCCGCGCGAGCCTCACCACTCCTGCTCTTCCCGCCGCTTCTTCGCGAGCCGTGCCGCGATGATCACGCCGATGATGCCCACGATCACGAACCCGACGGCGAGGACGGTACCTCCGCTGGCCTGGTCGACCGGATCGACCTCCTCGGTTGCGAGCACGAGCGCGACCAGCAGGCTCATGTGCCTTCGGCGATGAGCTTGTCGAGCCGGAGTTCGGGCTGATCGCCCTCGAGCCGTTGGAGCCAGTAGGGGCTCTCGAACAGGGCGAGCAGCTCGCCGTCGGAGCGGTGGGTGACGGTCACGCCGCTCATCCCCCGGAGCTTCTCGGCGGACTCGGCGTCGGTGACGCGGGCGACCGTCCACGAGCACGGGACCATCTCGACCGGTGCGCCGAACTCGTTCTCCAGCCGATGCTGGGCGACCTCGAACTGGAGCGGACCGACGGCGGCGAGGATCGGGGCCTGGTCGCCGACGTCCGGCTCGCGGAGCACCTGCACCACACCCTCTTCGTCGAGCTGGTTGATCCCGCTGCGGAACTGCTTCACCTTCGACGTGTCGATGGTGCGCACGACGCGGAAGTGGGCCGGCGCGAACGCGGGCATCTCCGGCCACAGCACCTCCTCGTCGACCCAGACGGCATCGCCGACGCGGAAGTCGTTGGCGTTGACGAGGCCGACCACGTCGCCGGGCCACGCCTCCTCGACGGTCTCGCGGTCCTGGCCGGTGACCGATTGGGCGTACTTCGTGGCGAACGGCTTGCCGGTCGGCCCGTGGGTCACGACCATGCCCCGCTCGAACCGCCCGGAGCAGACGCGCATGAAAGCGACGCGATCACGATGGTTCTTGTCGGTGTTGGCCTGCACCTTGAAGACGAGGCCGGAGAACGGCGACTCGAGCGGACGCGGGTTGCCGTCGCGGTCCTTCTGCGGGCTCGGCGACGGCACGAGGTCCACCATCGCGTCGAGGATGAGGCGCACGCCGAAGTTGGTCAGCGCCGACCCGAAGAAGACGGGGGACAGCTCGCCGGCCTCGAACCGCTTCTGATCGAACTCGCGCCCGATCGTGTCGAGCAGCTCGATGCCTTCCTCGGCTTCCTTCCAGAGATCGCCCTCCTCCTCGGCCGCCCGGTCGCGGTCGACGACCTCCTCGGGTGCCTCGGTCGCGCCGCGGGCCGTGCGGGTGTAGCGGACGAACTCGTTCTCGTGACGGTCGATCACGCCCCGGAAGCGCTCGCCGTCGCCGACGGGCCACGAGATCGGCACCGGCTCGAGCACGAGCTGTTCCTCGATCTCGTCGAGGAGCTCGAGCGGATCGAGCGAGGGACGGTCCCACTTGTTGATGAAGGTGACGATCGGGATCTCGCGGTCGCGGCAGACCTCGAAGAGCTTGCGGGTCTGCGCCTCGATGCCCTTCGAGCCGTCGAGCACCATGATCGCCGCGTCGGTCGCAGCGAGCACCCGGTACGTGTCCTCGGAGAAGTCGCGGTGGCCGGGCGTGTCGAGCAGGTTCAGGACGTGGTCGCGGTAGGGAAACTGCAGCACCGTCGACGTGATCGAGATCCCGCGCTGCTGCTCGAGCTCCATCCAGTCGGACGTGGCCGAACGGCGATCGCCCTTCGCCTTGACCGATCCCGCCCCGGTCGTGAGCGCGCCGCCGTAGAGGAGGAACTTCTCCGTGAGGGTCGTCTTGCCCGCGTCGGGGTGCGAGATGATCGCGAACGTGCGGCGTCGCTCGGCCTCGAGCCGGGGATCGGACATCACGTCAGGCTACGGCCGACTGCGGCTGTTCGCCGCGGCCCAGCTGACGCATCGCTGACGGGCACCTGCGATCATGTGCACATGCGCCGTTCCCTGCTCGTGATGACGATCGCCCTCCTGCTCTCGCCCCTCCTCGCCGCGCCCGCAGCCGCGCAGGATGAGCCGAGCGTGATGGATGTGCTGCTCGACCTGGGTGTCGTGGAGATCGTGGATGTCGATTCCGATCCCGTGCAGAGCGTCGACGGAAGTGACCCTCCCGAGCCGCTCATCACGATCCTCGGCGAGGGCAGCGCGGTGTTCCCGCTGGACCAACTGGACCGCGACGGTGACGGTGTGATCACGCCGGCTGACCTGCTCGGCGCCGACCCTTCGGTGCCCGCGGGCGAGCCGATCCCCTTCGGTTCCCCCGATCGTCCCGACCTCCCCCACGGCGAGGTGATCCTGCCCCCGAGCTTCGACTTCTGGGAGTTCAGCGGCACCTTCCGTTGGAACGTCGTCCAGCTGAGCGCACCGCTCGACAGTCTCGAGGGGGTGACCGAGGTCGGCTTCTACGAGGTGCGTACCGGGTTGCCGCTGATCGAGCCGGTCCCCAACTTCAACTTCCCGGGAACGGGCTTCACCACCGGCACCGGTCTCGTCGACACGGCGGACGGGCTGTTCGAGGCGGGCCAGATCCAGACCACCGACAGCGGTGTACCCACCGGCTACGCCAGCCCGTACGTCGAGGCGAGGTGGACGACGAACGGCGAGTTCTTCGCCGGCCTCGGCACGGAGAATCCGCAATCCGATTTCACCGCCATCGTGTCGAACGGCACCGACCCCGACGACCCGTCGACGTTCTGGTGGCAGCCGACCGAGTTGGCGTCCGTCCCGATCGAGGTCACCGTCGAGGACTTCGAGGCTGCCTTCGCCACGGTGGCCACCAAGCAGGCGGCGTCGCCCGAGTCGGACGACAACGACGACGACAACGACACCGAGGTCGCCGCCGAGCCGGAGGATGCGGTGGACGATCCGGCGGAGATCGTCATCGAGGCCGACCCCCCGACCGAGAGCGCCGGTGACGGCTTCGCGTGGGAGTACGTCCTGCTCGGTGCGGTCGTCGTCGCCGGCGTCACCTTCTACTTCTTCGGGTGGAAGCGGAGGAAGGTGGAGCCGCGGCTGCACCGGGAGCGGACCCGGCTCGTGTTCGACCCGGCCGATGCGGCGGACCCCGAGGTCGCCAAGGCGTACGTCCTCGACGTCGAGGCCCGCGCGACGGCGGGAGGGGCCGGTGTGAACGAAGGTCGCACCATCGTCCGACCGGTCGACTTCCTCGAGGACGATCCCCATGGCTCGCACGTCCCCGACGAACTCCGACCGTTCGTGATCCGGGTGCGCGACCTGTTCGACGACGACGAGGACGGCGGCATCGATTCGGCGAGCATCGTCTCCATTTTCGCCGGTCAGCTCATGGGCACGCTCTCCTTGCCCGAAGCGAGGAACGTGGACGACTTCAGCGGCCTCGAGATCGACCGCGAGACGGGCCAGGTGTTCGAGCGCCAGTACGACCAGACGAAGCCCGAGGACGACAGCGACCCGATCTCGATGGACACCGGCGGACCGGTCCCGTGACGACCGGGTTCGGTCAGACGTCGCGCTCGACCACATAGTCGGCGAGCGCGCGCAGCGCGTCGCGACTGTCGTGGTGGTCGGGTAGCGCGTCGATCGCGGCGACGGCCTCGGCGAGCAGGCGCTCGGTCTCGGCCTCGGACGCTGCGACCGCGCCGGTGTCGACCATCACCTGCTGGATCGCCGCGATGTCGTCGGCGCGGGTGGTGGAGCCGACCTTGTCGAGTACGGCGAGCTGGGTGGCGTCGGCCCGCTCACGGGCGAGCGCGAGGAGCAGGGTGGGCTTGCCCTCGATGAGGTCGTCGCCGACCGGTTTGCCGGTGCGCTCACTGTCTCCGAAGGCGCCGAGCACGTCGTCGCGGAGCTGGAAGGCGATGCCGAGCGGCATGCCATGAGCCGCGAGATCGTCGGCGAGATCGGGGCGGCCGGCCAGCGCGGCACCGAGCTGGAGCGGCCGCACGATCGTGTAGCCGGCGGTCTTGTTGCGCATGATCGTGCGGGCGCCGTCGGCGGTGATCGCGCCGGTGACGGTGCCGAGTACGTCGAGATACTGGCCCATGTTGAGCTCGGTGCGCAGGGCGTCCCAGACGGCGCGCACCGCGGGCGGGGCGTCGCCGATGCAGCGGTCGGCCATCACCATCGCGATGTCGCCGACCAGGATCGCGGCGGCCTCACCGAAGCGGCGGTCCTCACCGTTCCAATCGCCCGCTTCGTGGCGGCGGATGAACCGGGCCCAGACCGTGGGAGCGCCGCGCCGGGTCGGCGAGCCGTCCATCACGTCGTCGTGGACGAGGGCGAACGCGTGGAGCAGCTCGAGTGCGCAGCCGCCCCTCACGGCGCCCTCGCCGTCCGGCTCTCCGCCGGCGATGACCCAACCCCAGTGGCAGTAGGCGGGACGGATGCGCTTGCCGCCGCCGGCAACGAAGTCCTCGAGGTCCCCGAGGGGGGTGTCGAGCGCAGGGTCGAGCTCCTGCCAGGTGGCTCGTTCCCGGGCGAACACCTCGGCGAGAGCGCGATCGACCTGCGTGGCGACGCGGGTGAGCTGCGCCGGCGCGTCGGTCACTCGGGATCCAGGTCGAGCGTGCCGTCGTTGGTTCCGTCGTCGCCCTCGTCCTCGTCGTCGTCGCTCGCCGGAGCGTCGAGCGACGCCACGATCTTCTCGACCTGCACGCGGGCGGCACCGATGCGGTCGCGACACAGGGTGATCAGCGTGGATGCCCGCTCGACGCGCGAGGCGAGGACGTCGACGTCGAGATCGTCGTCCTCGAGATCGTCCAGGATCGACTCGAGTTCGGCCATCGCATCGGCGTAGCCGACCTCGGAATCGCTGGGTGCGGTGTCGCTCACGATGTCTCCTCGGTGGGTGCGGGCTCGCCGGCGGACGGATCGGTGTCGGTGCCGACGATCGTACTGGTGGCCGTGCCGTCGGCGACCCGGGTGGTGATGGTCGAGCCCGGGGCGAGATCGGCCACGGACCGGACCACCGCGCCCTGCTCGTCACGGGTGATCGACCAACCCCGGGCGAGGGCGATGGCCGGGTCGAGGGCGCGGACCTTCGCGGTGACGAGGTCCAGTCGGTCCTCGGCTCGCCGCAGGGCGTGACGGCGGGCGACGTCGATCCGGGCCACGGCGAGGTCGAGCTGGACGCGCGCTCGCGTGTCGGCCTGTCGCGCCGATCGCTCGAGACGATGTGACTGGGCGGCGAGGCGTTGGTCCGCGTTCGTCAGGGCACCGCGGCTGGCCGCGACCACGCCCCGCTCGGCGTGGACCACCCGGTGCTCGGCCCGCTCCGTTGCCCGCCGTCCGCCCGCCACGACGGCCCGCTCGATCTCGCCGAGCCGTCCGAGCCACTCGGCCACCCGAGCGACGACGAGCTGCGCGGCCGCCGTGGGGGTGGTGGTCGCGGTGTGGGCGACCTCGTCGGCGACGCTGCGATCGATGTCGTGACCCACACCCGTGATGACGGCGACCGGCGACGCGGCGATGGCCCGGGCCACGAGCTCGTGGTCGAACGTGGCCAGGTCGGTCTTCGATCCGCCGCCCCGGGCCACGATCATCAGGTCGACGCCTGCCTCGCCGGCGGCCCGGATCGCGGCGGCCACCCCGTGTTCGGCGCCGAGCCCCTGCACCGCCGTGTCGACCTCCACGAGGGTGAACGCCAGTTCGCTGCGTTCGAACACCGTCGTGATGTCGGCGTGGGCCGCGCTGCCGATCGAGGTGACGATGCCGATCCGCAACGGCACCGGCGGGATCGGGCAGCGGGCGTTGGCCCGCAGCAGACCGTCCGCCGAGAGGGCGGCCATCAGGGCGTCTCGTTCGGCGGCGAGCCGGCCGAGCGTGTAGGTCGGGTCGATCGCCGACATTCGCAGCTGGATCCGACCCTGCGGCGGGTAGTAGTCGACCATCCCCTGGATACGGATCTGGACCCCGTCGCTCATGCGGATCGGATCGCCGTGCCGCTTCAGCAGCCGGTTGACCCGATCCCGGTTCTCCCGGAAGAGCACGACGGGGACGGTGGCCACCGGTGCGGCGCCCGGCGTGTCGGAAGGCTCGACCAGATCGAAGTAGACGTGGCCGTTGCGCGACCGGGTGATCCCGCTGATCTCACCCTCGACCCAGACCCCGTAGGGCATCGCCTGCTCGAGCGCGGCGCGCACGACCGTGCCGAGCTCGCTGACGGTGAGGGTCTGGTCGTCCACGACGTCGAACCGTAGTGCCCCGCGCTGACAGCCCGATCAGGCGGCCGCCCGGGTGTCAGTCGATCCCGTCGAGTTCGTCCGCGGCTTCGACGTCCTCACGGCGGATGCCGAGCACGAAGAGGATCGCGTCGAGGTAGGGGACGCTCAGCGAGGTGTCCGCCGCGTCCTCGACGATCGGCTTCGCGTTGAAGGCGATGCCGAGTCCGGCGACGTTCAGCATGTCGAGGTCGTTGGCCCCGTCGCCCACCGCCACCGTCTGGGAGAGGGGGACGTGCTTCTCCGCGGCGATCTCGGTCAGGATCGTTGCCTTGCGGCGCCGGTCGACGATCTCGCCGACGAGCTCGCCGGTCAATGCGCCGTCCACGATCTCGAGCTCGTTGGCGTGCGCATGGGGAATGCCCAGGTCCGCCGCGATCCGGTCGGTGAACGCGGTGAACCCGCCACTGACGATCGCGATCTCGAAGCCGAGCCGGCGCAGCGTGCGCACGAACGTGCGGGCCCCCGGGGTGAAGCGGAGGTTCGCCCACGCCCGATCGATCGCGCCCTCGTCGAGCCCACCGAGGAGGCGGACCCGCATGCGCAGCGACGACTCGAAGTCGATCCCGCCCTCCATCGCGTCCTGGGTGATCTTGCGCACCTCATCGAGGCACCCGGCCTCGGCCGCGAGCAGCTCGATCACCTCGTCCTGGATGAGCGTGGAGTCCACATCGAGCACCACGAGACGCTTGGCCCGCCGGCCGAGTCCTTCGCGCTGGATCGCGATGTCGACGCCGGGGTTGACCGCGGCCGTGTGGAGCAGATTCGCGCGCAGCTTGGTGTCGTCGCCGTCGCGGACCAGCAGCTCGTAGCTCATGACCGGGTAGCGCGACAGGCGGATGATGCGTTGGATGTTGGCCCCGGCGTCGGCGATCGCGGTGGTGGCCGCCCCGAGCTCGCCGGGGGTCAGCTCCGGGCCGAGAAGGGTGACGACGTGGCCCCGGCTCGTGGGGGTCGGGATGGACGAGACGACGTCGAAGTCCACCTCCATGCCCTGGTCCCAGCCGAACAGGAGGACGTCGCGCAGGAGGTCCCGGCCCTCGGGGACGGCGACGGCGACACCGAGCGTCAGCTGGCCCCGGATCACGATCTGCTCGATGTCCTGCACCTGAGCGCCGGCGTCGGCGAGCACGGACATCAATCCAGCGGTCACGCCGGGATGGTCCGGGCCGGTGACACGGATCAGGACGGACTGGTGATCCGCCGGGGGTTCGAGGGCCACGCCACCAGGGTAGGCCGTCGACCCGCGACTGATTCGCACATTCCGGCCCTCGATGCGGCGCATCTTGCGGGTCGACGTGGCATACGCCACAGTTCGTGCCCCGCTGGCATGTGTCAGCATGGAGCACAACGACGTTCGTGGGGGGCGGGTTCGTGGTCTCGAAGCTGGCCGAACATCTGATGGGCGAGGTGCGCCAGGCCGCCGCCGACGGCGCGGACGACCTCGCCGAGACCATCACGATGCTCGCGACCTCGGTTGGCCCACTTGTCGACATCGCCGATGTCGAAGCCCTGGCCGAGGAGTTCTACGCGGCGAAGGACTGGACGACGTTGGTGCGGCTCACCGATGCCGTGAGCGCCTCGCCGGTGTCGACCCTGCGCATCCAACGCCTGCTCCTCCAGGGCCTCATGGAGAGCGGGGCCAAGCACGCGGCCGCTCGGGTCGCGGCCGACCTCGTGCTCGACGAGTCGATCGAGCTCGAGGAACGCAGCGAACTGCTCGGGCTCATCGGCCGGGTGAAGAAGGACGCCTACCTCGAGACCGGGAGCACCGACGCCCTCGACGCCTCGTTCGCCGCCTACCAGAGCGGCTACGACCTGGGATTCGACCCGTTGTGGCACGGCGTGAACATCGTCGCCCTCCGCCACCACGCCGAGCGTCCGGCCGACAGCCCGCCCAGCGCCGACGAACTGCTGACCCTCGCCCGCGGCCAGGAGGAACGCGACGTCTGGAGCTGGGCCACCGAAGTCGAGTTGATTGCGGGTGCGGGAGCCGCCGACGGTGACGCGTCCGACGCGATCGACACGCTCATGGCGCACGACGGCTTCTCGCCCCAGGTCTCGGGCAGTCTCCAGCGCCAGCTCCGTGATCTCTACGGCCTGGCCGCGGACGACCCGGCGATGCTCCGCATGGCCGAGGGGACGCTCGCGAAGCTCGGCTCGGGCGAGATCGATCCGGGTGAGGGTGTGTCGATCGTGCTCCCGGCCTCGACCGGTGAGTACGAGAAGATCTTCGGCGACGAACATCCGGTACCCCTGAAGATCTATGCCGCCGGCGCAGACCGGGCCCGGTCCGTCGCGAAGGTCAGCTACGGCGGGGGCGGGATCGGCACCGCGTTCGTGATCGACGGCGCCGAGCTCCACCCGGATCTCGCGGGCCGGTTGGCGCTCGTCACCAACGAACACGTCGTCGCGAAGCCGGGCGTCGACGGCCCCGGCAAGCACGTCTCGCAGGTCACGCTGGAGTTCGAGCTCGGTCCGGACGGCGAGCCGATCACGGTCGGCGGTCTCCGTGCGGTCTGGTTCTCCGTGAAGGAGGAGCTCGACGTGTGCGTGATGCTCTCCGACGATCCGGCGTTGGCGACAATGAAGCCCCTCGCCGTCGCGCCGAGGGTGCCGCTCGCCCTTCCCGGCGCCTACGTCTACGTCATCGGCCATCCCGGCGGTGCCGAGCTGAAGTTCTCGATCCGGGGCAACGACTATGTGGACACCGATTTCGTGCGTCTGCACTACACGGCCCCGACCGAGAAGGGCAGCTCCGGCAGCCCGGTGTTCGACCTCGAGTGGCAGCTCGTCGGTGTGCACCACAAGGGCCTGTCGGAGATGCAGAAGATCGACGGCAGCGGCACCTACGAGGCCAACGAGGGCATGACCATCGAGGCGATCCGCAAACGCATGGCCGAGGAGCCGCCGACCCCGAGCGGCATCGACGGATGAGCAGCTCTCCCCTCGGCTCGGCGGACCACGTGGCGGCGATCCGCACCGATCATCCGGATCTGGCCGCCCTGATCGACGATCTCGAAGCGGTCGTGGCGCCGGCCTACGAGGACGCCGACGCGAAGGCGGTCGCCGCCCAGTCGAAGCTGGACCGCAGCCGGCGGCTCGCCCTCATCGGCACCGCGGTCGCCGCCCTGGCCTCGGTGCTCCAGGTCGTGCCCAACCACGGATTCCGGATCGGCGCCCAGATCGCGGTGATCCTCGCCGGTGCGGTGTCCGCCGCGGCGATCAACGCCCGGCGCGAGCGCGTGTTCCGACGGTGGACCGAGCAGCGCCGCATCGCCGAGGAGCTGCGGTCCCTCTACTTCCGCGAGCTCGCGGCCGCGGACGTCGACGCGCCGTCGGGTGAGCGGCGCCTGTCGCTGACCGCTCGCATCGACGTCGTCTCGGCCGGAGGCACGACCGATGTCGCCCGCCCCGTGAACGTCGCGCCCGGCACCGAGCTCGGGGAGGACCGGGCCGCGCTGTACGGCCGCCTCCGCCTCAGTGGCCAGATCGACTGGATGCGCGACAAGGCCGAGGGGTTGCGCACATGGGCCGATCGTCTCGACGGGGTCCAGACCGGCCTGACGGTGGCGATCCCGCTGCTCGGCGGCATCGGCCTGCTCGCCGAGTTCAACGAAGGCGCCGCGGTGGACGTGCCCCAGGCGGCGATCGCGAGCGCCGTCGTGGCCGGTGCGGCCACCGCCATCGGCGCGGCCAGCGCGTCGCTCGGCCACGAACGACTCGCCGCCCACTACGAACGCACCGTCGCCGACCTCGAGCGCTACCGCCGCGTGTGGGCGTCGGGAATGTCGACGGACGGCCTCGTCGAGGCCGTCGAACAGAGCCTGATGCGCGAGCACCGCTCGTGGCACCAACTGACCGAGGACATCGAGCGGGCGGGCTCGTGACATCCCCATGAGAGGGAGCAAGCCATGACGCAACTCAGCAGTCGCGAGATCACGACCGAGCGGATCAACAACATCGTGTGGGAACCGATGTCGGATGCCTTGCGGAACTATCTGGTGACGATCTGCTACGTCGATCTGTCCAACCGGATGGCCGAGTTGCTCGGCGACGAGGACGCCAACTGGTGCTGCCTCGCGGTGTGGCCGTCGTTCACCGTGGGCGAGACGATCCGCGACACGAACGACAGCCTGGGCCTCACGAAGCTGACGGCCAAGATCCCGTTCCGCAACTATCGCCAGAAGACCACGGCGAAGATCCTCGGCGGGTCCTACGGCAAGCAGCGGGTGGTCAACCGGAGCATCGCCGCGGGCAACCGTGGCGTGTTCTTCGAGATCGCGATGGTGTGGGCCGACTTCATGGACACCTTCGCCGACCTGGCCGCGATGTCCTCCGAGCAGGAGAAGGAGGCGTGGACCGGGTTCACCCAGCGGGTCCGTGATCTCCCGAAGCCGCCCGGGAAGCTGTGGCCGGTGGAGCACCGCGAGGGGCTCATCGAGGGGTGCGAGAAGTACCTCGAGGCGATGCACACCGATGACGACAAGCGCAAGGCCGAGCTGATCCTGCACGGCAACCTGCTCATGGGGTACCACGAGCAGAGCCAGCTCCAGGGATGGCTCGACCTGTCGCTCGGCGACAACCCCCGCCGCTTCATCAAATGGTCCCCGCTGCGGTTCGTCCCCTTCGTCCGCGGGCCCATGGAGCGGGGCATGATCCGGATGATCACGGAGTACGTGTTCGTCGTGCACATGGACGACGAGGTGGTGCGCGTCGGTCGCGACCTTCCCCCGAAGAAGGGCATGAGCGCGCTCTACGAGGGCCCGCTCGCGGAGCTCACCGATCCGGAGCTGGTCGCCCTCGTCGAGCAGCTCGACGACGCCGATCGCGACGACGATGCCGAGGGCGCCCGTCGCTGGAACGACTTCAACGACCGGATGCGGTTCATCTCGTCGCTCTTCCGGTCGCGTCAGCGCCAGGGGCTCGTCGGGATCATGCCGTACACCGATGGCCAGTACGAGACGATCATGGCCGAGGCCGCCGAGATCGACCGGGCCAACGCGTTGCGCGACGGCGACGGCGGGTACGAGGCGAACGAGTACTTCCCGGTGGATGCCGGCGCCCCGTGGTCCGAGGAACAGGTGCGCGAGCTGGAGCGCTCCCTCACGGACATGCGCCAGGAGTGCGACCCGGCGGTCGACGAGGTCGTCTACCGGTTCTTCCTCGAAGAGGGGACGCCGCGCGAGGATCGCCACTTCACCCACGTGATGAAGGCGCTCCCTCGGGCCAACGACTACGAGTCCCTGCGTGAATACCTCGCCCGCCCGCCGGAGCCGCCGTCCTGGACGGACCCGGAGAAGCTGAAGAAGGCGCGCGAGTTCTACGACAACTGGCGACCGGCGATCCAGAGCTCGCTGGCCTTCGGCTCCCTGCCGGCGAGCTACAGCGCGGCCGACGGCGCCCAGGTGCTCGGCCTCGTGTCCGGTCTCACCAACAATGTGGAGCGGCGCATCTGGGAGACCGCCCGCTATCTCGAGGACGTCATGACGACGGACTTCCTCGATCCCGACAGTGACGGCTGGCGCTCGATCTCGGGGGTGCGGCTGCTCCACGCCTCCGTTCGACACATGATCGAGAACGGCAGTCAGCGGATCCGCCACGATCCCGAGCACCCGGCCGACCGCGCCTGGAACACGTCGTGGGGCCGTCCGATCAACCAGGAGGACGTGCTCGGCACGGCGCTCACGTTCAACGCGATCACGATCGACGTGATGGACCGGGTCGGCATCGGCTTCGACCCCGAGAACGCCGACGCGTTCATGCATGCATGGAACGTCATCGGCGTGCTCATGGGCGTGCCCGAGGAGCACCTCACGAGCCGGATCGACCCGAGCCGCGACCTCACATTCGAAGAGGGCCGCTACGTGCTCGGCGTGATCAACCACCGTCATCGCAAGCCGAGCATCCCGGGGCAGAAGCTGACCGCGGAGCTGCTCGCGATGTTCGACGGCTGGTTCATCGGTCCGATGGAGAAGCTGCCCCGTGCGTTCATGCGGGTCGGTCTCGGTGACGAGGTCTGCGACGTGGTCGGGGTGCCACCGCGGGGATTCCTCGAGCGCATGATCGAAGGCAGTGCCGAGGTCAGCAAGCGGATGCGGATGAACGGGATGTACCGCTGGATGATGCGCCGCTCGCTGGAGAGCTTCGGCGACGCCTTCCTCCAGTACTACGCGGTCGTCTACAAGGACGAGCCGCCCTATCGCCAGCGCCCGTTGCCGGAGGCGATGTCGACCAGGCGGCGGCCGGCCCGCCGATTCCGCAAGGAGAGGAGCGCCTGATGGCCGCACCGGAGATCACCATCAACCTGTCGGCGGCGGACGGATCGTCGCTCGAAGACGCGCTCGCCGGTTTCGACCTCGGCGAGCTCACCTTCGCCGACATGCCCGACGACGGCTACGAGAGCGCGTTCACCGACACGGTCGCGTCGTTCGCCGGCACCA
The DNA here is from genome assembly GCA_033344915.1 of Acidimicrobiales bacterium. Classification (NCBI taxonomy): domain Bacteria; kingdom Bacillati; phylum Actinomycetota; class Acidimicrobiia; order Acidimicrobiales; species Acidimicrobiales bacterium. The sequence continues at coordinate 3,707,200 of JAWPML010000001.1, forward strand.
CCGCGGCGGCGATGAAGAACGTGATCGCCAAGCTCCGCGACTTCGCCGACACGAGCGAGGCCCGGCAGATCTCGGTGACCATCAACGGTGTGCGCCGACCGCTCGGTGAGCTGACCGACGCCGAGGTCGAGTCGCTCTTCCCCGCCTGACCGGCTCGGACGCGGGCCCGTTCAGACGAGGGTCTCGAGCCGGCGGGCGGCGAAGGCCACGGCGTCGGGGAGATCCATCAGCAGGGCGCGGAGCTCGAGCCGTTCGGCCTCCTCCGGGCCGGCGGCATCGAGGGCGGCGGCGATGCGATCGGCGAGTTCGTGGCGCTCGTCGTTCAGCAGCGGCATCACGAAATCGGCCGCGGCGGCGGCCCGGTCGAGCAGGAGCATCGCATCCGTGTCGCCGGCTTCACCGAGGACGAGGGCGCCGAGTCGGATCGCGTGCCAGGCGTGGGACTTGTGTCCGACCCGCATCCACAGGTCGAGCAGTTCGCACAGCTGGGTCGCGGCATCGGCGGTGTCACCCGCGCGTCGACGGGTCGAGGCGAGACTCGACTGCGACATCGCCATCACCCAGCGGTTGTCGACGGCCCGCGCGACGGTGATCGCCTCGGTCAGACAGGACGCCGCGTACTCGTGGTCGAGCTGCTCCGCCGCCGTGCCGAGCGCGAAGAGCGACCAGGCGATCGACGAGGCGTTGTCGGCCTTGCGGGCCAGCTTGAGCGCGCCGGCCGCACTGCTGCGGGCCTCGTCGGTGACCCCGGCCATGCTCTGCGCGAGCGACGAGAGCACCATCGTGTTCGCGACCCAGTAGGGCTCGCCGGTGGCCTTCGACGCCTCGACGAGTTCGTCGAACACGCGATCGATCGGATGGCGGGTCTCGGCGTAGACCGCGGAGTTCAGGATCGCGAGGCGGACCGGGAGGGTGTGGCCGACGCCCGAGCGGGTCTCCGCGGCGAGGGCCATTTCCGCGAATTCGGCGCCTTTCGCGCCGTCGTCACGCGCCCACGCACCGAGGGACACGATGCCGGCCACGGACGCGAGGAGGGGGTGGTCCGGTGGCGCCATCCGCGACGCGGCCTCGGCCCAGTCGAAGACCTCGTAGTTGAGACCCATGAACCCGAAGTCCCACAGGGCCTCGGCGATCGCGAGGGTCGCGTCGTGGTCGCCGTTGGCCTCCGCTCGGGAGAACGCGGCGCGCAGGTTGTCGAGGTCGGCATCGAGCCGGCGGGCCCAGAGCTTCTCCTCCTTGCCCCGCTTCGCCTTGCCGCCCGTGAGGGCGAGTCGTGTCATCAGCGCGGCATGGGCGTCGAGCAGCTGATCGGCCTGGTCCCCATCGAGCCGGGACCGCAGGTGGAGACGGATCGGCTCCAGGATCTGGAAGCGCGTGGTGTTGGCCGTGTGCTCGGTGCGGATCAACGACTGGTCGCAGAGCCGCACGAGGATCGGCTGCACCGTGGCCCGGCCGTCGGCGCCGGTCAGCTCGGCGATCGCGTCGGCGGTGAACCCGCCCACGAACACGGACGCGGCGAAGAGCATGCGCCGATGGTCCGCGGGGAGCGCGTCGATGCTCCACGACACCGTCTCGTCGAGTGAGACCACGGGAAGGTCACCGGCATCGACGGCGCGCATCGACCCCAGGACCTCGCTCGGCGTCTGGGTGACGGACGCGGCGGCGGCCAACTCGATCGCCATCGGCAGGCCGTCCAACTTCTCGCAGAGCTCCGTGATGGCCGGGTCGCGAAGGGTCTCCTCGCTCGCCCCGGCGGCGACCGCGAAGTGGTGGAAGAGCTGGTCGGCGTGGGAGTCCGGGCCCGTCCCGAGCGGTTCGAGGCGGAAGACCGTCTCGCCGGCGGTGCCGACCGGGGAGTTCCGGGTGGCCAGGATCGTGATGCGTCGGCACCGGGCGACGACCTCGTCGAGGAGCGGGGCGACCACGCCGGCGTCCTGTTCGCAGTTGTCGACGACGAGCAGCACCTCGAGATTGTTCGTCGCCTCCACGATGGCGGTCACGATGTCGACATCGGCGCGGGGTTCGACGTCGAGCGCGGCCGCGATGGCGACGCTGATGTCGTCGGCGCCGACGCCGGCGAGCCGGCACAGGCGAGCGCCGTTCGCGTAGCCGTCGCGCCGGAGATTCGCGACGTCGATGGCGAGGCGGGACTTCCCCACACCCGGCGAGCCGATCACCGTGACCATGGGGTGCTCACCGATGAGGCGACCGAGCTGCACGATCTCGTCGTCGCGGCCGATCGGCCGGGAGGGCGGCGCGGGCAGGGGGGCGGGACCCATCTCCTTCGAGCGCAGGCGGGGAAACTCGGCGGGGAGCCCGGGACCGCCGACCTGGTGGATGCGGATCGGCTCGGCGAAGTCCCGCAGGCGATGCATGCCGAGATCGGTCAGGGCGAGCGGCGCCGGCACCTGACCGGCGAGGAGCCCGGCGGCCACATCGGACACGAGGATCTGACCGCCATGGCCGGCCGCGTGCAACCGGGACGCGAGGTTGACGCCGCGACCGTGGTACTCGTCGCCCCGCTTGAACACGGGGCCCGAATGGATGCCCATGCGCACGGGTAGCTCCGCGATGGAACCCCAGGGCTCGGTGAGCAGCGCCCGTTGCGACTCGACGGCGGCGGCCAGCGCGTCGTGGGCCGAGGCGAACCCGCCGACGACGCCGTCGCCGGTCTTGCCGATGAGCACGCCCTTGTGATCGGCGATCGCCGTCTCGAGGATGGCGTCGTGGCGGCCGATGACGGCCACCATCTCGGCCGGATGCCGTTCCCACAGGCCCGTGCTGCCCTCGATGTCCGTGAACAGGAAGGTCAGATCGACGGGTTCTCCCTCGATGACCGGCCCGGCTGCGTTCACGGGCCGAACCCTACTTCCTGCGCGAAAAGTGGTCCCAATGTGACGGTGGGGCGGCCAGGCTGACGAGATCCGAGAATCCTGCATCACGTGTAGCGCGTTCCACCGGGTCGCCGGTCTGCAAGGTTGAGAGGCAGATGTCAGGCGATTTCGACGAGTTCGTGAGGGAGGTCGAGCCGGTGTTGCGACGCGCACTGAGTGGGTGCATGCCCCGTGATCAGGTCCATGACGGGCTCGCCGAGGCCTTCGCCTACGCGTGGGAGCACTGGGACGAGATGGACGACGTCGAGCGGCCGGTCGGGTACCTCTACCGCGTGGCGCAGTCGAAGACCCGCCGCCGCAAGCAGGGGTTCCTGCCGTGGAACGGCGACAACGCGATCCCGGACGTCGAGCCCGAGCTCGTTCCCGCGCTCGCCTCGCTTCCGGCGAGCCAGAGGACCGCCGTCTGGCTCGTCACCGCCTGTGGTTGGTCACAGGTCGACGCCGCGGACGCGATGGGCATCACCCCGTCCACGGTCAGCACGCATGTCGCTCGTGGCCTCGACAGCATTCGTGCCTCGCTGGGGGCCAACGCATGATCGACCCGACCGAACAGCTGCGCCGGCTCGCCGAGGCCCGAGCCGAGCAGGTCGACCCCTTCACCGTCGACGAGCTCGAGCGGCCCGATCCCGAACGGCAGGGCGCGGTCGTCCTCCCGTTCATCGCCCGGCGTTGGCCGGCCGCGGTGGCCGCCGGGCTGCTCGCGATCGTCGCCCTCGGCGCCGGTCTGTTCGCGACGTTCGGCGGCTCGTCCCCACCCGCCGATGACGTGTTCGCGGCGGGTCCCGATGTCGATCTCGACACGCCGTCCACCGTGCTCGACGAGGTGGTCCTGCCCGACGTCGTCGACCTCCCGGCGGACGAGGCGGCCGCCGAGCTGTCCGAACTCGGCCTCGACCCGACCTTCGACGTGCTCTTCGTGGCTCCCGGCGACGACCGGCTCGGTCGGGTCGTGGCCATGAGCCTTCCCGAAGGCATGACCGTGCCGGCCGGCGAGACCATCGAGCTCCAGGTCGCCCGGCTCGCGCCGACGTCGCTGTCCGCCGATGCCTGTCAACGGCCCGCCCACCTGCTCGGCACCTTCGATGACGACCGGCTGCTCGACGCCGTCCACCCCCGTTTCCTGGGCGACACCATCACCGAGGTGGAGGTGTGCACCGCGGCGGGATCGCGCCCGGTCGTCTACGACCTCGGGTTCCGCCGGCTGGCGGGCGTGCACGATCTCGACGGCAACGGCACGGACGAGATCGTCGGTCCGCTCGATGACGCCGAGACGATCTGGCAGGTGCTGGCGATGGACGGCGGCGAGGTCGTGCGGATCGACACCGTGCTCCCCTTCGGGCCCCAGGCCGGCGGCCCCGTCCACGACTGGTGGGGTTGCCAAGCGTTCGCCGACTCCGGTCTGGAGCGGCTCGCGATCGGCACCTGGGAGGACCAGGGCGACACGATCTCGTGGGAGCTCACGGAGTTCAACATCGTCGGAGCGGCGCTCGTCGCGGGGGCGACGGAGCGCAGCTCGGGTCCGGCGAGCGACGGCCTCCCCGGACGGGATCGCTGTGAACCCCGTCCCGCGGACGTGGCGCCGGCCTGCCCGATCGTCGAGCTGAACGTCGCAGTGGTCGGCGACCTCGACGGCGACGGACGTGACGACATCGTCTCGCCCCGTGACGATCTCGTCTGCTGGGGCGACGGCCTGGTGCGGGCGATCGGGCCGGCCGCGGCGACGGCGGAGATCTGGTTCCTCGACGACATCGAGGACGACGGGCGGCTCGAGCTGTTCCTCGGTTCGACCACCTACGAGTCCACCTCCGCCCGGCCGTACGCGGTCAACGAGAATCGTGGGTTCGTGCCTGCCGCCGATGCCGACTGCTGCACGCAGAACCTTCCCCGCCAGATCCTCCCGGAGGACACCGAGTTCGTCGGCCGATGGTTCTCCTGTGTCGCGGCCTCGGCGCTCGGCCCGGCCGAACTGATCGGCGGCACGTTCCGCCACCCGGGCGACGGCTCGGTGGAATGGACGATCGACGTCGGCTCGCGGGCCGATCCCGAGCTCGTCCACCGGTCACAGGTCGGCGACCCCCGCAGCATCGACGCCTGGCGTCCGGGCAACGGCTGCCGGGGTTCGTCGCCGGTGTGGCGTGCGCCGGCGGCGATCGAGTTCGCCGACGACGGCTCGGTGCGCCCCGACACCGTGGCGGCGTTCAACGCATGGACGGCCGGCGACGATCTGGACCGGCGCTTCGTCCGGCTGCGCGAGGCGCTGCGGGTGAGCGAGAGCATCCGGCAGGGCGAGACCTACCGCGAGGACCTCACCGCCGGCACCATCGAGATCACGGATCTGCGGGACGACTCGGTCGGCACGGTGCGCTACACGTTCGCGTTCGACGAGGCCGGCCGCGATCTGCTGTCGGTCGACCAGCAGTGGGCCTGTCAGCCCGGTCGGGGCCACGAGGACTACGGCACGGAGCCGTGCGTATGAGTTGGGCCCGCCGCCTCCGCTACGAGTTGTCGGCGATGGCGTTCGTCGTGCTGCTCGCCGCCGTGTCCGTCGTCGCCACGTTCGGCTCGGCCCGCGATGGCGACCTCGTGTTCTGCCGCCTCGTGGACGGATCGGTCGTCGTCGGTGTCACCACCGACTGTGCGGCCGCGGTCGCCGACGGGACGATCACCGGCATGTCGCAATTCCCCTCCAGGGTGTCGGTGATCGGCCCGTCGTCATTCGACGAGCCGGTCGAGGTCCGGGGCTGAGCGGGTCAGCCCCGCTCGGCCCGGACCAGCGTCTCGTAGAGCTCCTCGTAGAGTCCGCCGCCGTGGCGGAGTTCGTCGTGGGTGCCCTTCTCGACGATGCGCCCGTCGTCGAGCACGACGATCACGTCCGCATCGGTGATGGTCGAGAGCCGATGGGCGATCACGAGGGACGTCCGCCCCTGCAACGCATGGGCGAGCGCCTCCTGCACGTGTGATTCGTTCTCGGTGTCGAGATGGCTTGTCGCTTCGTCGAGCACGACCACGGCCGGGTCCTTGAGCAGCATGCGGGCGATGGCGAGCCGCTGCTTCTCGCCGCCCGACAGGCGGTACCCACGCTCGCCGACGATGGTGTCGTAGCCCTCCGGGAGCGCGTCGATCACCTCGTGGATCCGGGCGGCCGTGCACGCGGCGCGGATCTCGTCGTCCGTCGCGCCGGGGCGGGCGTAGCGGAGGTTGGCCAGCACCGTGTCGTGGAAGAGGTGCGGGTCCTGGCTGACCACGCCGATGGCGCGTCGCAACGAGTCCTGGGTGACCGAGCGGACGTCACGACCGTCGACGAGGATCGCGCCCTCGGTGACGTCGTAGAGGCGGGGGACGAGCGAGGTGAGGGTGGTCTTGCCCGCACCGGACGGTCCGACGATGGCGACCATCTGGCCGGGCTCGATGGTGAGGTCGATGTTGCGCAGCACGTCGTCGACCGAGGCGGTGGACTCGTTGCCGCCGAGCGACTCCGGCGTGCCCTCTGCCGGATCGGGGTAGCGGAACGTGACGCCGTCGAAGCGGACCGCGCCGCGGGGGTTCTCCAGCGGTTCGGCATCGGGCGCGTCGGTGACCGCGTTCGGTGCGTCGAGCACCTCGAACACGCGCTCGAAGGAGACGAACGCCGTCATGATGTCGACCCGCGCGTTCGAGAGGCTCGTGAGCGGCATGTAGATCCGCACGGTGTAGAGGCCGAGGGCGACGAGGGTGCCCGCCGTGATGTCCCGGTCGATCACCAGGTGGCCGCCCAGCCAGTAGACGATCGCGGTGCCGATCGCGCCGACGAGGGTGAGCGCGACCACGAACACGCGGCTGTACATGGCGCTGCGCACGCCGATGTCGCGGACCCGCCCGGCCCGCTCGGCGAAGTCGTCCGCCTCGGCGTCGTGGCGACCGAAGAGCTTCACGAGGAGGGCGCCGGCGACGTTGAACCGTTCGGTCATCGTGTTGTTCATCGAGGCATTGACGTTCATGCCTTCGCGGGTGATCTCCTGGAGGTTCGAGCCGACCCGGCGCGCCGGGAGGACGAACACCGGCAGGATCACGATGGCGATGAGGGTGAGCCGCCACTCGAGGATCAGCATCGCGATGAGCGTGCCGCCGAGTGTGATGACGTTGCCGACGACCGTGCCCAGCGTGCCGGTGAAGGCCCGTTGCGCCCCGATCACGTCGTTGTTGAGCCGGCTGATCAGCGTTCCCGTCTGGGTGCGGGTGAAGAACGCGAGCGGCATCCGTTGCACATGGTCGAAGAGACGCACCCGGAGATCGAAGATCAGCCCTTCACCGATGCGCGACGAGAGCCAGCGCTCGACGAGGGACAGCGCCGCCTCGCCGACCGCGGCGATCACCATGATGATGAACAAGGTGTTGAGGTAGGACCCGTTGTCGTCGACGATCGCGACGTCGAAGACCTTGCGGATCAGCAGGGGCGGGAGCAGGCCCAGGAACGTGGCCACGACGATCGTGCCGACGAAGAGCACGATGTGGCGGCGATAGGGCTGCGCGAAGCCGTAGACCCGGCGCCGGGTCTCCCGGTTGATCGAGGCGTCGGCGACACCCGAGCGGTCGGCGGACATCGAGTGCATGATCTGAAACGGGCTCGGTCCGGTCATCGGGCGAGCCTACGAGCCGGGTCGGACACCGCGTTTCGTCTCGACGGGCGACGGTGGTCACTGATAGTGGTATCGGGATGCGTGGACGGTGGTTTCTCGGGGTGTTCCTTGTCGCGGCGATGCTCGCGGCCCTACCGGTCGTGGAGAACGACGATGCGGCGGCCGGAGCCCCGGATCCCTGGCTTCAGGCACCGAACTTCGACGTACGGGGCGGTCTCGAGCAGATCTTCATCACCGACGCGACGGCGGGTGACCCGGTCGCGCTCGCGCGCTGGGTGATCGACGGTGGCACGATCGCCGGCATCGAGCTCGCCGGATCCTCGGTGATCGACGATCAGGGCAGCGCCATGTTCCGTGAGCTCACGCCCGGCATCTACCTCGTAGCCACGGGGGGCACGGTCGCCTGGAGTGTGGAGGTCGGCGCGACGGCCGGATCGACGCCCGATCAGGCGTTCTACGACGGTCAGTCGATCGACGAGGGCTTCACCTACATCGAGACCCGCGACGGCACGACGCTGTCGGCCTATGTCGTGCTTCCGGGGCCGGTGGAGGACGGTCCGTACCCGACCGTCATCGAGTACTCCGGCTACAACCCGTCCGACCCGTACTCCGGGATCGGTGGGCTCGACGCGTCCGCGTTGTGCGGCACCTTCCCGACCCTGTGCAAGGCCCCGGCCCAGCCGGGGTCCCAGCTCGCCGGGCTGTTCGGCTACGCCACGGTCGGTGTCAACGTGCGGGGCACCGGGTGTTCGGGCGGCGCCTACGACTTCTTCGAGACGATGCAGGTCCTCGACGGCTACGACGTGATCGAGGCGGTCGCCGCCCAGCCGTGGGTCAAGGACAACGAGGTCGGCATGGTGGGCCTGTCGTACCCGGGCATCTCGCAGTTGTTCGTCGCCCAGTCCAACCCGCCCAGCCTCGCCGCCATCACCCCGCTGAGCGTCTACGGCGACACCGGCACGGGCATCCTCTCGCCCGGCGGGATGCTCAACACCGGCTTCGCCACGTCGTGGGCCGACCAGGTGCTCCGCAACGCCGAGCCCTACGGCACCGGTTGGGTGCGGCGGGCCATCGACGAGGGCGACACGGAGTGCGACGACAACCAGCAGCTCCGCCTGCAGAACGTCGACGCCACCGCCAAAGCGCGGGCCAACCCCTACTACACCGACGAAGTCGCAGGGCCGCTGGACATCCGTCGCTTGGCCCCTGACATCGAGGCTGCGGTGCTGATGGCCTCCGCGTTCCAGGACGAGCAGACCGGGCCGAGCTTCGGCGACCTGCTGGGCAACTTCGACTCGGCCGAGTCGATCAAGCAGATCATCTACAACGGCCTGCACGCCGACGGGTTCAGCCCGCAGATCCTGGCCGAGTGGGCCGCGTTCCTCGACATCTACATCTCGAAGGAGGTGCCGGCCAACGATCCGGCGCTGAGCCTCGTGGTCCCGGTGTACACCGCGGGCGTTTTCGGGAGTGGCATCCCGTTGCCCGAGAACCGCTTCGCCGGCGTGGCGACTCATGCCGAGGCGAAGGCGATCTGGGAGGGCGAGCCGGAGATCCGGATCCTCATGGAGAACGGTGCCGGTGGTGACCCGTACCTCCCGATCGCCGCGTGGGAGCACGAGACGACGCAGTGGCCGCCGACCGGCACCGAGGCGTACCGACTCGACTTCCTCGCCGAGGGCGCGCTCGTCGACAAGGGTGCCGATGCCCCCGGCACGGGGGTCGCGATCCATCCGAACCCGGCCGTCAGCCAGACCCGTTGGTGGGTGGGTGGCGACATCTGGAAGAACCCGGTGGTCGAGTGGACACCGCAGGAGACCGGCGAGAACGCCCGGTTCCAGACCGCGCCGCTCGAGCAGGACCTCGTGATGGCGGGCACGGCCTCGGTCGATCTCTGGATCTGGTCCGACAGTGACAACGCGGAGCTCGAAGTACTGCTCACGGAGATCCGCCCCGACGGGCAGGAGGTCCGCGTGCAGACCGGGCTGCTCGAGTGGCAGTACCGCCGCGAGGATCCCAGCTCGACCGAACTCCATCCGATCCAGTACGGCCGCGAGGAGAACATCGTCCCGCTCACCCCGGGGGTGTGGTCCTACGGACGCATCCAGATCCCGGCGTTCGCCCACGCGTTCCGGGCCGGCTCGTCGATCCGGCTCACGGTCAACACGCCGGGTGGCGACACCGCCCGCTGGGAGTTCGAGCTCGACGGTCCGGGCGCGGAGGCGACCCATGTCATCGGCACGGGTGAGGGCCATCAGTCCTCCGTCGCGTTCCCGGTGGTCAAGGGTCTCGTGCCGCCGACCCCGCTGCCCGCGTGCGACTCGCTGCGGGGTCAGCCGTGCCGTACCGCGCCGCCGATCGAGAACGTGGTCGTCGACGGCGACTTCTGCCCGCTGTCGTTGTGCCCGCTCCCCGAGACGCTCCACAGCGAACGTCCCTCGGAGTTCGTCGTGCCGACCGACTACGACCCCACGCGGGAGTATCCGCTGGTGGTCGTGCTCCACGGTTTCGGGGCCTTCGGCGCGATCCAGTCCTTCTATCTCGGCATCACCCAGCAGGTGGATGAGCGCGACTTCATCCTCGTGCATCCCGACGGCACCGTGAACGCCAACGGCGACCGTTTCTGGGCCTCGGGGGCGTCCTGCTGCGGCGGTGGCGTGGACGATGTCGGCTACCTCACCGAGCTGATCGACGAGGCGAAGGCGACGTTCAACGTCGACGACGAGCGCGTCTATCTCGTGGGTCACTCGAACGGCGGGTTCATGAGCTACACGATGGCGTGTGAGCGCTCGGAGATCGTCACCGCCATCGCGTCGCTGGCCGGGTCGAGCTTCCTCGACGCCGCCGACTGTGCGCCCCGGACGGACCCGGTGAGCGTCTTGCAGATCCACGGCGACGCGGACACGACCATCGAGTACGACGGCAACGTCTTCTTCCCCAGTGCACCGGACATGTTCGCCCGCCACGGTGAGTTCCTCGGTTGCGACCTGGCTGTGACCGGCACCCGGGCGGATCTCGACCTCATGAATGCGGTGCCGGACGCGGAGACGACCGTCCAGTTCCACGAGGAGGGATGTGCGCCCGGCACATCGGTCGAACTCTGGACGATTGGGGGCGGCGGCCACATCCCGTTGTTCCGGCCCGAGTTCGCCGACCTGGCGCTCGACTGGCTCTTCGCGAAGACCGGTTGACGCCCGGCGACCGCCTCGTGACCGGCGGGCCCGTCCCGCTAGCGTGATCCCTGCATGGACCGGCCCACGAGCGCGCTGCTCACCGACCACTACGAGCTGACGATGGTCGCCTCGGCGCTGCGCAGCGGCGTCGCGGAGCGGCGGTCCGTGTTCGAGGTGTTCGCTCGACGTCTGCCGGCCGGCCGCGCCTACGGCGTCGTCGGTGGCATCGATCGTCTGCTCGACGCCGTCGGCCGGTTCCGGTTCGACGACGACACGATCGCCCATCTCGTGACGGCCGGGGTCGTGGACGAGGGGCCGATGACCGACTGGCTCCGGGCCTACCGATTCCGCGGTGACATCGTCGGCTACGCCGAGGGCGAACTCTTCTTCCCCTACAGCCCGGTGCTGACGGTTGCGGGCACGTTCGCCGAGTGTGTCGTACTCGAGACAGTGATGCTGTCGGTGCTCAACCACGACTGCGCGGTCGCCTCCGCCGCCGCCCGGATGGCCGACGCGGCCGGCGGACGGTTGCTGATCGAGGGTGGCTCGCGACGCACGGACCCGGAGTCCGCCGTCGCCGCGGCGCGGGCGTCGCACGTCGGCGGGTTCGACACCACGTCGAACCTCGAGGCCGGTCGCCGTCACGGGATCCCCACCGGCGGCACCACGGCGCACGCGTTCGTCCTCGCCCATCCCACCGAAGAGGCCGCCTTCGCCGCCCAGCGTGACGCGCTCGGCGTGGCCAGCACCTACCTGGTCGACACCTTCGACGTGATGGAGGGCATCCGCCGCGCCGTCGCCACCGTCGGCCCGGACATCGGCGGCGTGCGGATCGACTCCGGCGAGCTTCTCGCGGATTCGCGGGCCGCGCGCGCCCTGCTCGACGAGCTCGGCGCCACCGACTGTCGCATCGTTGTGTCGAGTGACCTCGACGAGTTCAAGGTCGCCGAGCTCGAATCCGCATCGGCGCCGATCGACGCCTACCTGGTCGGCACGAGTCTCGTGACCGGCTCCGGTCACCCGACCGCCCAGATGGTGTACAAGCTCGTCTCGATCGCGGACGACGACGATCCGGCGTCGCCGTTGCGCGCGGTCGGCAAGCTGTCACCGGGCAAGCGCACGCTGGGCGGACGCAAGGACGTGCACCGCACGATCGACTTCGACGGGCGCTACAGCAGCGAGGTGCTGTCGGTGCTCCCCGTCGAGTTGCCCGACGACTCGATGTCGCCCCAGGTGCCGCTCGTGCGCGACGGCGAAGTGGTCGCGGACCTGACCGACCCGCGCGAGGCGCGGGCCCGGTGCTTCGAGCGACGCGGTCACCTGCGCCCCGAGGACCGCACGCCCTGGCCCTCTACGACGCCGGCGATCCCGACGGTGTGGCAGGGGGTCGAGGAGCCGTTGTCCGCCGCTGTGACCCGAGAGGAAGGTACGCCCGCATGAGTCGAGCGCTGATCGTCGTGGACGTGCAGAACGATTTCTGCGAGGGCGGCTCCCTGGCCGTCGAGGGCGGGGGCGACGTCGCCCGGTCCATCACGGAGTTCGTCGGCACCGACCGCGGCCGCGGCCGCTACGACGCCGTGGTCGCCACGAAGGACTGGCACGTCGATCCGGGCGCCCACTTCGCCGCCGAGGACGTCGGCCCGAACTTCGTCGACACCTGGCCGGTCCACTGTGTCGCGGAGACGGACGGCGCGGCCTTCCATCCCGATCTGGCGATCGCGGTCGACGAAGTGTTCCTGAAGGGACGGCGCACGGCGAGCTACACGGGCTTCGACGGTGGCGCGTCCGGCGACGAGTCGGTGTCACTCGGTGACTGGCTGCGGGCCCGCGACATCGATGCGGTCGACGTGGTCGGGCTCGCCACCGACCACTGCGTGCGGGCGACGGCGCTCGATGCCGTCGAGGCCGGATTCGAGACGGCGGTGCTGCTCGACCACTGTGCCGGCGTGGCCCCGGAGACCACGGAGGCCGCGCTCGAGGAGATGACGGCGGCCGGAATCACTCTGCAGTGACCGACGCTCGCGACCCGGGCTGGCGACCGGCGATCGTCGGCGGGATCCTCGGCCTCGTCCCCCTGGTCGGCTCCGGGCTCGTTCGCCGCTCGAAGAACTCGCTGCTCCTGCTGCGCCAACTCTGGGTGACGTTCACCACCGCGCTCGTGCTCGTCGGTGTCGTCGTGTTCGTCCTGCGGTCAGCGCTCGACGGCGGCGGGATCGACGGCCGGATCGTCGCAGCCGTCGTGATCGTCGTGGGCGTGGCCACCCAGGTGGTGGCACCGCGGTTCCTGCCAACGGTTGCCGGAAACACCGATGCGGAGGTTCGACGAGCTGCGGCTCGCGGGGTCTTCCTGCGCATCGCGCTGGCCGAGTCGGTCGCCCTCATGGCGTTCGTCGGCGTGATCGTGTCCGGCAACGCCGGCATCTACGTCCTCGGATTCGTCATCGGGATCACCGGCATGATGGACGCCGCGCCCACGGCGGCCTGGCTCGACCGGGCCCAACAGCAGCTCCGGGAGTCGGGTTCGTCGGTCGACGTGCTGTCCGCCATGACCGGTGGCGGGCCGGACTGACGTCGATCAGCACCAGTGGAAGTCGTGGATGCCGATCCACTGGAAGCCACTGAGCGATGAATCGTCGCGGTGGCGGATGACCAACCGGGTGATCGGTTCGTCGAACGTGACGAGAACGTTGCCGGTCGCCGAGCCGCTCGGCGAGGTGCCACGTACGGTGCGACTGTTGAGCTGGGTCTGGGCCCCACCGAGTCCGAAGGACGCGGGGTCGATGCGCACGCCGCCGTTGCGTCCGAAGACGGTGACCGTGTCCTCGAAGTCGTTGGACGTGCCCTGGGTTCGGTCCACGTCGACGATGTAGAAGCTCGGGCAGACCGGGACGGAGAAGTCGAACCGGAACCGGACGAAGTCGCCGCCGGTTGCGCCGGACATGCCGTTGACGACCGGATTGTCGAGCCCGTTCATCAGCCCGGCGTAGATGACCCCGTCCCAGGCCGACGACTGCACGTTGAAGGGGTCGTACTGGGTGAACGTGATCGACACGGACCCGTCGTCGGACAGGAAGTTGGTCGGCAGGTTGCCGCTGAACCGGGAGAAGTCGACCTGACGGGGCGCGGTGCCACAGCTGCCGACCGCGGCGGCGGCGCGGTCGAGGGACAGGATCGACGGCGCAGCCCAGATTCCGGCGGACGCGGCGGCGCCCGTCTTCAGCATGGACCGTCGGCTCAGCGGCCGCGGGTCAGGAGCATGGTCCGATCCCATCATCGGGCCTTCGGCGCGTGGTCGCCCGATCTGAGCCGCCGGCGCGAAGTGGGTGCGCATGACCTATGGCCCTCGACGCTGGGTCGTTCGGCCCACTTTGCCTGTGTGATCCGTGAATAATCACTGAATACTCCGTGAGATCGCAAGCAATGCGGCTAGCATCTCCTGCATGCAACTCGACACGACCCCCGATCAAGCTCTCGTGCTCGCCATCGCGGACAGCTGGGATCGCCTCCTCGCCCGCCTCGAGGGGGGCCTGAGCCACATCGCCGGAATCAGCTTCGCGGAGTACCGACTGCTGCGGGCGATCGCCCTCACTCCTGGCGGTCGGGCCAGCCGCGTGGATCTCGCCGATGTCACCGCGCTGTCGCCGTCCGGCGTCACGCGGGCATTGCGACCACTCGAGAAGCTCGGCTTCGTGGAGACCCAGCGGGGCGAGCGCGACGCGCGGCTCGCGCTCGCGTCGTTGACGCCGGCGGGGGAGGAGTTGGTGCGCAACGCCTGCGGCGTGGTCGACGACATCGCTGCCGCGTTGGTGGAGCAGGCGCCCCACGGACCGGCCGAACGAGATCGACTGGTCACGCTGCTGCGCGAGCTGCTCAGCGGATGAACAGACCCACCATCGCGTCGGCGTGCGCCTCGACGGTCGCCGGGTCGCTCGCCTGCACCCCGATCAGCGCTTCCGCCTCCGGCGCGTTGGCGTGGAGCAACGAGGCCGCGCCGACGATCAGGTGATAGGCGAGCTCCGGGGGGACCGGGCCTGCGTGACCGGACTCGACGAGCGCGTCCCAGCCGGCGCGGAACGCGTCGTAGCGGGGCCGCACGTGGGTGTCGACCAACCAGGTGAGCCGCTCGCCGGGGCTGGACGCCTCCTTGATCATGATGCGGTGCATCTCCGGGCGGGCGGCCGCGAAGTGCACCAAGCCCCGGATCAGGGTCTCCATCGCGGACCGGATGTCGGTGGCGTCGTCCGGACGGGTGATGAACGCGTCGACCTCCTCCAGGAGCATGTCCATGGCGGCTCGCCACAGGGCGTCCTTGGACTCGAAGTGATAGTTGATCTGGGGCTGGTGCGCGCCGGCGCGTTTGGCGATCGCCCGGGTGCTCGCCCCTTCGAACCCGTGATCCGCGAACTCGATGATCGCGGCTTCGAGGAGGCGCCGGCGGACCTGCTCCGAGGATTTGTAGGAGCCCCGCTTCCGGGCGGATCCGTCGACGGCCATGTCGGAATCGTATCAGCCGATAGAACTTCGGATCCGGCGATCGGGCGTCTAGGGTGCGCGCCATGACTCCCGACATCGAAGTGTCCCGCGACATCGCCGCGTCTCCGGCCGACGTGTTCGCCGCCCTGACCGACATCACCCGTATGGGCGAATGGTCCATCGAGACGATCGCCGCCGAGTGGAACGAAGGATTCGACGCGCCCGCCGTCGGCGCGACGTTCACCGGTCACAACAAGGCGGGCGACGCCGAGTGGAGCACCAACGCGACGATCGTCGAGTTGGTCGAGAACGAGCGATTCTTCTTCGACTGTGACCTCAACGGCTTCCACTTCTCGAGTTGGGGCTATGTGATCGAGCCGACCGACGCCGGGTGCCGCGTCACCGAGCAGAGCCAGAACCTCATCCCCGAAGAGCTGCGAGCGGGGAGCGCGGGGATCTCGGGCATCGAGGACCGTGATGCCCGCAACCGCGAGACCATGACGGCAACGTTGGAGCGGCTCGCCGCCGCCCTGGAGGGTTGACCGGGGCGTCGCCGGTCAGTCCGGTCCGGGGTTCCCCACCGGTGGGGCGAAGTCGGGACGACGCTTCTCGACGAAGCTGGCGATGCCCTCCTGGCCGTCCGGGCTGACGGCGCCGGCGGCCATCACGCCAGACGCGAAGTCGTACGCCTCCCCCTGGTCCATGTCGACCTGGGCGTAGTACGCCTCCTTGCCCGCCGCCTTGGATGCCGCGCTGCCCCGGGTGGCGCGGGCCACGAGGTCGGCGGTCGCCGCGTCGAGCTCGTCGTCGGGCACGACCCGGTTGACGAGCCCCCAGTCGCACGCCGTCCGGGCATCGATGGGGTCGCCCGTCAACGCCATCTCGAGCCCCTTCTTGCGGCCCACGGCGCGCGCGATCGCGACCATCGGCGTGTGGCAGAACAGGCCCCCCTTGCCGCCGGGAGCCTGGAAGCTCGCAGACTCGGCCGCCACCGCCAGATCACAGCTCGCCACGAGTTGGCAGCCGGCCGCGGTGGCGAGCGCGTGGACCTTCGCCACGACGACCTGGGGGAGGCGCTGGACGAGCGTCATCATGTTCGTGCAGACGTCGAACAGCTCCCGGGCCTCGTCTTCCGACGAGCCGAGCATGTCGCCGAAGTTGTGACCGGCGGAGAAGACGGGGCCCTCCGCGGCGATCACGACCGCGAGCGCGTCGGACGCACCGGCTGCCTCGAGTGCGGCGGTGATCTCCCGCATCGTCGGGAGCGCCAGAACGTTGCGCTTCGCCGCGTTGGCGAGCGTGATGGTGATGACCGATCCGTCGCGATCGACGGTGATGAACTCGAGATCCGACATGTGTCAGCTGCCTTCCACGAGGGCCTTGATGCCCTCGATGGTGGCGGTCATGTTCGCCTCCCATTCGCCGAGGCGGTTGGCGACGATGTCCTCTTCACGGTCCGGCATCGCCTCGATCGCCGGGGTCAGCCCGGACGGGCCGAGGCCCATCTGTGCCCAGAACGTCAATCTCGTGGAATCACCGTTCGGCTCGGTGCGCAGCCGCCACCGGGTCCACGGCGCGTCGGGCCCGCCCGGGTCCCACCCGAACTCGCGCTCCGGTTCGCACACGGCGACATGGTTCTCGACCTTCCATTCGCCGATGGCGGGGTGGCGGTTCGTGCCCTCGAACATGGCGCCCGGTTCGGGACCGGTGAACGGATCCATCCAGACCGCGCCGACCAACTCCGACGAGAACGCCGCCGGCGTGTTCGGGTCGCTGATGATCGGCCAGAGCTCGGCCGGCGAGGCGTGCACCTCGATCGAGACTTCGACGGTCGGCAGGTCGGCGTATTTGGCCATCCCGACGTGTTACTCCAGGATCGCGTCCGTGGGAAGGGCCACGATGCCGGTGGCCCCGAGCTCTCGCAGGTCGGCGAGGTTCGCCCAGAGCCGTTCGCGCTTCACGACGAGGTGAACGGCGACGAGGTCGTCGCGCCCGGCGAGCGGCAGCAACGTCGGCGCGGCGAGGCCCGGGAAGACCCGTTCGAGCTCGCCGACCCGATCCGGCGGGATGTGCATCATCAGATACTGGCGCGTTGTGGCGGTGCGGGCCGCGTCCATGCGCAACAGCAGACCCTCGACCTCGGCGGGCGTCGTGCCCGGCGGATGCACGAACACGGCCTGACAGGCCGGTCCCTCCGCGATCACGTGCAGCGAGTTGCGCCGCAGACTGTTGCCCGTCTCGCGGAGGTCGACGATGGCGTCGGCGAGGCCACGGGCACAGATTCCCTCGAGCGAACCACCCATCGCGACCACGTCGATCTCGATGCCCTGGTCGTCGAACCAGCGCCGGGTCCAGTTCGGCAGGTGGGTGGCGACGGTCTTGCCGGCGAGATCGGCCGCACTGGCGTACGGCGCATCGGTGCGACAGGCGAGGACGAGGTCCGAGCGGGAGAAGCCGAGGTCGATCGCGGGCCAGTCCTCGATCTCGTTCTCCAACGCGGTGTCGGTGGAGATGAACGCGGCGTCGAGCCTGCCGGCCCGCAGCCAGGCGGCGGCGTCGCGGGGCCGCATTTCGATGAACTCGATGTCCTCCACCAGCAGGGCGGCGTTCTCGGTGCCGAGCTGGCGCAGGTTGTATCCCGCGTGGCGCAGAAGATCGAAGACGCGGTCGCGGAGGCGACCCTTCGACGGCACGGCGACGCGGGCGGTCACGACCGGCGGCTTTCCAGCACGGCCAGCACGTCGGCCAGCGCCACGTCGGCCCCGACCAGACCCACGAGCAGGTGGTAGACGAGGTCCGCAGCTTCCTGGGCCGTGAGGGTGGGGTCGAGGTCGCGGCGACCGAGTTCGAGACACACCTCGAACGCCTCCTCCATGATCTTGCGCTGGATCAGCTCGGGATCGGCGAGGAGTGAGGCGGTGTAGGACTCGGTGGGATCGGCGGTGCGCCGGTCGCGCAACACGGCTTCGAGTTCTTCGAGAATCACCCCTCCACGCTAGGGGCGCGGGTCTCCTAGGGTGCGCCTATGACCGAGATACGCACGATCGCCGACGGCCTCCAGTTCCCCGAGGGGCCCATCGCCATGGCCGACGGAAGTGTCGTGCTCGTCGAGATCCAGCGGGGCACGCTCAGCCGGGTGACACCGGACGGTGAGGTGACGGTGATCGCGGATCTCGGGGGCGGCCCGAACGGTGCCGCGATCGGCCCGGACGGCGCGTGCTACATCACGAACAACGGTGGTTGCTTCACGTTCGACGACTCGATGGGGATCAACATCCCGGGACACGTGCCCGACACCTGGACGGGCGGTTCGATCCAGCGGGTCGACCTGACGACGGGTTCCTTCGAGACGCTCTACGCCGAGAGCTCCGGTCGTCCGCTGCGGGCGCCCAACGATCTCGTGTTCGACGAGCACGGCGGGTTCTGGTTCACGGACCATGGCGTGCGGTTGGAGCGCACGAGTGACCGGACCGGCCTCCACTACGCCAAGGCGGACGGCTCGTCGTGCGTCGAGGTGGTCCACCCGTTGGACGCGCCCAACGGGATCGGACTGTCACCCGACGGCACCGTGCTCTACGCCGCGGAGACCCACACCGGGCGCCTGTACGCGTGGGCGATCAAGGGACCGGGCGAGGTCAACGCCACCAATCCGATCAACGCCGGAGGCGGCGAGCTGCTCCACGGCGCGGCCGGGGCCGTGCTGTTCGACTCGCTCGCCGTGGACGGCGACGGGTGGGTGTGTGTCGGCACGCTCGGCGAGGGCGGGATCACCGCGATCTCGCCCGACGGCAGCGTGGTCGAGCACACACCGCTGCCCGACCTGCTGGTCACCAACATCTGTTTCGCCGGCACGGACGGGCCCGCCTACTGCACCTTGTCGGGCACCGGACAGCTGGTCGCCATCGACTGGCCCCGGCCCGGACTCGAGCTCGCCTACTCGGCCTGAGCCGGATCGGCTAGGACGACCGGCCCGCGAGCGCCGTCGTGACGCCGAGTCCGAGGTAGATCACCCCGGCGGTCCGCTCGCTGCGGCGAGCCGCGGTCGACGAGCGCCGCAGTCGCCGGCCGATCCCCCCTGCCGCGAGTGCGTAGAGCCCGTCGGTCACGAGCCCGATGAGAACGAAGAGTGCGCCGAGCACGACGACCTGGGCCGTGGGGTTGCCCGCGTCGACGTCGACGAACTGCGGGACGAACGCCAGGAAGAACACTGCGGTCTTCGGGTTCAGGATGTTGAGCACGACGCCGTCGCGGAAGATCGTGCGATGCGACCGCGTCGGGGCATCGGGGGACGATCCGAGTGACGAGCCTCCACCCCGCAGCGCAGTGAGGCCCAGATAGACGAGATAGGCGGCGCCGGCCACCTTCACGGCGGTGAACGCGGTCGCCGATGCGACGATCACCGCGCTGAGTCCGAGGACCGCGGCCGCGATGTGGACGAGCGTCCCGACATGGATGCCCGCGACCGAGACGAGCCCGGCCCGCACTCCCTGGCTCGCCGACCGGGCGACGATGTACAGCACGGCCGGCCCGGGCACGAGCAGCAGAGCGAGTGCCGCGCCGGAGAAGAGGAGAAGGGCGGATCCGTCGGGCATTCGCCGAATCTAGGAGTCCAGCGGGCCGACCGGGGCCGGGTTTCGGTTCTCCATGATGCTGTCGTGCTTCTCCTGGAGCATCTTCACCATCTCGAGGTCGGTGAAGATCCAGAAACGGTCGTCGACGACGGCGTCGTGGACGAGGTCCGCCACCTCGCTCGGCGGCCGACCGCCCTTCACCAGCTCCTGCACGAACAGCGTGGCCATCTCCTCCTCCGGCGTCGGCTCGTAGAGCGCCGGCGGCGCGGCCGACTCGGGGCGGTTGCGATCCGAGTTGGCGATCTCCGTGCGGACGAAGCCGGGGCACAGACAGGAGATGCCGACGCCGGTCTCCTCCCGCTGCATCTGGTGGTAGAGCCCCTGCGAGATGCCGACGACGGCCCACTTGCTGGCCGTGTACGGCGAGTGCCCGGGGAGATGGCCGGCCATCGACGCGGTGTTCACCACATGACCGATGCCCTGCTCGATCATGCGGGGCAGAAAGGCCCGATGGCCGTGGATGACCCCCCAGAGGTTGACGTCCAGCACCCAGCGCCAGTTCGCCTCGTTGATGAAGTCGGGTGACGGTCCGCCGGCGACGCCCGCGTTGTTGCAGACGAGGTGCACGGTGTCGAACTCGGTGAAGGCGCGCGCCGCGAGCTCGTCGACGCTCGCGCCGTCGGCGACGTCGGTGATCTGGCCGATCACGCGAGTGCCGTGGGCGGCGACTTCCGCGACCGCCTCGTCGAGCCTCGGCTCCTCGATGTCGGACATGACGACGTTCATGCCGGCCTGGGCGAAGCGATTGGCGAAGGCACGTCCCATGCCGCTCGCCGCGCCGGTGATGACGGCAGTCCTGCCGGAGAGTTGCTGCATGGCGCGACCCTAGGACCGTCCCGTCGACGACCGGTAGTCTGCGGCCATGTCACTGCAGGTCGTCGGCGCCGGCCTTCCCCGCACCGGAACGACCAGCCTCAAAGCCGCGTTGGAACAGCTGCTCGGCGGGCCCTGCTACCACATGCTCGAGGTCTTCTCCCGGCTCGACTCCCACGGCCCGGCGTGGATCTCGGCGAGCGGCGGCGATCACTCGCAGCTCGGGGTGACCCTGGACGGCTTCGTCGCGGCGGTCGACTGGCCGGCGTCGGCCTTCTGGCCGGAGCTGAGCGAACGCCATCCCGAGGCCCGGGTCCTGCTGTCGCGGCGAAGCGACCCGGAGACGTGGTGGCGCAGTATCGACCGGACGGTCGGGCAGGCGACCCGTGACCTTCCGCCGGGCGAGCTCTACACGGACTTCATCGCCGGTCTGCTCGCCCGCCTCGGGATCGATGGATTCGACGACCCGGACGAGGCGATGCGGGCGTACGAGGCCCACAACGAGCGGGTGCGCGACTCGGTTCCCGCCGATCGGCTCATCGAATGGCAACCGACGGACGGTTGGGGCCCACTGTGCGCGGGTCTCGGCGTGGACGAGCCGACCGATCCCTTCCCCCACAACAACACGACGTCGGACTTCCGGGCGATGGCCGGCTGGGACCGAGCGGGCGCCCGCCCATCGTGGGGCGCCGGTGCGCCGCCGCTACCGTGCCTCGCCATGGGCCGTGCACTCGATCAGCTTCTCGACGTCCTCGATCTCGAGCGGATCGACCGCGACATCTTCCGGGGGCAGAACGAACCGAGCGACTGGTTCCGGCTCTTCGGCGGCCAGGTCGCGGCGCAGGCCCTCGCGGCCGCGCAGCGCACCGTGGACGAACACCGGGCCCACAGCCTGCACGGCTACTTCCTGCGGGGCGGTGATCCGAAGACCCCGGTGACCTACACGGTCGACCGCATCCGCGACGGACGGTCGTTCTCCACACGACGGGTGGTCGCGCTCCAGGACGGCCGCGCCATCTTCAACACCTCCATCTCGTTCCACACTCACGAGGACGGCTACGAGCACCAGGACCCGATGCCGGACGTGCCCGATCCCGAGACGCTGCCGACGTGGGCCGAGCGGGCCGCGAAGCTCGAGGGCAAGATCCCGGCCGAGCGACTCGAGTGGATGAAGCGGGAGCGGGCGATCGACACCCGCTCGGCGTTGCCCCACAGCATGTTCTCCGGCGAGCCGAGCACCGAACCG
The DNA here is from genome assembly GCA_033344915.1 of Acidimicrobiales bacterium. Lineage (NCBI taxonomy): Bacteria > Bacillati > Actinomycetota > Acidimicrobiia > Acidimicrobiales > Acidimicrobiales bacterium. The sequence continues at coordinate 3,729,046 of JAWPML010000001.1, forward strand.
AACCCGGTGTGGATCCGGGCGAACGGTGACGTACCCGACGACCCGGACATCCACGCCCAGCTCCTCACGTACGCGTCCGACATCGCGTTCGTGGACAACATGTACCGCCCGCACCGGCGGCCCGGCGGACCCGGCATCATGCTGGCCAGCCTCGACCATGCCCTCTGGTTCCACCGCCCCCTGCGCATGGACGACTGGCTGCTCTTCATCCAGGACAGCCCCAGCGCGGCCGGTGCCCGCGGGTTCGCCCGGGGCGCGATCTACGACCGCGGTGGCGTCCACCTCGCGTCGGTCGCCCAGGAGGGCGTCATGCGGGAGCTCGATCCCGAGCGGGCGGACCCCGCGACCGCCCACAACTGAGCCTGGGGTCCCGGGTTCAGATCGAGCCCTGATCGCGCAGGGCGGTGATGTCGTCCCAGGTGCGACCGAGCTCCAGGAGGATCTCCTCGGTGTGTTGGCCGAGCTCCGGGGCGAGCCCACCGGGCCGGGCCGGGGTGTCGCTGAAGCGGATCGGATGGCCGACCATCGTGATCTCGCCCCACTCCGGATGGTCCTCGGTGTAGAAGTAGCCGCTGGCGTGGAGGTCGGGGTCGGCGGCGACGGCGAGTCGTCGCTGCACCGGTGACCAGCGGATGTCCGGGTTGGTGAACGCCGCCCCCCACTCGGCGGTCGTGCGGGACCGCATCGCCTCCCCGATCGCGGCGAAGAGGTCGTCGCGGGTCCCGTCACGGATCGCCGTCGTCATGAACCGGTCTTCGTCGGCCAGCTCGGGTCGCCCGATGATCGCGAAGAACTCGGCGCGTACCTGGGGCGCGATTCCGACGAGGGCCATCGCCCCGTCGGCCGTCGGCACGACGCCGTAGAGGCCCTGGATGACGGGGTGGCCGCCGTGGGTGGGCGCGTCGAGGTCCTCACCCGTCAGGAAGACGGCGGTGTACTCCGACGCCTGAGCGTAGATCTGGCCGCCGAGCAGGGACGTCTCGATCTTCTGCCCGCGTCCGGTGCGGTCCCGGGCCAGGAGCGCGGCGAGCACCCCGTTGACCATGTTCTGGGACGCGATGTGGTCCGCGATCGTGATGCCGACCGGGCCGGGCCGCGTGTCACCGGCCTCGGTGGCGCGCATGAGTCCGCCCGCGGCCTGCGCGCCGAGGTCGGCGCCCTTGCGGCGGGACGCGTCGCCCTCCAATCCGTAGGCGGTGCCGGCCGCGTAGACGATGCGCGGGTTGACCGCGGCGAGGTCCTCGTAGCCGATGCCGGCGCGCTCCATCGCGCCGGCGCTGAAGTTCGAGATCACCACATCCGCGCGGGCGACGAGGTCGAGGAAGACCTGGAGTCCGTCCGGGTCGCGGAGGTTCGCCGTGATGCTGCGCTTGCCGCGATTGCTCCCGATGAAGAACGGGGGACGCGGGTCCGTCTCGGAGACGGGGATCCAGCGACCGTGGTCGCCGATGCCGGGCAGCTCGACCTTGACGACGTCGGCGCCCATCTCGAAGAGCATCTGCGCGGCCTGCGGGCCCTGGACCAGCACGCCGATGTCGATGACCCGGATGCCGGCGAGGGGACCATCGTTCTCGTCGCTCATGGCGAGAGGCTAGATCAGCCGATCGAGCCCGGCTCAGGAGTCGAACGGGGGTGAGGCCGTCGTCTCCGCGGTGAGCCCGGGCTGGTCGGCCCCGGCTCCGGCGAAGTCCGCCTGGCGCCATGCTTCGTAGACGACGACCGACACCGCGTTCGCGAGGTTCATGCTCCGGTTGCCCGCGAGCATCGGGATCGTGAGGAGCCGGTCCTGCTCGAACCGCTGCTTGTCGTCGGGGGAGAGCCCGCTTCGCTCGGTGCCGAACACGAGCACGTCGTCGTCGCGATAGTCGACGTCGGTGTAGCGCCGCGTCGAACGGGCGGAGAAGCCGAACCACCGGCCCGGGAGGGCGGCGGCGACCGCGTCGAGATTCGGGTGGACCGTCATCTCGGCGTACTCGTGGTAGTCGAGCCCGCCGCGGCGCAGGAGTCGATCGTCGAGCTGGAAGCCGAGCGGCTCGACGAGATGCAGCGTCGCGCCGGTGTTGGCGCAGAGGCGCACGATGGCACCGGTGTTCGGCGCGATCTCCGGTTGGACGAGAACGACGTGCATCGGCGCCAGCGTAGGCAGCCGTACTGCGGGAGACTGGTGGGCATGGGTGATCTCCCCCCGAACCATCACGCCGACTATCCGCAGTTCACGGGCATCTTCGGCTTCGTCGCCGGACTCACGATGATCGTCGGCCGCGGGCGCGACGCTCGTCTCGTGGCTCAGCTCGCGGCGGTCACCGCGGATCAACACGTCGTCGACATCGGCTGCGGTCCGGGCACCGCGGCGCGCCTGACCGCGGCCGGCGGCGCGAGCGTCACCGGCGTGGATCCCTCGGCGCCGATGCTCCGGCTCGCCCGGCTCCTGACCGCGATCCGCCGGCCCCGCGGTGCCCTCGACTGGGTGCAGGCGGGCGCGGAGGACATGCCGCTCCCGGACGCTTCGGCCGACGTCGTCTGGTCGCTCGCGTCGGTCCACCACTGGCCCGAACTCGAGGCCGGGATCGCCGAGGTCAGCCGAGTGCTCCGCCCCGGCGGCATGTTCCTCGCCGTCGAGAAGCGCACCGAACCGGGAGCGACCGGCAACAAGAGCCACGGTTGGACGCCACAGCAGGCCGATCTCTTCGCCGCGATGCTCGCCGACCGCGGCTACCGCGACACGAGCACCGCCGACCACGACATCGGCAAACGCCGCCTCGTCGTCGCCTCCGGCACCCACCCCTGAGCCCCACTGTTCGTCTCCCAACAGCAATCTCTGGTCACGAAAGGGTCGCCAGGGCCCCGATGTTTCGACCCTTTCGTGACCAGAGATTCCTTTCGCTCTCTCCCTCTCTCCCCCCTTGGGGGCGAGTGGTCACCTTGCCGGTGCGGCGCCGTCCCACTAGGACAGCGCGATGACAGATGCCACCGATCCGGCGGTGACCGGCGAGTCCTGGGCCGCGTTCTGTGACGCGCTGAAGCGGGCGGGCGACACGGTGATCGAGAACAGCACCGACGAACTGGACCGGATCGAGGGCTTCCGCTACCTGAGCCGGCTGACGCGGGGTGGCCTGCTGTCGTTCCTGGAGAACGGCGCGCCGCCCTTCGCCCAGATCCTGCCGATCCCGCACAACCTGAAGATCGGGTGCGACAACCCGGACGCGTTCTACCAGAACGTCCCGATCGACCCGCAGTACGAGTACCGGATCCACGGACCACGCGGGACCATCAACTACCTCAGCATCGGGGCGTATTCGGGGGGCTACCTGGCGGGGGCGGCCCAGCCCGGGATCCAGGGGCATCTGGAGGACAACGACCCGGACCCGGAGGGCTACGTCGACATCATCGCGAGCGTCGCGGAGCCGGCGTCGCTCGCGCCGGGTCAGCGGTGGCTGAAGATGGAGTCGTTCACGTCCACGCTGATCATTCGCAACTTCTACCTCGACCGGTCGACCGAACGGCCCTCGGATCTCACGCTCGAGTGCCTGAACCCGCCGGCCCCCGGCCCCGGCCCACTCACCGCGGAGAAGCTGAACCACGGACTGGCGATGGCCGGGCTCTTCGTGCAGGGCGTGACCGATACGTTCCTGACGTGGCTCAACGACCTGTTCGCGGACCGGCCCAACACGCTCGAGTTCCTCCCCGAGGAGGACACCGGCGGCGGTTGGGGTGATCCGAACCAGTTGTTCCGGCACGGTTCGTGGACCCTCGAACCCGGTCAGGCGCTGATCGTCGACGTGCCCGCCATCGAGGCGTACTACTGGAACTTCCAGCTCAACAACATGTGGGAGGAGTCGCTCGACTACGAGCACTGTCAGGTGACGGTGAACCAGCACACGGCCCACTACGAGCCGGATGGATCGGCCCGGCTCATCGTGGCGGATGAGGATCCGGGCTTCGGGAACTGGATCGACACGGCGCACCATCGCCATGGCACGTGGGGCCTGCGCTACAACCAGGTCGTCGAGGACATCGCCCCGACGGTGACGTTGATCGAGGTCACGAACCTGCCCGAGTGGGCGCCGGCGACGCCCTGACCCGTTCCGGACCGAGCGCTGTCGCTACGGTTGGCCCCGTGCTGGGGACGGACGAGGGCGAGGAGACACCCGTGGACGACGGGACCGGCTACGGCTGGTTCCACGACAGCCGCGTCGGTCGGCTGACGCTGACCGGCGTGATCGCGTTCCTCGTCTACGCCCTCGTCGTGTGGAACCTCCCGGCGTCGAGCGTCCGGAGCGACCTCCGCCCCGGCGTCGATCGGGTCGTCCAGACGATGGCGATCTACCAGCAGTGGTCGGTGTTCGCGCCGAATCCCACCACGGTGTCCATCGCCGTCGAAGCGGACATCCACATGGCCTCCGGTGAGGTGATCCGCCACACCTTCCCCGACGGCGACCCCCTCTTCGGCGCCTACCGCGAGTATCGCTGGCGGAAGTGGGAGCGACGGATCCGGCTGGACCGCTACGACCATCTGTGGCGCCACACCGCCCAGTGGCTCGCCGACCGGTACGCCGACGAGGGCACCGTGGAAACGGTGGTCCTGATCCGCCACTTCAGCGACACGCCCGAACCGGGTCGCGACGATGAGCGCGTGTGGAACACATTCGAGTTCTACGAATACGACGTGCCACCGGAGGAGGCGGGATGATCCTCGCCTGGCTCCATCGACGCGCCGAGGGGTGGCAGCGGTTCTGGTTCACCCCCACGTCGTCGAGCACGTTCGCGCTCATGCGCACGCTGCTCGGCGTGTCGTGCTTCGGCTGGGCGCTCTCGATCCTCCCCGACCTGCGCACCTTCTACTTCGACGACGGCCTGCTGCCGGAGCCGTTCTACCGGGACAACCGCTACGGGCTGTTCCAGTGGTTCACCGGCGACACCGCGGTGGTGGTCGTCTGGTGCCTGCTGGTGGTCGCCTCGCTCTCGCTCGCAGCCGGTCGGCTCACGCGGCTCGGTGCGCCGGTGCTCTGGTTGATGCTGATGACGATGCAGCAGGGCGCCGGGACCGTCCTCAACGCGGGTGACGGTCTGCTGCGGATCTGGACGGCCTACTTCGCCCTCTTCGCCCTCTTCACCCCGAACCGCTTTCTCGACGCGCCCCTGCTCGGCGAACGCACACCCGCCGGCCGGCGGTGGCCTCTCGCGCCGACCTGGTTGGTGCGCCTCGCCCAGATCCAGCTCACGATCATCTACCCGGCGACGATCATCGCGAAGCTGGAAGGTGACACCTGGCGGGAGGGCACAGCATCGCTCTACGCGCTCGGCCTCGTCGACTTCGAGCGCTTCTGGGTGCCGGCCTTCGTGCGCGAGAACCTCGCGGTCGGCAACGTCATGACCTACTTCACGGTCGCCGTCGAGCTCTCGATCCCGTTCCTGTTGTGGACCCGCCGCACGCGCTGGCTGGGTCTCGCCGCGGGCCTGGCCATGCACATCGGGTTCGACTACACGATGCGGCTCGGCTTCTTCTTCCCGGCGATGCTCGTCGGCTACGTCGCGTTCGTCCGGCCCGAGGAGATCGAGCGGTTCGTGCGTCGCGCCGGCCGCTGGGTCCGCCGCAGCCGCGGGGGTTCACGTCCAGAGACGGTCGAGCACGTCGCGCCAGAGCTGAGTGGTCAGCGCCAGTGACTCCACGTCGATGCGTTCGTTGTGGCCGTGGAAGCGGTTGAGGAACTCCTCGAGCGGAATGCCACTGCTGAGGAGTCCGGCGCCGTAGGCCACGGTGCCCTTGCGCCGGAAGTAGCGGGCGTCGGTCGCGCCGGTCACGAGGCTCGGCACGACCCGGGCATCGGGGTAGGCCATGCGGATCGCGTCGCTCAGCGCGTCCCACAGCGGCGTGTCGGTGGGTGACCCGGGGTCCGCATCGTGCATCGTGGGGTAGACGTTCTCGATCTCGACGGACGGCAGGAGGTCCGGGCCGATGATCTCCCGCAGGGCGCGGTCGACGTCGTCCTGGGTCTCGCCCGGGAGCAGGCGGACGTCGACATAGAGCTCGGCGCGGTCGGCGACGATGTTCGTCTTGGAGCCGGCGTCGAGCAGATTCGGGCTGAACGTCATGTGGCAGCACGAGTGGGTGTTGCGAGCCAGGTCAGGCGGTAGCGCCGCGAGCGCGTCGGTCACCCGGCCGGGGTCCAGCAGGGCGGCTTCGGTCTCGGCGGGCAGGTCGAGGGCGCGGACCCGGTCGGTGAACATCTCGTCGATGCGGGGCGTGATGTGGGCGTCGGCCACCCGGCTCACGATCGCCGCGGCCTTCACGAGGGCGTTGTCGGTCGCGTACGGCATCGACCCGTGGCCCGGCGTGCCGTGCACGGTGATGCGGCGCCCGCCGAGCCCCTTCTCGCTGTTCGTCACGAGCACCGTCGTGCCGTCGCGGCCGTGGGTCGGCGTGCCGCCGTACTCGCTGAGCAGATAGTCGCACTGCACGAGGTCCCAGTTGCGGTGCACGATCGGCCCGGCCCCGAGCAGCCCGCCGGCCTCCTCGTCCGCGACGGCGAAGTACACGATGTCGCCGGGATAGCGGATGCCCGAGCGCACGACGTCGCGGAACGCGACCAGCATCGAGGATGTGAGGTTGAGCATGTCGACTGCGCCGCGTCCCCAGACCTCCTGCACGCCATCGGCGTCGGCGATCAGCTCGCCGCCGAAGGGATCGTTGCGCCACCCCTCGGGGGTCACCGGGACCACGTCGGTGTGTCCCATGAGACAGAGCGCCGGTGCGTCGGGATCGGTGCCCTCGTAGCGGGCGACGAGTGAGCTGCGGCCGGGCGCACCCTCGATCATCTCGATGTCGAGTCCGAGACCGTCCAGCTCGTCGCGCAGGAGTCGCGCGCTGATCTCCTCCTGGCCGCTCTCGGGCGTGCCGTCGTTCACGCACTGGTTGCGGATCAGCTGTTGGAGCAGCTCGACGGTTTCACCGGTGAGCGAGTCGGGCGCGGCCATGGCCGCCATCTTCGCCCAGCGCCGGTCGGCGTGCCCGGTCTACGCGAGCGCGGCAACCACGGCGTCGCCGTGCTTGCGGTGCACCTTGGCGACGCCGAAGCCCACCTCCGCGCCGGTGTCGAGCGTCAGCACGATCTCCGCCATCGTCTGGCCGAAGACCTTCGTCTCGCCCATCGAGACGGCGCCGATGCGATCACGGCCGATCGCCGCGGTCAGCTCCTTCGGCTTCCCGAACGCGTTGACGGCGAACAGGGCGACCCGCTGATCGGTGACCGCGAGCAGCACCTGGCTGGCGTTGCCGACGTCCAGACCCGCTTCGGCCCGCTCGTCCCGCCCGGCGTCGCCGACGCCCTCACCGGCCCGGCTGCCGAGGACCGCGCCGACTCCGGCCGCGGCCGGCGCGACGGTTCCGCCGACGACGGCACCGGCCGCGCCGAGGATCACCTCGTTGACGGCACCACGGGGCATGGCCTTCGTCGCTGCGAGGATCGTCTCGCCCGTGTCGAGCATGGCGGCGCACTGCTTGGTCATCTTCGCGGTGTTCATGGCCCTCCCATCGGCAGGCGCACCCACGACATGAAACCCTGAGCAGCGTCAGGTGTCATCGCGGATTGCGTCGGGATACCGGGTCTCCAGCGCGGCCCGCACGCCGTCGCGCCAGGTGACCGCGCACGGCCCGGCGAGCTCGCGGCGCTTGGTGGTGTCGGCCGCGTGCGTGTGGAAGAGCAGATGGTCGGACTCGGTGAACGTCATCGAGAGGCCGGTCAAGTCTTCGAGATGGGCGATGATCTCCTCGAGGGTGACCACCTCGTCGCCGGCGAGATTGACTGCGGGCGCGCCGACGGCCGCGTGGGCGAGGAGCCCCTGCACCTGGGCGACGATGTCGTCCTCGTGGATCGGCGACGCGTAGGCGTCCTGCCCCGCGATCTTCTGGTACGGCATCCCGGCCTTCATGAACTCGTGGAACACCATCGGCAGGCCGCCGTGGCCCGACGTGCCGTAGGCGACGTTGAGTCGAGCCATGATCGTCGGCAGCCCGAGTTCGCGGGACTGGAACCGCACGACGGCCTCACTCGCGAGCTTGCTCATGCCGTAGTGCGGCGCGTAGGGCGTGGTGCCGCCGAGGTCGTCGTCCTCCGCATAGAGGGCAGCGGGGTCGTCCTTGTCGCGATAGACGCTCGAGCTGGACATGTGGAAGAACGCCGTCGCATCGCGGTAGCGCCGCATGAGGAAGCCGGCGCCGTCGGCGTTGATCCGCAGCGCGTCGTCGGGGGTCTTGGGGTCGTTGTTGACGGCGCAATGGATGACGTAGTCCACGGCGGGGAGGTGGTCGAGATCCGGATCGCCGAGGGTGAACACGGCCGTGCGGATGCCCTGGGCCTCGAGTTCGGCCTTCGCGGTGGGGTCGGTGAAGCGGGCGCCGGCCCACACCTCGTTGCCGGCGCGCTGCAGCGCCTCGGCGATCGGCCGCGCGACCTGACCCGTCGCCCCGGTGACCAGAATCCGTTCGCCTTCGAGCATGTGTCCTCCTCGTTGCGGCCGGACCCTACTCCGGCTGCGGGCGCGCGATCTTCGTGGCAGGATCGCGTCCATGAGCGACGTTTCGTTTCCCGTCAACGGCACCACGGCCGCCGGCCACCTGGCGATTCCCGAGAGCGGCTCCGGCCCCGGGGTGATCGTGATCCAGGAGTGGTGGGGCCTCAACGACCAGATCCGGAGAGTGGCCGATCGCCTCGCCGCGGCCGGCCTCGTCGCCCTCGCGCCCGACCTGTACCACGGCGAGTTGGCCGGCCACGACGAGATGGACAAGGCGGGTGAGCTGATGACCACGCTCCCGCCGGAGCGCGCCGCCCGCGACATGAGCGGTGCCGTCGACTACCTGCTCGAGCACGACGCCGTGTCCTCCTCGGGCGTCGGGGTCGTCGGGTTCTGCATGGGCGGGATGCTGACGATGATGTTGGCCGCCCAGCGCGGCGACGCGGTGCAGGCCGCCGTGCCCTTCTACGGATTCCCGTCGGGTGACGGCGAACCGGACTGGTCGGGCCTCACCGCGGTGGTGCGGGGCCACATGTCGGCCGACGACGCGTTCTTCCCCGCCGATGCGGCCCGGGACCTTGCCGCGCGCCTCCGGGCGGATGGCAAGGACGTGGAGTTCGCCATCCACGACGCGGGCCACGCGTTCATGAACGAGGAGAACGCCCTCGGCTCCCACGACGCGGCGCTGGCGGCCGAGCTCTGGCCCCAGGTGATCGATTTCCTGCGCGACAACGTCAGCTGACGTCGTAGCGGATCCGCATCTCCTTGATCCCGTTGATCAGGTTGGAGTGCAGACGGCGAGGCGGCGCTTCGAGTTCGACGTTCTCGATCGTCCCCAGCAGTTCGGTGAAGAGCAGCCGGAGCGAGAGCCGGGCCAGGTTCGCGCCGAGGCAGAAGTGCTCGCCGATGCCGAACGACTGCTGCGGGTTCGGCGAGCGGTCGATGCGGAACGTGTGGGGGTCGTCGAACACGGCCGGGTCACGGTTCGACCCGGCGTACCACATCAGCACCTTGTCGCCCTCGGCGATCGCCTGATCCCCGATCGTGGTGTCGGCCGTCGCGGTGCGGCGGAAATGGTGGATCGGTGGCTCCCAGCGGAGGATCTCCTCGACGGCGCCCGGCATCAGTCCGGGGTCGGCGACCAGACGGTTCCACGCGTCCGGGTGTTGGAGCAGCGTGTGGAGCCCGTGGGAGCTCGCCGTGCGGGTCGTCTCGTTGCCGGCGACGATGAGGAACATGAAGAACAGCGTGTACTCCATGTCGGTGAGCTTCTGCCCGTCGACCTCGGCTTCGAGCAGCATGCTGGTGAGACTGCCCGTCGGGTTGGCCCGCTCCCGCGCCGCCATCTCGTTCGCGTAGCCGAAGATCTCGACCGAGGCGTTCATCGATGTCTCCGCGGTCGGGGCGACCTCGGGATCCTGGTCGTCGATCAGGGCGTGGCTGAGCTCGTAGAGCCGGAAACGGTCGGACTCGGGCACGCCCATGAGCTCGCTGATCGACCACATCGGGATGAGCGCGGCGACATCGGTCACGAAGTCGCAGCTGTTGCGGTCGCGGAGCTCGCCGACCACTCGGGCGGTCTCGGCCCGCAGTGACTCCTCGAGCTGGCCGATCATCTTGGGCGTGAAGGCCTTGGCCACGATGTTGCGGAACGCCCGATGCTCCGGCGGATCCATCCCGATGATGATCATCCGCACCTGATCCATGCTCTCCGGCTCGAGCCGTGTCGGCCCGCCGACCCAGTTCGAGAACTCGAGCGGCGACGTGGAAACACGGCGGACGTCCTCGTGGCGGACGATCGTCCAGAAGCCCGGTCCGTCGGACTCCTCGTGCCAGTGCACGGGCGAGTGGGTCCGCAGCCGATCGAGCCATTCGTGGGGTGCGGCCTGCTCCCACACGGAGGCATCGGTGAGGTCGATGTCGCTGAGGTCCCGGATGTCGGTGGTGGTCATGGGGTCACGCTTTCGAGTGTGAGTCGGCGAGAAGGACAGGGACGAGGAACGACTCGACCATCGCCCGTTCCGACGCGGCGTCGCGTCCGGGCATGGCGAGCAGGGAGATGATCGATCGCAGGAGCCATTCGGCTCGGCGCTCGAGCTCCTCCTGGTCGAGGTGGGTCGGGCCGAGCTCGGTGAGCAGGCCGGCGGACATCGTCCGCAGCAGCTCGGAGTTCTGGCTGACCTTGATCGGGACGGCCATGTTCTCCGGCTCGAACCACTCCGACATGGCCGGGTCGTCTCGGACCGACGCGACACCGGCGATCACCCGGTCGGCGAGAGAGTTCGGCGCGCCGGCGCGGCGCTCCCCGGCGAGGTAGGCGGCGGTGCGTAGCGTCGCCCGGTGGACGAACGCGAGGTGCAGCGCTTCCTGGTTGGGGAAGTAGCGGTAGAGCGTGGCCCGCGAGCAACCGGCCGCGGCGGCGACGTCCACCATGGTGGCCTTGGCCACGCCGAGTTCGGCGAAGGCACGCCCGGCGGCGTCGAGCAGGCGGTCGACGGCGACGTCCTCGTCCGCATGGCGAGGCCAGTGGCTGTCGGTGGTGCGCTTGTTGGACACTTCGCCTATTGTGCCTCACAACATGACTGACGCAAGAACCGACCTCATCCTGATCGACAAACCGCGGCCCCACACCACGGTCATCACCATGAATCGGCCCGAGCGGATGAACTCGATGGCGTTCGAGTTGATGGTGCCCCTGCACGAGGCCTTCGAGGAAGTGGGCGCCGACAACGACACCCACACGGTCGTGCTCACCGGCACCGGCCGCGGCTTCTGCTCCGGCGCCGACACGAGCAACGAGGGCGGCCCTCCCCCCAACATCGCCGGGTTGACGATGACCCGCATCGCGACGAAGGCGATGTCGGTGCTCGCCGACCTCGTCCCCGCGATGCAGCGGATGCCGCAGCCGGTCATCTGTGCGATCAACGGGGCGGCGATCGGCGGCGGGATGTGTCTCACGCTCGGCGCCGACATCCGCCTCGCCGGCGAGGGCGCCTACTTCCGCGCCGCCGGCATCAACAACGGCCTCACCGCCACCGAGCTCGGTCTCAGCTTCCTGCTCCCCAAGGCGATCGGCTCGTCGCGGGCGATGGAGATCATGCTGTCGGGTCGTGACGTCGACGCCCACGAGGCGGCGAACATCGGCCTCGTGTCGCGCGTCGTCCCCGACGAGGACCTGCTGACCGAAGCCCTCGACCTCGCGGACCAGATCAACGGCTGGAGCACCCAGGGCACCCAGCTCACGAAGCGCACGATGTGGGCCGGCCTGGAGATGGGCAGCCTCCGGGCCGCCATCGAGATGGAGACCCACACCCAGCTCTACGTGCGGCTGACCACCAAGAACTTCGAGGAAGCCGTGCGAGCCCGCAAGGAAGGCCGTCCCCCGGCCTTCGAGGACTGAGGAAGCCATGTCCGACGGACCGATGCAGGGGATCAAGATCCTCGACCTCTCGATCGCGCTCACGGGTCCCTATGCGGCCTCGCTGCTCGCCGATCAGGGCGCGGACGTCATCAAGGTCGAGCGCCCCGGGATCGGTGACATCGCCCGCTTCGTCGGCGTGATGGTCAACGGGATGAGCGCGCTCTACCTCGTCTGCAACCGGGGCAAGCGGTCGATCGCCGTCGACATGCAGACGCCCGAGGGTGTCGAGATCGTGCGCCAGCTGGCCGCCGAAGCCGACATCGTGATGGAGAACTTCCGACCCGGGGTCATGGATCGACTCGGCGTCGGCTACGACGACGTGAAGGCCGACAACCCCGACGTGATCTACGCCTCGCTGTCCGGGTTCGGTGACGAGGGCCCCTACCGCGACCGCAGCGCCTACGACACGGTGATGCAGGCCTACGGCGGTGTCGCGGCCAACCAGGCGGACCCCGAGGACGGGGTGCCCACGTTCCTGCGTCAGACCGTGGCCGACAAGGTCACCGCCCTCTACGCCACGCAGGCCATCACCGCCGCACTCTTCGCCCGCGAGCGGGGCCGCGGCGGGCAACACGTGAAGATGTCGATGGCCGACGCGGTCGTGTCGTTCCTCTGGGCCGACGCCGCGGGCAACGAGGTGATGCTGGACGCCGACGGCTCGCAGGCCTCGAGCTTCGTCGCCGGGTTCCAGCCGATGCGCTTCCTCGACGGGTGGGGGATCGTCACCCCGACGTCGGACCACGATTTCGCCGGCATGTGCAAGGCCCTCGATGTGGAGGGGTGGGACGACCCCCGCATCGCGACGGTCGGCGAGCGGATCAAGAACCGCGACGTGCTCTCCCCGGTGATGGACATGGTCTACGCGAAGGCCGCCAACGTCACGATGGAGGAGGCGACGGTGCGCTTCGAGCGTGAACGGGTGCCGTTCTCGATGATCCTCACGCCGGACCAACTCACCCGCGACGCCCACGCCGTCGCCGTCGGCATGTTCGTGGAAGCCGACCACCACGTCGCCGGCCGCACCCGCATGCCGCGGCACCCGGCGAACTTCACCCGCACCCCGGCCTCGCTGACCGGGGGTTCGCCGGCGCTCGGTGAACACACCGATGAGATCTTGACCGAACTCGGTCGGGGCGACGAGATCGCCGCCCTCCGAGAGAAAGCAGTCGTGACATGACCAACCCATCCCACCGTCGGCGGTTCTGGGGACTCGCCGTCCTCCTCGTCCTCGCGCTGATCGCCGTATCGTGCGGTGACGACAGCACCGAAGCCGACGAAAGCGATTCGACCACGACCGCCCCGTCCGACGACGGCGGCGACGGCGGCGACGGCGGCGGTGACGACGGTGACGACGGCGACCCCGGCTCGGAGTCCAGCACGACCGCACCGGTCGAGTTGACCGCGAGTTGGACGGGTGTCACCGAAGAGGTCATCCGCCTCGGGTTCACGACCTCGGACCTGATCCAGCTCAAGGCGCTGGGCCTCGTCGACATCGACCGCGGCGACCCGCAGGTGGTGCTGGACGCCCTCATCGACGACATCAACGATCGGGGTGGCATCCACGGTCGCATGATCGAGGGATACCTCGAGGTGCTGCTCCCGATCGACGCGACCGCCGCCGACGAGTCGTGCATCCGCCTCACCGAGGACATCGGCGTGTTCGCCGTGCTCGCGCCCTTCGTCGGGCCGAACACCGAGCTCAACCCGTGCATCAACAGCCGCAACGAGACGATCATCATCGGGGGCCAGCCCACGGCCGAGCAGCTCGAGGTGTCGGCGGCGCCGTGGATCTCCAACACCATGTTCGCGTCGCGTCGCCTGGCCGGTGTGATCGAGCTCATGGAGGCCGAAGGCCTGCTCGGCGACACCGTCGGTCTGGTCGTCCGGTCGGAGGAAACCGGTGCATCGGATGACATCGTCAAGCCCGCCCTCGAAGCACTCGACAAGCGCGTCGTCGAGGTCCTGAACGACAGCGAACCCGGCGACGTGCTCGCCGGCGAGGCCCAGTGGGAGCGCTTCATCGAAGTCTTCAAGACCGAGGACGTCGACAGTGTCGTGATGATCGAGAACACCGCGACCTTCGGATCGACGCAGCTCGCCCGGTCCGACCTCGATGCCAACTACCTGATCGTGGACAGCACCGCCCTGCTCCGCGGACTGGGTGCCCTCGACGGCGCCGTGCCCGCCGACCTCGCCGGGATCATCGGCTCCGCCGGCGCCTCCGAAGAGGAGTCGTGGGAGCTCCCTGCCACCCAGGAGTGCGTCCGCATCTTCGAGGAAGCCCACCCCGACATCACCGTCGTGCCCACGACCGAGGTGAGCGAGGGTGAGTCGGACTGGTTCGGCAACATCAACATCTTCTGCCCGGTGCTCCAGCTGTTCGAGCTCGCCGCCAACGCCGCCGGCCCGAACCTCACCCATGAGACCTTCCTCGCCGGTGTGGAATCGCTCGGTGAGATCGAGATCCACGGGCAGGTCTTCGCCAGCCTCGGCCCGGGCAAGTACGACGCCTCCGACGCGATCCGCCTGACCGTCTTCGACGAGACCGTGGGAACGGTCGGTGGCGAGGCACCCTACGGGCCGCTGACGGCCGTCGGCTGACCGCCGTGACAATCGGCGATGCTGTGCTCGTGCACGGGTCGTTCTCGTCCGAACGCTCGTGGGACCCGGTGCTGCCGGGCCTGCGGGCGGGCGGACTGACGCCCCATCCGGTGTGTCTGCCGGGCCACGGTCGGCGGGGCGCCGAGGCCGGTCCCGACGTGGACCTGCATCGCCACGCGGCCGCCGTCATCGATCATGTGGTCGACAACGATCTCCACGACGTCATGCTCGTCGGCCACAGCTACGGCGGCATGCCGGTGACCCAGGCCTGGAACGGCCTCCGTGACCAGGTCGCCTCCGTCGTCTATGTCGACGCCGGCGTCGCCGAGGACGGGCAGTGCCAGCTCGACCTGCTCCCCGCCGACATCGCAGCGGCGACCCGTGATCTCGCCGCGGCGAACGGCGACATGCTCGCGCCGCCCGTGCGCGACACGCCCACCTTCCCGCTGGCCCTGGCTGCGCTGGCCACACCGATCCGCCTCGACGGGCCGCTCCCGAGCGGCGTGCCCCGCACCCTCATCCTGGCGACCGACAACCCGGGGTATCACCATGATCAGGCCGCGGCCCTCCGCGAGCGCCCCGACTGGACCGTCATCGAGATCGACTCCGGCCACAACGTGATCGGCGAACGAACCGACGAACTCGTCGCCGTGCTGCTCGACCTCGCCGGCCTCACGGGCCGTCCGAGTTCGTCGACGAGTTAGTCGACGAGCGTCGCGATCACCCGCATCTCGATCGACCGTCGAATTGCGGCGTCGGCGGCTGCCTCGGCTTGCGCCGTCCACGCCGCATCCTCGCGATCGGCCGCCAGGACCTCGCTCATGCGTGCCCACAGGGCCCGAACCGCGGGCGGGGCATCGGCCGGCAGCGGCGTGCGGGCCGGATCCGGCGCTCGCCCGGCCGCGGCCTCGCGGAGGGCGACGAACAGCTCCGCAACCGCGGCTTCCCCGGGAAGGATCGCCGCGCCGTGGGGCGTGCCGAGCGTGTTGAAGACGTAGGCCTCACCGTTGCCCATGTCCGTCCGGACGTACCAGTGTTGCCCCTCGTCGTAGAGGAAGTTCCAGATGTCGTTGACCGTCGCGTCCTCGTCGCGTTCGAGGAACCCGTCGACGGGAAGTCCGTAGCGCAGCTGGTGGCGTCGGGCATCGAGTGTGCGCACGTCCATCAGCGCCAACGGCTGCACCGGTGCGTGGAGCGGCATCCACAGGTTGAGCAGGAAGGTCGACGCATCGTCGTTGCGGCCGTCCGGGGTGATATGGCGGAACATGTCCGGCGCCGCACCGTGCATCAACTGGCGAAGCGGCGTGCCGTAGACGTCCTGGTCGCCGTGGACGAAGGCGGCGCCGCCGTGGCCGTTGATGCCCTCGATCCCTCGAGCGTTCACGTCGATCCCGTTTGGCCCGGACCGGCGGTGGAAGAGCCCGTCGTCGGCGACGAGATCGACCTTCAGTGTCCGCCCGTTCGCCAGCGAAATCGTGATGCCGGCGACGGCCTCCCGCAGCGCCGCAGCCGTGTCGCCGGTGAGACGGTCACGCTCGCGCACGTCGTCGAGCGCAAGCTGGAGTTCGACATTGCCCGACAGGTCGACGGTCTCGAACCCGGCCTCCTCGAGCCCGGGTTCGGCGACATCGGGTGCGCCCAGATCTCGCAGTTCGCAGACACGGACGTCGCCGATGTCGTCACCCTCGCCGACCGGAGCCCGCAGCAGACCCGGGCGTTCCTCGTCCGGGACGACATCGTCCGGCCTCGTGAACATCAGGGTTCCCTGCACACCCGCACGGTACCCGCCGACGTTTCGGTGCCGCCAAGCGCTCGGTCGTGCGACGATGGATCGATGTCACCCCGCCTCACCCACTTCGCCATCAACACCGACGACGTCGCGGCAACCCAGGCGTTCTACGCCGACGTGTTCGGCTGGACGTTTCACGAGTACGGCCCGCCCGGTTTCGTCCAGATCATCGACGAGACCACCGGCGCACCGATGGGAGCGATCCAGGAGCGTCGTCAGCTGGCCGACGCACCGACGGTGGGCTTCGAGTGCAGCTTCGGCGTCGACGACGTGGACGACATCCGCAGCCGGGTCATCAGTGCCGGCGGCGCCATCCTGATGGAGCGGTCCACCATCCCCGGTGTCGGTCACCTCATCGCGTTTCGGGACCCGGGCGGCAACCCGGTGCTGGCGATGCAGTACGACACCGAGGCCACCTAGCTCCCGGCGAGGCGCTTCGTCCGGGCGTCCGGTCTTCAGTTGTCAAGGTGCAGGACGACGGTCAGGTCCGTGCCTGTGGTCAGGCCGCGTGGGGCGTGATGTGGGCGGGTTCTGGTGTCGTGGGGAAGTCGCGAATGGGTGCGTCGGCGGTGGTGTCGGGTGGTGGTGCGCCGGGTGGTCGGATGGTCCAGCGGCCGTTTGTCCGGTGGAGGGTGTGGCCGCGGTCGTGGATGTTGTGGTGGCAGCGGGTGCAGACGAGGACGAGGTTGTCGATGTCGGTGTCGCCGTGGTGTTCCCAGTGGTCGATGTGGTGGGCTTCGCAGCGGTCGGGGGTGGCGCCGCAGCCGATGCAGCCGCGGTCGCGGGCGATGAGGGCGCGCCATTGGGTGAGGGTGGCGTGGCGGTGGTCGCGGCCGACCCAGATCGGGTTGGCTGGTCCGTTGAACAGGATCGGGGTGATGCTGGAGACGCAGGTGAGCCGGTCGAGCACGGATGCCGGCAGCGGCTGTCCGTCCTGGACGCATGTGGCGAGCGGGTTCCCGTCCTCGGAAGTCATGGCGGCGATGTCGATGAGGACGGTGACGTTGGACTTGGGATGGGGTGGCCGGTCGGTGTCGCGCCGGGCGCCGGTGATGAGTTGGGTGACGGCGTCGGCGAGGCGTTGGTCGTGGGTGCGGGCGGTTGTGGGGTCGGCGTTGCGGCCGCCGTCGTCGTTCCAGAGGGTTTGTTCGAGTCGGTTGATGTCGGCGTCGAGGAGTGCCCCGGTGGTTTGGTCGACGCCGAGGAGGAACATGCGCAGCCCGGTCGCCTTGTCGTCCCAGCGCTTCAGGGTGCGGGCGCGTCGTTGGGCGTCGTGATCAGGCTTCGGGTCGGACTTCTTCCGCTTGCTGATCCATTCGGTGGTGCGCTTGGCGAACAGGTCCGCCGGCGACGCCTCCGCGATCTCGACCAACTCCGCGTCAGCCGATGAGGGGTCGATCTCACGACCGGCTTTGGTGAGCGAATGGGCGTGCTCGAAAGTGATCCGCCCGTCGCGCAGCGCGGCCTCGGCCTTGGGCATGTCCGCCAGCCCGTGCGCGGTCTGCGCGGCGCGATGCGCGGTGCGACCTGACACCCGCCCGTGCGAGCGCAGCACACCGCGCCCGTCGAGCCCGTTGTCGTCCAACGCGTCGATCGCCCGCACCAGCCGGGCCTCATAGTCGGCGACCGCGCCGCGGAACCGCCGGAGCTCCTCGACCCGGCCGACGAGCTCGGCACGCGGGAGACCGTCGAGTCGGTCCTCTCGCATCGCCGTGATCGTCGCCGTGAACATACGATCACCATAGCGAACATATGTTCGCTTTGAAACCCCTGAGCAGGAAAACGATCAGGCGGTCCGAGAAGCACTCATCCGCACCGGCGGATCGAGGATCTCGCCGGCGAGATGACTCACCAGCGCCACCCCGGTCGTCGCGCCGGCGGCGAGCCCGGCGCGGACGCTGCCGAACGCCGGGAATCCGCGCTCGTCGGGTTCGGTCCGTCCACCGGCATCGAGCTCCGGATAGTCGTCGAGGCACAGGAAGATCTCGGGGATCACCGCGCCGGTGTCGAGGAGGTCGCGGGCGAACGACACGGTGCCCCGGACGTGGCGCAGGCCGGTCCGGTCGGTTGTGTCGAACTCCGGCGGGAACGTCAGCCCGGTCGGAATCGACCCGGTCGCCGCGTCGGTGAAGCGCGGCCCGAGCGGTCCGGCCTGGATCAACGGACCACGGTCCGGGTCACCGAGCCGAGTGGATCGGTAGATGAAGACATCGGTCATCGCCCCAGCCTCGACGAGCGCGAGGAAGTAGGTGGCCGCCCGAGGAGCACTGGCGACGTCGACCTCGATCACGATCTCGCCTTCGGGTGTGGCGATCGTGACGACCGGGTTCGACATCGCGTGACTCATGGCTCGACCTCCGCGGCGACGCTACGGGACGACCGCGGTCAGCCCTGTATAGGTTGACCGTTATATAACGAACAGCGTATAGTCGCGACGCATGGACGCCCTGCACGCGCTCGCCGACCCGACTCGGCGACACATGATCGAACTTCTGTCCGAGGGCGAGCGGACGGCCGGCGAGCTCGGCGAAGCGTTCCCGATCAGCCAGCCGGCCGTGAGCCGCCACCTCCGGGTGCTGCGCGAGGTCGGGCTCGTCACGTCGACGGTCGACGCGCAGCGGCGGATCTACCGGCTCGCGCCCGATCCGTTCGACGAACTGGCCGACTGGGTCGACGACATCCGTCAGACCTGGACCAACCGACTCGATGCTCTCGGCACCGAACTGCAGCGCGGCGCCCGCGCCGCGCGAAAGGACACTGCATGACCTCCGACCCTTCGACGGCCGACGGCGTCGTCCTCACCGACGGCGATGCGCCCCGGCTGCGTTTCGAACGTCACTATCCGTTCCCCATCGCCGATGTCTGGGATGCCATCACGGATCGCGATCGGCTCGGGCGGTGGCTGTTCCCGACGACGTTCGAGCCGAGGGTCGGCGGCTCGGTCGAGGTGGACATGGGCGAGTACGGGACGGCGCGGGGACAGGTGCTTGCCTGGGCCGAACCCCGCGAGCTCGAGTACGAGTGGCAGCAGCCGGACTCGATCGGCGGCGGCGCCGACGGCACGTGGCACATCCGGCTCGAGCTCACGGCGGTCGGCGACGATCACACCAAGCTCGTCTTCGAGCACCTCCTCCCCGAGCCGGGGCGCCCGGAGTTCGCCGCCGGCTGGCACTGGTATCTCGATCGGCTGGCCCTACTGCTGGGAGGTGGTCATCCCGCGGCGGTCGAGTCCGACGAGGACTTCGACCGACTGCTCGCCCACTACGGCGGGTCGCTCGACGGGTAGCCGGCGGCGAAGCTGCAACAAAAGGTTGCATGTTGGTGCCCAACGGCTAGGGTGATCTGCAACGTATGGTTGCACAACACGAAGCCCAGGAAGAGTACGGAACGATCGAGCGATCGATCCAGATCGACGCGTCGCCCGAGACGGTGTTCGAGGTGATCACCAGTCCCGCGCACCTCGAGCGCTGGTGGCCGGACGAGGCGCGCTTCGAGCCAGTCGTCGGCGCGACGGGTCAGCTCGTGTTCGGCGATCCGTCGACCGGCGATGCGACCGTGCCGAACATCACGGTCCTGTCGCTGGAGCCGCCCGAGCGGTTCACGTTCCGGTGGATCCACCCGGACGACACAGAAGCCGGGGAGCACAACTCCCTGCTCGTCGTCTTCGAACTGGCGCCGTCGGACGGCGGCACGATGCTGCGGATGTCGGAAACCGGCTTCCGCGAGCAGGGATGGGAAGTCGCCGTGCTGGAGGAGAACTTCCGGCTCCACGAGGCGGGATGGGACCGGCATCTCGCTCGCCTCGTCGCCTACGCCCCCACGGTTCGGACGCCGGCATGAGCATCGCCACCGACGACGAGCTGTGGTTCGCGATCGGCGACCCGACCCGCCGCCACATGATCGACCTCCTCGTCGAGCAGGGTCGGGGAACCGCGAGCTCGCTCGGCAGCGCGTTGCCCGTGTCGCGCCAGGCCGTGGCGAAGCATCTCGCCGTGCTCGAGCGCGTCGAGCTCGTCCACTCGACCAGAGACGGCCGCGAACGCGTGTACCGACCTGGCCACGCCCAGCTCGCGCGGGCGGCGAAGCAGCTCGCCGCCGTCGGCTCGGGCTGGGACCGCCGCCTCGCCCGCATCGCGCGGATCGCCGAAGACATCGAGCGCGACAAGCGCGCCTCGAAGCCGAAAACCACTCGCGAATCCCGGGAGGGTTCACCATGATCACTACGCCGATCGTCTCGGAAGAGGCCTGGCACGAAGCCCGCGAGCAGCTGCTCGTCACCGAGAAGGAGGTCACGCGGGCCCGCGACGCGCTCGCCGCGGCTCGGCGCCGCATGCCCCGCATGGCCGTCGAACGGGACTATCGCTTCGAAGGGCCCGACGGGTCAGTGAGCCTGCTCGACATGTTCGAGGGCCGACGCCAGCTCATCGTCTACCGGTTCTTCTACGAGCCGGGCGTGCACGGGTGGCCCGACGCCGGCTGCACCGGCTGCTCGCTCATGGCCGACCAGGTGGGTCACCTCGCTCACCTCAACGCCCGCGACATCACCTATGCGCGCGTGTCGCGTGCGCCCCAGGCGAACATCGCCACGCTGAAGGCGCGGATGGGTTGGGACGCGCCCTGGTACACGATCACCGACGACTTCGATCGCGACTTCGGCGTCGACGAATGGCACGGCACCAACGTGTTCGTGCGCGAGGGGTCGGAGATCACCCGTACCTACTTCGTCAACCTCCGCGGCGACGAGGCGCTGGGGAGCACCTGGAGCTATCTCGATCTCGCGCCCCTCGGTCGCCAGGAGGCGTGGGAGTCGTCGCCCGACGGCTACCCGCAGGACCCTCCGTACTCGTGGTGGCAGCGCCACGACGAGTACCCCTCGGCCTAGCCCGCGAGCCGCGCGGCCAGGCGCCGGACCGCATCGGCGACGTCGGCCGGCTCGACGACGTTCACCGGTGCGACGAGGGCGACGCGGGCGATCGCGAGCACGAGCCAGTCGAGGTTGTCGGACCGGATGCGGACCACGCACGAGTCGGCCGTGGCCTCGACCACGTGGTGGTCGGTGTGGCGGAGCACGTCGTCCAGCTGCGCGGGGGCGGCGCCGATCGTGACGAGCGCCTCGAGGTCGCGGGGGACCGACGAGAGCGACGCGGCGACGAACGCGGCTGCGTCGCCGCCGGGGATCTCGCGGGGCGTGAACCGTCGCCCGGCTCGGGCCGCGTCGGCGAGTCGATCGAGACGGAAGGTGCGCCAATCGTCGCGGCGCAGATCCCACGCGACGAGATACCAGCGGCGCCCGGCGGTGACCATCTGGTGGGGTTCGACCAGACGACTGCTGTCCTCGCCGTCGCGCCGTCGATAGTCGAAGCGCACCTCTTCGTGATCGCGGCAGGCGCCGGCGAGCACGGCGAGTGCGTCGGCGTCGATGACCTCCGCCTCGCTCGATGACCAGCGCATCGCGGTGACGCTGGCGTCGAGGGCGGACACCCGTCGCTGGAGTCGGTCGGGGAGGAGTTGCTGGATCTTGGCGAGGGCCTGGAGCGACGTCTCCTCCATGCCGCTGATCGCGGCATGGGCCGCGGCCCGCAGACCGATCGCGACGGCGACCGCCTCGTCGTCGTCGAGCACCAGGGGCGGCAGGTGCGAGCCGGCGGCGAGGCGGTAGCCGCCCTCGGTTCCGGGCGTCGCATCGACGGGATAACCGAGATCGCGGAGCCGGTCGACGTCGCGCCGCACCGTCCGTTCGGTGACCTCGAGTCGCTCGGCGAGCTCCGAGCCGCGCCACATCCGGTGGGTCTGCAGGAGCGAGAGCAGCTGGAGGGCCCGTCCGGTCGGGTCGTTTCGCATGTTCCGAGCATTTCACACGTTCCGGACCGATTCTGTCCGCAATCGCTTCTAGGGTTCTCGAACCAAGAACCTCACGAAGGACATGCGAATGCCTCCCACTTCCTCTGACCAGCCGGCGCGGCGTGGTCTCGCGATCTCGGCCCAGGGACTGAGCCGCACGTTCGACGCCAACGACGCGGTGCGCGGACTCGACCTCGCCATCGCGCCGGGTGAGATCTACGGCTTCCTCGGACCGAACGGGGCCGGCAAGTCGACCACCGTGCGCATGCTCTGCACCCTCCTCGCGCCCACCTCGGGCACGGCCCGCGTCGCCGGCTACGACATCGTCGAGCACCCCCAGCAGGTGCGGCTGCGGATCGGCGCCGCCTTGCAGGAGATCTCCCTCGACCCGCGCCAGACCGGCACCGAACTCCTTCGCCTCCAGGGTCGCTTCTACGGGCTGAAGCACTCCGTCATCGACGAGCGGATGCGTGCGCTCACGAACCTGGTCGACATCGGCGACGCGCTCGACCGTCGCATCGACACCTACTCCGGTGGCATGCGCCGCCGTCTCGACCTCGCGGCTGCGCTGCTCCACGAGCCCGAGGTGCTCTTTCTCGACGAGCCGACCACAGGGCTCGATCCCGCCAGCCGGGCCCGGGTCTGGGAGGAGGTGCGCACCCTCAACGAGCGACTCGGTATGACGATCCTGCTGACGACCCAGTATCTCGAGGAGGCCGGCGCGCTGGCCCACCGGGTCGGCATCATCAACGACGGGCAGCTCGTCGCCGAAGGCACGCCGGACGAACTGAAGCGCCAGGTCGGCCGCGACATCGTGATCGCGGAGATCGCCGGCGATGCCAGCGTCGCGCGTGATGCGCTCATCAACGTCGCGGGTGTCGATTCGATCGACGTCGACGGCGATGTCCTGCGCATCTCGACCGCGGACGGCGCCAAGACGATCGGGCCCGTCGCGATCGCGCTCGACACCGCCGGCATCGAGTTCGACGGGCTCAGCCTCCGGTCGACCTCGCTCGACGACGTGTTCCTCGAGTTGACCGGCACCGGTCTCCACGCCGACGCCGACCCACACACCAGTACCAACACCACCATGGAGGGTGTCCGATGACCGCCACCGACATCGCCGAGCCCATCGGCCAGACCCTCGCCGCGCCGAGCGGCTTCGTGCGGGACACGCTGACCGTCGCCGGTCGTGCGCTGCGAGCCGTGCCCCGTGACCTCGAGGCGGTCGTGCCCCCGGTGCTCATCGCGATCTTCTTCTTCGTCGTGAACATCGCCACCTTCGAGCGGCTCACCGAGGCCGCTGCCGGCGGGTTCGACTACACCGCGTTCCAGATGCCGACCGCGATCCTCCTCGGGGTCACCGGCGTGTCACGAGCGCCCGCCGTCGTGCTCGACGTGCAGCACAAGTATCTCGACCGGATGCTGCTCACGCCGGTGCGCCGCACGTCGATCCTCGTCGGCCACATGATCGCCGACATCGCCGTGGCCGCCGCGCTCACGCTCCCGATCGTCGGCCTGGGGTTCGCCCTCGGTGTCCGCTTCGAGACCGGCGTGATCGGGTTCGTGGCGTACCTCGCGATCGTGGCCTTCTGGGCCCTGGCGTTCGCCGGCTTCGGTTACGCCATCGCCCTCAAGACCGGGAACCCGGCCGCTGTGAATTCGAGCTTCATGCTGTTCTTCCCGTTCCTGTTCCTCACGACGTCGTACGTGCCGCGCGATCAGCTGACCGGCTGGCTGGACACGGTTGCCGGGTTGAACCCCGTCACCTACATCCTCGAGGGCATGCGCTCGCTCGGCCAGCGGGGCTGGGAGTGGGACACGCTCGCCGAGACGGTGATCGCGATCGGGCTCGTCGCCGCGCTCAGCATGTGGATGTGCTTCGCTGCGCTCCGGGGGCGCGTCAACCAGAACTGACGGGTCCCCGTCGCCACAACGGCGGCCTTTTGTCATCCGACCGGATTTCCTACTGTGGGAGCCGTGGAGGCTTTCGACTTCCCCGGCGAGGATCCGTTCAAGCGCCGCCCGGGTT
This sequence comes from Acidimicrobiales bacterium, assembly GCA_033344915.1. Classification (NCBI taxonomy): domain Bacteria; kingdom Bacillati; phylum Actinomycetota; class Acidimicrobiia; order Acidimicrobiales; species Acidimicrobiales bacterium. Next base: position 3,753,241 of record JAWPML010000001.1, read on the forward strand.
GTCTCCTGTCGCGTATGTTCCTCGCGTTCGCCTTCATGGCGATGGCCGCCGTACTCGGCGTCTACTGGATCGTCTTCATCGACGAGTCCGATGACGGTGAGGGCGACGCGTCGACGGCCACCGACACCAGCGACGAGATCGTCGGTACGGTCCCGCCCTCGATCACGCAGGTCGAACCCCTCACCGTCGACGAGACCGGCGGGTTGTCGTGCACCACGGAGTCCTTCAGCGCCACCGTCAGCTCGGGAGATGTGCGGGCTGCTCCCGAGGGGACGGGGGAGATCCTGCTGGGTCTCACCGGCACCGCCGAGGACTTCGACTTCGCCCTCGCCGGCGACGAGGAGCTCCTGGCCGGTCTCGAGCTGCTCGACCAGTTCGCCGGGCCCGATCTGCATCAGCTGATCCTCGAGCGCGACGAGCCCTTCCCGGAAGGACCCCGTGACCTCGTCCTCACCGTCAGTGCCGCCGAGAATCAGTGCAGCATCTCGCTCACGTTCGAGGCCTACGAGTCGAGCTCGACCTCTGACGATCCCTTCGGCGACCTGACCGGACTCCGCTGCACGACCGCGGGTCATCAAACCCTCTTCAACGGCAACTACTTCGAGATGACGCCGGACGAGATCTTCGATCGCGAGCTGTACGTCGAACCCGACCGCGACGAGACACCGGTCAGCCTGAGCGGCGATCCCGAGTTCGTCGGCGCGGCCGTGGCCGCCCACACCGGCGACCTGCTCACGATCCGGGCCCGCGACGGTGCGTTGCTGCCGGTGGGGCAGTGGAGCATCACGGTGTCCCTCGCGCTTCCCGATGGCGAATGCGCCTACGACCTCACGATGGTGGTCGAGCCCTGAACACGAGGGCGCAGCGGCCCGGACGCGAAGAATCCCGGCCGAGGCCGGGACACTTCTGGCGGAAGGTATGGGATTCGAACCCATGGTGACCCGGAGGCCACAACGGCTTTCGAGGCCGCCCCATTCGTCCGCTCTGGCAACCTTCCGCCGACGAGGTTACCGGTCCGACCGGGGTGGCAACACCGATTCGGGGATCGGCCGAGCTCGGCGGATGGTCATCCCGCGGGTGGGAGGAAGGCCTCGACTTCGACGCCGTGCTCCCGGCCGAGATCCTCGAGGACGCTCGGGTCGATCAGCTGGAGGAGCGTCAGCAACTGAACCTGCGCGACCGCGTCGAGCCCGGCGGGACTCAGGTCGAGGTTCTCGTCGATGAAGTCGATGAGATCGGACGTCATCCGGATGTCTCGACCGGTCGGAACGTCGACCCCCGGCGACACCACATCGGTGAGCATCTCGTGGAGCCGCGGTTCGAGCGCGTCCGAGACGATGCTCACGCCCAGGTTCGAGTGGCCGTAGACCTTCTCCAGGACCGAGATGTAGTCGGGCGCGTCGTCGAGCCGGGGATCGGCGCCCGGGAAGAGGGGATCGCCTCCGTCGACGCGGAGACGGAGCCCTTCGTCGTCACGAGACAGAAGGAGGGCGGCCAGCCCGGCATTGTTGATCTGGGAGACCGCCGTGCCCTCGTAGGCGAGCGACGGATCGCGCAGCAACAGCTGTCCGTGGGACACGGCGCTCAGGACGTTCGCGACGATCTCCTCCGCGAGTTGGCCCGTTCCGTCGTCGTGGAGGACTTCGTGTCCCATCGAGGGGATCAGCAGCTCGAGCCGCTCCCCCCGGAGTCGCTCGTTGACCGTCAGGGTGCGCGGCCCCGCGCCGAACCCTTCACCCTCGGAGGTGGCGATCGCACCGTCCCAACGCGTCTCGCCGTAGTCGAATCCGGTGAAGTCCGTCTCGGGATCCGCGAGATGGTCGATCATCGGCTCCCAGATGGTCCCGACCGAACCGGCGAGCGCGGCGCGAAGACGTGGCGCGGGGAGGATGGCGGCGTAGGTCGGGTCGTCGAAGATCTCGAGCGCGCGGTCGACGAGCCCGGGGCGGCTGTTCATGAACTCGACCAACCGGGCTCGCTCGGCGTCCTCGTCATGGGGCGCGTCATCGGGCGCGGGCGGAAGCGGATCGCCGTACAGCGTCTCGCCCCGCTGGAAGTTCAGCGAGAAGAGTGAGCGGCGGGCCGGTTCGAGATCGGCCGCCCGGAGCGCCGCGTCAGCTGCGTCGATCGCCTCCTGATCGTTGGCGACGGGCTCGGTCGTCGACGGTGTGGTGCCGGGACCGGCCGTGGTGGAGGTGGTCGTGGCCGCGCCCGGTTGGGTGGTCGAGCTGGGCACGTTCTCCGTGGTCTCCGGGCTGTCGTTGCTGCACCCGGCAACGGCAAGCGCGAGCGTGACGAGCGCGGCGGTCAGTCGCCGGTTGGTCAACGGACGCGAGGTCCACATTCGTTCGACAGTACCCGCGCCGCCGCGGTCTCGTCGGAGCGCCGATCAGGAGGCGAGGAGCGGGTCGGGTCCGATTGGAGACAGGAACTCGTCAGCGAGATGCGTCAGGAAACGGCGGGCGGCGTGGATGCGTTCGGCGATGTCGCTGACGACGGGCGGGACGGCCGCGGTGTCGCGGCGCGCCTGCTGATACGAGCGGGCGCCGACGAGCTCCAGCGCATCGAGCCCCGGGGTCGACGACCCGGGATCGCACAGCTCGAGGATCTCGTCGCTGTTCATGCCGAGGGCGATGCCGACCTTCTCCGCCTTGTCCTGCGACAGCACGCCGTTCCCGATGGCATCGGCGTGCACGCCGGCGATGTAGAGCGAAAGGTCGCCGACCCGGCGCAACACGAGGACGCGCTCGTGCTCGGACACGGCGGCGAGCCAGTCGACGAGGTCCCACGGGTCGCAGCCGCCCTCGGGTACGGGTGCGGCGGCGGGGTCCACCATCGACGCGAGGAGCCTCGCGATGAACAGGACTCGGCCGGGCGCGGCGACGAACTCCTGGACCGGTTCGACGTCGAACACGGGGAGGCGCGACCGCGGCCCGATCCAGTCGTTCACGTAGGTGCTCGCGAGGAGGTCGTCGGCGGCGACGCGGGCCATCACCGCGAACAGGACGAACGGGGCGGGCGCGTCGGCGAGCGTTTCCGCCTCGAGGACCGATGCGACGAGCTCCGGGTCGGTCAGCAGGTCGTGGATGGCCCACGGGCGACGGGCGAGTTCCGCGGCCAGGTCATCGGCGTCGCGATCGCAGGCCGCGGCGAGGGAGGTGATCTCCGTCTCCGTGAGCCCGATCTGTGAGGCCATGTACACCGATCGGCGTCGGTTCAGCGGTCATGAGGAGAAGGTGGGACGGGACTCTGACCCCGGCGTCTCAACCTTGCTTCTCAGGGCTGGGGGGTGGCGGCGATCCAGGTGGCGATCTCGGCAGCGAGGTCGGGGCCTACGTCCTCCTGGATGAAGTGGCCGGCGTCGGGATAGTCCTTGTGGGGCTGTCCGGCGGCACCGGCGATCTGCACGCGGGTGGCGTCGCGGGTCGCCTGGTCGCCGAAGATGGGGTCCATCAGGCCGAACATGCCGAGCACCGGACGGGGGAACGCGTCGAGCGCGGCGCGGGCGGCCTCGTTGGTCGGCACGTCGCCCAGCGTGTTCACCAGCGACGGGAACATGCGGGTGCCGGCCATGAAGATCCGGCTCGGATACGGCGCGTCGTAGGCGGCGAGCTCCTCGGCGCTGATGTCGCGGCGGATGGAGGCCTCCATGACGACGGACGGCACGAAGTCCCGGCCGACCATCGCGTAGGCGATCCAGTCACCGAAGACGCTCATGCCCCCTTCGCCGCCCTCGCCGCCGGTCACGAAGGGGAACGCGAGGTCCTGCGGCTCGTGCGTCTCCGGCTCGGGGAACGGGGCGAACCCCTCGGGGATCACGGCCAGCTGACCGTTGGCGACCACGACGCGGGCGAAGCGGTCCGGGTTGTTGCCCACGCACCGGAGACCGATCAGCGACCCCCAGTCCTGCACCACCGGCGTGATCGCGTCCAGGCCGAGCACGTCCATGAACTCCTCGATCCAGGCGACGTGTTGCAGGAACCGGTAGTCCGCCATCTGCACCGGCTTGTCGGACTTGCCGAAGCCGATGTGGTCGGGGGCGATCACCCGCAGGCCGGCGTCGGCCAGCACCGGGATCATCCGGCGGTAGAGGTAGCTCCAGTCGGGCTGGCCGTGGAGGAGCAGGACGACCTCGCCGTCCGGGTCGCCGGCGTCGACATAGTGCATGCGCATGCCGTCGACGTCCGCGTAGTTCGGGGCCCACGGGTAGTCGGGGAGGTCGTCGAAGCACTCGTCGGGCGTGCGCACGAACGGCCGGCCGCTCGCCGTCCGGTGGATCTCGGCCTCGTCGGCGGAAACGTCCGGCGGAAGCAGAATGGACATGGGGTCAGTCACCTGTCCGTTCTCACGCGGGCACGGCGGCGATCATGACGTTGCCGTTGCGCCACAGGGTGAGGACCCCGTCGGCGAGGTCGAAACTCGCCGCCGCTCGAACCGCGCCGGGGATGGCGAGGTCCTGGTCCGTGTACTCGGGCTCGCAGTCGATCTCGGTGCGGCTGAGCGGTTCGAAGTCGATGCCCTGGCCTTCGGGCGGCCCGTTGTCGTCCTCCGGCACGTAGTAGGCGCCCCATGTCGCGTACTCGCCCTCCGCGGTGTTGCACCCGGTGTCGACTGTGACGGTGGTGCCGTCGAACGTGATCGTCGGCGAACCGGCCGGCGTCGCCTCACCTTCGGCGCCGGCGAGCTGGAACGTCGTGATCGACCAGGTGCCGACGAGTTCGGGACCACGATCGCCGGGAACGTCGGACCCGTCGTCGCCACTGCTGTCGTCGCCGCTGGCGTCGTCGGCACTGTTGTCATCGCCGCTGTCATCAGCCGAGCTGTCGTCGGAGGGGTCGGCCGTGGATCCGCTGTCGTCACCGCACGCCGCCGCGATCAGGCTGAGCCCGCCGGCGAGCAACACGACCCGAAGGAGAAGGTTGAATCGCATGCCCACGACGCTAGTCGGGGTCCACCGCCTCGGGTCGAGAAGGGACAGGTGTCTGACCCCCTGTCCCTTCTCAGGCGGGGACGGTGGACACGAGGAGGAACTCGTCGAGCAGCGAGATGCTGCCGTCGTCGGCGATGCGGAATCGGGTGGCCGCGGCGAAGTTGGCCGGGAGGTCGACGTCCTGTTCGCCGAGGAACCCGTCACAGCCGATCTCCGTCTGGCGGAGGTCGGTGATGGCGATCGACTGGCCCTCCGGTTCGTCGTCGAGGGCCGAGGACGGGACGTAGTAGGTGCCGCTCGTGGACCACTGCCCGGAACCCGAGTTGCAGCCCGTGTGGTAGGCGAGGGAGCCGTCGCCGTTGAACTCGATGAACGCGGGCGTCTCGCCGACCACGTTCGTGAGGCCGGCACCGTCGGGCAGTGAGTAGTTGTCGATCGTCCACCGCCCCACGAGGTCGGCCGAACGATCGACACTCGGCTCGTCGTCGCCGAACAGGTCGATGTCGCCGCCGTCGTCGCCGCTGTCGTCGGCGTTGTCACCGGCGTCGTCGGACGGGGCGTCGGTCGGCAGGGGCTGTCCGCCGGGGAGCGGCCCGTCAGCGTCGTCGCCACAGGCTGCGACCAGGAGGCAGAGGGCACCGGCGAGCAGCACCATACGCAGGAGCGGGTTGGACCGCATGGCCGCGACGCTAGTCGCAGCCGCTCGCGTCGGCTCAGGTCGCTCGGCGGGCGGCGAAGAAGTCGGTGAGCAGGGCCGCGCATTCGTCGGCCCGAACGCCGTGCACGGTCTCGAACTCGTGGTTCAGCCGGGGGTCGCTGCCGAGCGAGTACAGCGAACCACAGGCGCCGGCCTTCATGTCCGCCGCGCCGTAGACCACCCGGGCGACCCGCGCCTGTTGCAGGGCGCCGGCGCACATCGGGCACGGCTCGAGGGTGACGACGACCGTCGCGCCCTCCAGTCGCCACGAGCCGAGCGCCTCGGCCGCGTCGCGAACCGCCAGCAGCTCGGCGTGGGCGGTGGGGTCGTTCGTGGCTTCCCGTTCGTTGTGACGGCGGGCGACCACGGTGCCGTCGATGACGACGATCGCGCCGACGGGCACGTCGCCGTGCTCCTCGGCTCGCCGGGCCTCGTCGATGGCCAGGCCCATCAGGGCATCATCAGTTGGATACGGCGACTCGCTCACGGGCCTGACCGTATCCGGCTGTCGGCTGGGTCGCCTTCGCCCGAAGCCAGGCCTGCGCGGTGCCGAAGTCGGCCACGGCGAGCCCGATCACGACGGCGACGATCACGCCGGTGGTCGAGAGCACGCCGGCCGCCACGACGATCACGGTGCCGATCACCCACGCCGCGTCCGCCGCAGACACGGCGAGCGCAGCCGGCAGGAGTCGCTGCTCGGTGGTACGGGCGGCGAGGGCGACGTCGATGCCGAACACCACGAGCCCGGCCCCGAGCAGGCGGGTCAGCGCGACATGGTCGATGCCGAGCTCGCGTGAGACCCAGGAGCCGGCGGCGAGGGCGATCACCCCGCCGACTACGGAGAACGCGGCGTTGGTGGCGAGGACGAGACGGAGACGATGGATGGCAGTGGTGGGAGTCATGCCCCGACCGTCGCGCCGTCGCGCCCCCACGGGCGATGACGTGGGAGGTACAACGCCATGACCCGGGAGGTAATCGTGAGCGTGACCTCGTTGTCCCTACGATGCGGTCATGATTCCCTCCGCGACGGCGACGATCACGTTCGGCGACGAGCTGCGCCGCTGGCGCGAGGCGCGCCGGCTGAGCCAGCTCGCCCTCGCGTCGGAGGCGGACGTGTCGCAGCGTCACCTCAGCTTCCTCGAGAACGGCAAATCCAAGCCGAGCCGCGAGATGGTGCTGCACCTCGGTCGATCGCTGGACCTGTCGCTGCGCGACCAGAACGCGCTGCTGACCGCGGCCGGGTTCTCGCCCGAGTACGCCGAGCGCGGCCTGGACGACCCGGACCTCGACGAGGTGCGTCACACCCTCGAGGCCGTCATCGCCGCCCACGGTCACATCCCGGCGTATGTGATCGACCGGGGCTGGGACCTCGTGATGGCCAACCCCGCCGCGATCGGGCTCAGCGCGCTCGCCGGGATCACCCCGCCCCTCGACGTCGCCGCCAACGTGATGCGCACCTGCTTTCACCCCGACGGGATCCGGACGAAGGTCGTGGACTGGGAGCGGTTCGCGACGGCGCTGATCCATCGCCTCGAACGCGAGATGGTCCATCGTCCGTTCGACGATCGGCTCGCCGAGCTCCTCGCCGAGGCCCGCAGCTACCCCGGTGTCGCCAAGCTCCCCGAGCGCGCCCCGCTCCCGACGGGCAACGACCTGATGCTGCCGATGCAGGTCCGCACCGACCACGGCGTCCTCCGGTTCATCTCGATGATCGCCACGATCGGCGAGCCGTTCGACGTCACCCTCGAGGAGCTGCGCATCGAGACCCTCCTCCCCGCCGACCGATTCACCGAAGACGCCCTCAGGAGCGTGACATGACCGAACTCGTGATCCCCGACGACGCCCCGCCTCCCCTCGTCCACTACCTGCACATGTGGAACGAGCGAGACCCGGACGTGATCCGCCCCCACCTCGACCGGTGTGTGGCCGACGACTGCCTGTGGGTCGATCCGCTGCACCAGCACGTCGGGCGCGACGCGCTGGAGGAGAACGTGCGGACGTTCCGCACCGAGTTCCCGGACGCCGTGCTGGCGCTCGGCAGCAACATCGACAGCCACAACGGACGCCATCGCTACGAGTGGGTCATCACGGTGGAGGGCGGGGAGACGTTGCTGATGCGCGGCTTCGACGTCGCCACCGTGAACGACGCCGGCATGATCGACCGAGTCGACGGGTTCTTCGGGATGCTGCAACGATTCGGACCCGAGTAGCAGCGCAAGGAGTGTGGTCGCCGTGGCCGGCCTGGAGAACGACTGGCAAGCGAAGCTGAAACGGGTGTTCATCCTCCCGCTGATCCTCGGCAACATCGCCTTCGTGGTGGTGGGCATCGTGACGGGCTGGTGGGGTGTCGCGATCACCGCCTCCGGCCAGCTGCTGTTGTTCGCCCTGATCTCGATGAAGTTCTCGCGCCGAGTCAACGCCGCGCCGGCGGTTGTCATCGGTGGTGCCGGGGTCGCGATCTCGTTCACGCAGGGCACGGGTGCGGCCGTGCTCGCCCTGCTGTGCTTCGCGCTCCTGCTGTCTTATGTCTTCTGGTATTCGACCAACGGGCGCACACCGAGTGCGGCGCTCGCGGTCGGGTCGCCGCTGCCCGAGCTGACGTTCACGGATCTCGACGGCAACCGGGTGAGCAGTACGGAGTGGATGGGCTCGCCGACGGTGCTGCTCTTCTACCGGGGCACGTGGTGCCCGCTGTGCACGGTGCAGGTCCGGGAGGTCGCGTCCGAGTACCGCGACATCGAGGCGCTCGGGGCCCGGGTCGTCCTCGTGAGCCCCCAGCCGGCCACGGAGTCGGCCAAGCTCGCCCAGCAGTTCGACGCGCCGATGACGTTCCTGGTCGACGAGGACAATGCGGCGGCGCGCGTCCTCGGCATCCAGCATCCCGGCGGCGCTCCGCTGGGGGTCGCGACGCAGCCGGAGTCGGTGTTGCCGACGGCGGTCGTGCTCGACGCCGACGGTGTCGTCCGCTTCGCCCACGAGACCGACAACTACCGAATCCGCCCCGACCCCGAGCTCTTCCTCGACACCCTCCGCACCCTGAGTTGAGACGCCGGGGTCAGAGTCCCGTCCCACCTTTGCGTTCGGAAACTCGGCTAGAGGCCGGCGTAGTAGTCGTAGCCGCGTTCGCCCCAGTAGTCGCGGCCCTGTTCGCGGCGGAAGTGGATCTCGCCGATGCGCTTGATCTGCTTGATCCCGTACTTGAGCGGCGTGGCGAGGCGGAGGGGCGCGCCGTTGCGCTCGCTGATCGGCACGCCCAGGTTCTCGTAGGCGAGCAGGGTCTGGCGGTGACGCATCGTCTCGATGTCGACGGTGACGTAGTACCGGCGGTCGGGGGTCTCCAGGTAGACGTCGCTGATGTCGTCCGGCAGCTGGTCCTCGTAGAGCGCCATGAAGTCCGAGAACCGGGCCCCGCCCCAGTTCGTCACCTGGGCCCAGCCCTCGATGCACTTGTGTTCGATCGTCATCTCGTGGTGCGGGAGCGCCCTGATGTCGTCGAGGGTGTGGGTGCCGAGGAGATCGCCGTCGGGGCCGAAGACCTGCAGCTCCCAGCCGTCGAGATCGAGGTCGGTGCGGATCCCGAGCGTCCCGTTGACCCGCAGGATCGACGCGTCGCTGCGGGGGAACTCCTTGGCGTCGTGGCCCTCCCGGAACAACGAGGACCAGATGCGTTCGTTGAGCTCGTGGCCGTCCCGCAACACCTGCGGGATGCCGTCCGCCTTCGGCTGGTCCTGCACCCAGCGCCACCCGCGATAGCCGAGGAAGCTCGCCGCGCCGCCGACGAGCAACGACCGGCGCAGCCGCCGACGGTACTCCTCCTCCGTCAGCTCCTCCTTCTCGCGAAAGCCCGGATCAGTCATGGGACTCGACCTTCCGATCGACGACCTCGTAGCCGGTGACCATGCTCATGAAGTTGCGGAACCCGGCCCGGGCGACCTGGAGGATGTGGACGACGAAGAAGAGGCAGAAGAGGATCGTCACGGTGAAGTGGATCACCCGGGCGGACGTGTAGCCGCCCAGCATCCATGTGAGGAACGACAGCTGCGTCGGCTTGAAGATCGCGAACCCCGAGAGGATCGCGAGGAAGCCGAGGAGGAGCACGAACGAGTAGGTCAGCCGCTGCGCCTCGTTGTAGCGGCCTCGGTTCGGCGGCGCGTCCTTGCGGAGATGGAGGTCGTGCAGGAGCACGTGCCACGCGTCCTTGAGGTGCCGTCGGCGGGGGACGAGCTGGCGCCACTCGCCGGTCCGCCAGGTGTAGATCGCGTAGGCCAGCCCGTTGATGGTGAAGAGCCAGGCGAAGTTGAAGTGGAACGCGAGACCGCGGGCGAGTCGGCGTTCGAGCTGGAGCGACTCGTAGACCGGATCCGGGAAGAAGGCGAACCACTCCCAGCCGAGGATCCCGAACGCATAGATGTCCTCCGCCCAGTAGATGCGCAGGCCGCTGTAGATCATGATCGTGATCAGCGGGAAGTTGATCCAGTGCATCCAGCGCGAGCCGCGGCGGTGCTTGAGCACGGCGACGCGCTCGCTCGTGGGTGGCGCAGCGTCGTCCCCCGGTGGCGCTTCCAGCGTGTCGGTCACGTGTCGTCAACGACGGGGCGCCGCGGATCGTTCCCGAGCGGATCGATCCGGCGCGAAGGTGGGACGGGACTCTGACCCCGGCGTCTCAACTGGGTGGGGCGTCCGTCTGGCGGTGTTCGACGAGTTCGTCGATGACGAAGGCGATGCAGCCGCAGACGACGAAGATGTCGGCGATGTTGAACACGGCGTACCAGCTGACGTCGATGAAGTCGATCACCTTGCCGGAGAGGAAACCGTCGTCGGCTCGGAAGATGCGGTCGAGCAGGTTGCCGATCGCGCCGCCGAGGATGATCGCGTAGAGGGTCATGCGACGGGTCCGGGTCTCCCGCACGATCTGCCAGGCGAGGAAGGCGCACAACGCGATGACCACCAGGCCGACGATGTTGCCGCTCCCGCTGCCCGTGCTGAACGAGAACCCGGAGTTGTAGGCGAGATCGAATTCGAGGCTCGGCAGCACGTCGACGGTGCGGTTGCCGCTGAGGCGATTCAGCGCCCACTCCTTCGTCACCTGGTCCAGACCGACGGCACCGAGGACGATCAGGGCTGCGTAGGTGAGTCGCCGGCCACGAGACATGGCGGTCACGGTACCGGCAGCCTCGGAATGCGCGAGCATGTCGCGGCGTTGGGAGGCATGTGCCCGACCTGACGATCGCCGCGGTCATCGGCAGCCTCAAGGCCGCCTCCGTGAACCGAGCGGTGTTCGAGGCAGCCGGCGAGCTGATGCCCCACGGGGTGGAACTCGTGGAGGCGCCGATCGCGGCGGTGCCACTCTTCAACGAGGACGTCGAGGCCGTCGGCGATCCCGCGCCGGTCGTCGCCCTGAAGGACAGTGTCGCCGCGGCGGACGGCTTGATCATCTTCACCCCCGAGTACAACGGCTCGATGCCGGGCGTGACGAAGAACGCCGTCGACTGGCTCTCCCGCCCGTTCCTCACCGGGCCGATCGCCGGCACGCCCGTCGGCCTGGTCGCGGCCACCCCGGGACGTCGGGCGGGCGTCGGCGTCCGCGAGCACCTCGCGCTGACGGTCGCCATGACCGGCGGCTCGGTCCACGAGGAGACGCACGGCGTGGGCGGCATCCACGGATTGCTCACCGACGGCGCGCTGACGGACGAGGAGGCACGCACCGCGCTGCGCACGTGGATCAAGGGCTTCGTCGCCTTCGTCCACCGCCAGCCCGTCGAAGGTTGACGGCCCCGGACGCGACGAGCCCCGGCTCGCAGGCCGGGGCTCGATCGGATGGCGGAGGGTGTGGGATTTGAACCCACGGAGGCTTGCACCTCACACGCTTTCCAAGCGTGCCCATTCGGCCGCTCTGGCAACCCTCCCGGACCCGCCGGAGCGGGCATGTGTGTGGTCCCCGCGGTGCGGGTTCCAGGGCGAAAGGGTAGCGTGAAACCTGCAACGCCCGTTTCGGGGTGTGGCGGTCGGGTCCTGTGCAACAGGCGCCTGTGAACCGAGTCAGGGCCGGAAGGCAGCAGCTCTCAGCGGAGCCGCTTGTGTGCCGCAGATCGCCTGGCCGCCACTCCCGGAAACGGGCGTTGTCGCGTGTCGCTAGAGTCGGACGGACATGGCCTACCAGTCGCTCTATCGCAGGTACCGTCCGCAGAAGTTCTCGGAGATCCGCGGCCAGCATCATGTCGTGAGCGCGCTCCAGAACGCGGTCGCGAAGGGCGAGGTCGGCCACGCCTATCTGCTGCACGGACCGCGGGGCACGGGCAAGACCACCTCGGCCCGCGTGCTCGCGAAGGCGTTGAACTGCACCAACCTCGGCGACGATTCCGAGCCGTGCGGCGAGTGCGAGAGCTGTGTCGCGATCGAGGAGGGACGCTCGTTCGATCTGCACGAGCTCGACGCGGCGTCGAACAACGGTGTCGAGGACATGCGTGACCTGTTGGCGAAGGTCAACCTCGGCACGCCGGGCAACGCGAAGGTCTACATCCTCGACGAGGTCCACATGCTCACGCGGGGCGCGGAGAACGCCCTGCTGAAGACGCTCGAGGAGCCACCGGACCACGTGATCTGGGTGCTGGCGACGACCGAGCCGCACAAGGTCGTGCAGACGATCCGCAGTCGCTGCCAGGTGTTCGAGCTGAGCCTGCTCGGGGCCGACGAGCTCACGGACCACGTCCGCTCTGTGATCGACGATGCCGGGCTCGATGTGGACGAGGCCGCGATCGACTATGTCGTGTCGGTGGGCGGCGGCTCGGTGCGCGACACCTTGAGCGCACTCGATCGGGTCGTCGCGGCCGGCGGTGTCGTGGAGATCGACGAGTCCACGGATCTCCTGCTCTCGTCGCTCGCGGACCGCGACGCGACGATCGCGCTGGCCTCGGTCGGCGATGCGATGGGTCGGGGCAAGGATCCCCGCACGATCGGTGAGGCGATCCTCGCCGGCCTGCGCGACGCTTTCCTCACCGCGATGGGTTCGCCGCCACCCCGGCTCACGCCGAGCGAGACCCTGCGGGCGGAGGAGATCGCCGGACGGATGTCGCCCGCTGCGATGACGCGGGCCCTCGAGGTCATCGGCACAGCCCTCGTCGACATGCGTGCCGCGCCGGACCCGCGTGTCGACCTCGAGGTCGCCCTGGTCCGCCTCTGTCGCGCCGACGCGGACCGCTCGGTCGACTCACTCGTCGAACGCGTCGACCAGCTCGAAGCGCGCCTCGCCGGCGGCCCCGCCCCCGCTCCTGCACAGACCCCGCCCCCCGCGCCCGCTCCGACCCCTGCGCCGGCCCCAGCGGCCGAACCGCGACCGGCACCCGTCGCCGCCGCGCCGGAACCCGAGGCCGCGCCCGAACCCGAACCCGAGCCGGCCCCGGCGAGCTCCACCGATGCGCTGCCGCCCCCGCCGTCCGTCGCGTCGAACGAACCCGACGAGCCGGAGGCGGACAAGTCGACGGGTCCCGCAGCGGCGGCGCGGGCGGCGCTCGCCGCGAAGATCGGACGGGCGGCGCCGGCGATCGAGTCGGTCACCGACCCGGATCCGCCGGCCGCACCCCCGCCGCCTCCCGTTGCCGCGGTCCCCGATCCGGTCGCCTCGCCCGAGTCGGCCGCGGAGTCCGCGGCCGAGGCGTTGCTCGCCCTACGCCCCGAGTCGCCGCGTGAGGTCGTGCAGTTGGCCGGTGAGCATCTGGGCATCGACAAGGACGTCGTGGTGGCCGCGGCCAACGAGCTGCTCGGCCCGGCCGACGGGCCGCGGTCGGCCGGTGAACTGGCCGGGCTCTGGCACGCCCTCGTCGGCCAGTACGCCGGCCCGGACGCGGCCGACGAGCCCCCGGCCGACGAGCCCGTGGCGCCGCCACCCGCACCGCTGGCCGCCGTGCCCGACCCGGAACCCGAGCCGGAGCCGCAGCCGGAGCCGCCGAGCGCGCCGGACGATCCGTTCGCCGATGCCGCGCCGCCGGTGTCCGACGAGGACATCGACCTCCACGATCTGGTCGATGCGCCGGCCCACACCGAACAGATCATCGAGAAGGTGACCGAGGCGTTCCCCGGTGCCGAACTCCACGTCCCCGAGGAGCCCCCGAATGAGTGACACACCCGACGACGCGAACCCGTTCGGCGGCACCGGCATGCCCGATCTCGGCGGTCTGCTCGAGTCGGCCCAGCAGATGATGGCGAACGCTCAGGCGGCCGCGTCCGAGATCGTGGAGGGCGCCGCCGGCGGGGGCCTCGTGAAGGTCGAGGTCGACGGCCACTTCGCGTTTCACTCGGTGACCATCGATCCGTCGGCGATCGATCCCGATGACCCCCAGCTCCTCGAGGACCTCGTCCTCGCCGCGCTGCGCGACGCGGCGGCGAAGCTCCAGGCCGGTCAGTCCGGCGCGATGGGCGGCATGGACCTCGGCGGTCTCGACCTGGGCGGCCTCGGTGGCCTGCTCGGCGGCGGAGATCAGTGAGCTACTCCGCAACGGTCCAGGAGCTCATCGACCAACTCGGACGACTTCCCGGCATCGGACCGAAGTCGGCCCAGCGGGTCGCGTTCTACCTCCTGAAGGCCCCGCCGGAGGAGGCGATGCGCCTCAGCCGGGCGATCACGGAGGCGAAGGAGCGGGTGTCGTTCTGCGCCCGGTGCTTCAACCTCTCCGAAGGCGGTGACGAGTGTGCCATCTGTCGCGACCCGCGCCGCGAGGAGCGCCTCGTGTGTGTCGTGGAGGACAGCCAGGACATCGTGGCCGTCGAGCGGACCCAGGAGTTCCGCGGTCGGTACCACGTGCTCCAGGGCGCCTTCAGTCCGATCGACGGTGTCGGTGTCGAACAGCTCCGCGTGAAGGAGCTGATGACCCGCGTCGGCGAGGAGGACATCGAGGAGGTGATCGTGGCCACGAACCCGAACCTCGAGGGTGAGGCCACGGCGGCGCTGCTCGTGAAGTACCTCAAGCCGATGGGCGTGCGCGTCACCCGGATCGCCAGCGGGCTCCCGGTAGGCGGCGATCTCGAATACGCCGACGAGCTGACCCTCGGACGGGCGCTCGAGGGCCGGCAGGTCCTCGACGAGGGCGCCGGCTGAGCGGGCGAGCCGGGGATCGGGGGATCGGAAAACGCACGAGGCGCCGTCTCGTGCCTGCCGGGCGCGGGCGGTATGGATTGACCGGCAGATCCGAGACGACGCCTCGTGGTAGTCCACGTTGGTCGGGGGGAGGAAGGGGATTGGGTTGGCAATCCACGAACCGATCCGGCCGCTGTGTTGCGGTTACATTACGATAATGACAGCCCAATGACAAGCCCTGTTTGAACATTTCTTTTCGTCATGTTCGGGGACGCGTCGAAGCCGGCGGCCCATGCTCGGTTCGGCCGAGGTTTCAGGCGGACTTGCGCCCGGCTTCGTCGTCGTCTTCGGCCCACGCCACGTCGTCGTCCGGGTCCGCGACCGTCAGGGCGAGTTCGGCGGCCTGGTTCACGCCGACACGGGAGACCGATGTCTGGATGTCGGCCATCGCGGCCTGGAGCCGGTCGTGGACGTCGCGCTCGGCGGCGAGGAGCCGGTCGAGTCGCTGCTGCGCCTCGTTGATGACCTTGGTCGATCGTTGGCGGGCGTCCGCTTCGGCCGCCGAGAGGATCTCCTCCACCTGGGTGTCGGCCCCCTCGACGAGTTCGGCCGCGGCCTTCTCGCCCTCGGCGACGGTCTTGGCGGCAACGGCGGCGGCGTCCTTCGTGATCCGTTCGGCATCGCTGTCGGCGGCGGCGCGCACCGCGTCAGCGTCCTTGGTCGCCGACGCGATGAGTTCCTCACCACTCTTCACCGCCTGGTCGAGGACGGCACTCACCGACTCCGACACACTTTTCACGCCGTCGCGCTCGAGCGTGCGGATGCGTTCCGCGGCCTTGCGCAACAGCTCCCGCACGGCCTCGGGGTCGTAGCCCGTATCGGTGCTGTCGAACTCGGCCCGTTCGAGGTCTTCCGGCGTCAGTTCCACGCTGTCGAGTATCGCACCACGGCCGACTCGGGTGGTGGCAGACGAACGCGCACCGTGACCCCGCACCGGTTGTCGGACGCCCCACCCCCGGTTCTACGATGCGATGGTGCAGCTCACCGAGATCGACCACATCGCCATCGCCGTCCACGACCTCGAGGCCGCGATCGCCTACTACGGCGAAGCCTTCGGCGCGGAGGTCCACCATCGCGAGATCGTGGACTCCGACGGCGTCGAGGAGGCGTTGATCAAGGTCGCGGACAGCTACATCCAGCTGACCGCCGCCACCCGTGACGACTCGCCGATCGCCAAGTATCTCGAGAAGCGGGGCGAGGGTCTGCACCACGTGGGCTATCGGGTCGACGACTGCGCGGCCGCGCTCGCCCGGATGGTCGAGGCCGGCGCCACCCCGATCGACCAGGCCCCCCGGCCGGGATCGCGGGGCACCACCGTCGCCTTCGTCCACCCCAAGGGCAGCTTCGGCACGCTGATCGAGCTCGTCCAGGAGTAGGGCGCCGGGTCAGCCCTCGAGGGTGACGGTTCCCTCCGGCGTGATGAGGGTGGCCGTCAATCCCGGCGGGCCGGTGGCCACGTCGATCGGCACGGCGTACTCCCGCAGCCGCGATCCGATCGCCGGGTCGTCGTGGCGGAGGTCGAGCGACAGCAGCGAGCAGCCCTGCGCCGACGTCGCCGCCGGGGTGATGCCGGGCCACTCGATCAGGAAGGGCAGGACGCCGTCGCCGTCCGCGGGCGGAACGGTCAGCCGCCACTGGAGGACGGCGCCCTGTGGCGTCGTGCGTTGCATCGCGAACGCGTCGCCGGGGTCGACACCGCGCGTCCGGGCCCACGCGATCCACACGTCGATCGACGCGACGCCGGCGGCCCAGGTGACGAGCCGAGGCTGGTCGAGGTCGTCGATACCGAACGGGCGGGACGCCGGCGGCTCGGGCTGGCCCGCATCGGGTCCGACGACCTCGAGGTAGGTGGACCCGCCGAGGGCGAGCAGGACATTGCGTGAGCCCATCCCGTCGTGGCGCCCCCCGTCGGTCGGCTCGACCCCCCAGGTCTGACGGATCTCGGCCAGCGTCGCGTCGAGGTCGGGTGTCGCGTAGACGAGATGGTCGATCGTCGCCTCGAGTCGCGCCGCCCGGTTCACGACGGGCTCCTTCGGCCGCCCACCCAGATCGACGGCGACCAGACCGCGCGCCTCCGCCAGGGGGTCGGCCCGATCGATCTTGGCGTTGCGGCCGTCGATCAGTTGCAGGTGGCCCCGCACCCCGGCCTTCGGGCGGGCGATCCGATCCGGGAAGCCGGTGGCGAGCACCGCCCCCATCGCGTTCGGGTCGAGCGCGTCCGGATCGATGTCGGTCGTCGCGATGCCCTGGCGCCGGGCGAGATCCGCGGCGCGGTCGCGTACCTGACGCAGTGCCCGCCCGTCGGCCGCCGGGTGGTGACGGTCGCGGTCGAGGACGAGGGCCAACCGCTCGTGCAGGTCGACGGGGAGTTCGGTCGGGCGGCCCCGGAGCACGTCGCGGTCCTCGAGCAGGGCCGTCAACAGGCAGGCGAGCCACGGATCGCGGGACTCCACCACCATGCGGGCGAGACGGGGATGGGCGGGCACCCGGGCCATCCAGAGGCCGCGCTCGGTCGGGGTGCCGTCGTCGTCGAGCGCGCCGAGCCGCTGGAGCAGAGCCACCCCGTCGGCCCACGCCTGCTCGCCGGGAGGATCGAGGAAGGGCACCTCCGCCGGGTCGGTGATGCCGCGCTGGGCGAGATCCAGGACGAGATCGGACAGCTCCACCTCCGCGATCGCCGGGGGAAGGAACGGCGGTCGGGCCGCGTGCTCCATCTTCGACCAGAGCCGGAAGGCGATGCCGGGGCCCGTCCGCCCGGCCCGTCCGGCCCGCTGGTCCGCCGAGGCGCGCGACGTGGACACCGTGTGCAGCGCGGTCATGCCGGTGCCGGAGTCGTGGCGGGGGACGCGGGCGAGTCCGCTGTCGACGACCGAGCCGATCCCCTCCACCGTCAGGCTCGTCTCCGCCAGGTCGGTGGCCAGGACGATGCGCCGGTTCGCCCGCGGAAAAAGGGCGGCGTCCTGTTCGGCCGCGGGCAGCGAGCCGTGGAGCGGGAGAACGGCCGGACCGTCGGGCCCGAGCACGTTGTGCAGCTCGCGTTCGGCGCCGCGGATCTCGCCGACGCCGGGCAGGAACACGAGCACATCGTCGTGGCCCCGTAGCGCCTCCTGCACGACGGACACGACCGCGGGAACGATCGGCGCCCGCCGTTTGCGCGGCCGCCACCGCACCTCGATCGGGTGGGTCCGCCCGCCGGAGGTGATGATCGGCGCGGGCCCCGCGTCGCCGCCGAGCAACGCGGCGACGGCGGCACCGTCGAGCGTCGCGGACATGACGAGCAGCCGGGCGCGCAGTCCGTGGTGGAGCCGTGAGTGCAGAGCGAGCGCCAGCCCGGTGTCGCCAGGGAGCGAGCGTTCGTGGAACTCGTCGAACACGACGAGGCCGACGCCGTGCAGGGTCGCGTCGTTCACCAACCGCGCGGTGAGGACGCCCTCGGTCACCACCTCGATGCGGGTGGTCGGGCCGACCCGTCGGTCGTCCCTGGTCACCCAGCCGACCGTCTGGCCCGGCTCCTCACCGAGCATCGCCGCCATGCGCCGGGCGGCCGCCCGGGCCGCGACGCGGCGGGGTTCGAGCAGGACGATCCGGTCGGTCCCGAGCCACGGCTCGTCGAGCAGGCGGAGCGGGACGAGCGTGGTCTTGCCGGCACCCGGCTCGGCCTGGAGGACGGCATGGCCCGCGCCGGCCAGTGCGTCGCGGAGCTCGGGAACGACCTCTTCGACCGGCAGGTCGGTGGTGGGAAGCGGCATCGGCTGCATCATGCCGCGTGAGCGCGGCGGGTGTGCGAGGCTCCGGCGATGGAGGATGTCCCCGCATGAAGGTCCATCTCGTCGACGGCACCTACGAGCTGTTTCGCTACCACTATTCGCCGGCCAACAAGGACACGCGGCACGGCGCTCAGCGGGGCGTGCTGAGCACGGTGCTCGACCTCGTCGCCGACGGGGCCACGCACATCGGGATCGCCACCGACACGGTGATCGAGTCGTTCCGCAACGATCTGTACGACGGCTACAAGGACGGCAGCGGTGTCGAGCCGGACCTGCTCGCCCAGTTCCCCGAGGTCGAGGAACTGCTCGAACTCGCCGGCTTCGCGGTGTGGCCGCAGATCACCCACGAGGCCGACGACGGCATGGCGGCCGGCGCCGCGATGGCCGCGGCCGACGACCGGGTCGAACAGGTGATCATCTGCACGCCCGACAAGGACCTCGCCCAGTGCGTGACGGCCGACGGTCGCGTGATCCAGCTCGATCGGCGTCGCGAGATCATCTACGACCGGGCTGGTGTGATCGAGAAGTTCGGCGTTCCGCCCGAGTCGATTCCGGACTATCTCGGCGTGGTCGGCGACACCGCCGATGGCTTCCCCGGGCTCCCGGGCTGGGGGGCGAAGTCCGCCGCGAAGATCCTCTCGCGGTTCGGCCACATCGACGAGGTGCCGTTCGACGTGGCGGAATGGGACGGCGTCGATGTGCGCGGCGCGGCGAAGCTGGCGATGACCCTGCGCGAGAACTTCGAGGACGCCTTGCTGTTCCGCCGGATCGCCACCGTCGATCTCGACGCACCGGTGAGCGCGAAGGTGGACGACATGATCTGGAAGGGGCCGAGCGCGGGCTTCGACGAGCGTTGTGCCGCGCTCGGTGCCGAACGGGTGGCCAAGCGGGCGCACGAGTTGTTCTGGAAGTACGCCTGATGGATCAGGACGACGCCGTCGCGCTCGCCGCCGAGTTCGACCCGGAACTCGCCGAACGGATCCGGTTCATCTACGAGCTCGACAAGCTGAAGAGCGAACTCCGCCAGACGCTGCTGGCCGACGGGAGCCGCCGGGAGAACTCCGGCGAGCACTCCTGGCATCTCGCGATGCTGGCGATGGTGATGGCGCCGCACGCGAAGGAGCCTCTCGACATCGACCGGGCGATCCGCATCCTCCTCGTCCACGACATCGTCGAGATCGACGCGGGGGACGTCGACATCTACGACTACGAGGCGCGCAAGGCGAAGGAGGCGGAGGAGATCGCCGCCGCCGACCGGATCTTCGGCCTGCTCCCGGAACCGGAGTCCTCGGAGCTGCGGGCGCTGTGGGACGAGTACGAGGCCCGTGAGACGCCGGAGGCTCGCTTCGCCTACGCCTGTGATCGGTTGCAGCCGTTCCTGCTCAACCTCGCGATCGGCGGCGAGTCGTGGACCCGGCGGGGCGTGACCGGATCCGAGGTCAAGGCGATCAACTCGAAGATGGCGGACGGCCTCGACGGTGTCTGGGAGGTCGTCGAGAAGCTCATCGACCGCGCCGTGGACGAAGGCACGATCCTCGACCCCTGAGTTGGGACAGGGGGTCAGACACCTGTCCCAACTCCGCCCCGGTTCAGCCCAGCGGTCGGTCGGCGACGAGTACGCCGTCGAGATCCGCGCAGATCCAGTCGCCGGGACGGATCGTCGCGCCGCCGAACGTCACCGCCACGTCGCGGTCGCCGAGTCCGCGTTTCTCGGTCTTGCGGGGGTTCGTGCCGAGCGCATGGATGGCGAGGTCGGTCGTCGCCAGGATCGCGGCGTCGCGCACCGCGCCATAGACGAGGATGCCGGACCAGCCGTTGGCGCTCGCCTTCGCCGCGAGTTGATCGCCCACCACGGCTCGACGCCGCGACCCGCCGGCATCGACGACGAGGACCTTGCCGTGTCCGTCCTCTGCGACGGCTTCGCGTACGAGCGAGTTGTCCTCGAAGATCTTCAGCGTGACCGCCTCGCCGGCCATCCGATCCCGACCGCCGAGCGAACGGAAGTCGTTGTCGAGCACCGTGACCTCGTCGTCGTGGTCGTCGCACAGGTCGGCCGTTGCCGGAAGATCAGCGTCCATCCCCCGAGTTTGGACACGGGGTCAGACACCTGTCCAAACTCGCCATGTCCGAACGTCAGTCGCAGATGATCGCGTCCTCGGTGTCGAGGAGGTAGCGGTCGGTCTGGTCGCCGCGAACGAGGTAGACGTGTCGCTCGTCGGTCGGGTCGAGCCACAACACCTCGTCGCCTCGCCGCCAGCCGGAGTCCGTGAGGTCGTCGATCACGTCGGCGGTGCGGAACGTGCGGTTGCGAACCTGCTGGTCGACGTAGGCGAGCAGGTTGACCGGGTCCCAGTGGTACGCCCCGAGGTCACCGATGACGATCTCGTCGACGAGCTCCCAGCCGCACGTCGAATCACCGGCCCGGGAGAAGATCTCGTGCGGCGGGACCGGACACCCGCGCTCGTCGGTCCAGACGTCCACGCCGTCCGCGGTCACGACCTCGGGGCACGCGGCGGTCGATTCGTCGGCGACCGTGCACGCGCCGCCGAAGAGCGCAGCCAGTGCCAACGCCAGCATGGGAGCGGCGGAGATGGACCGCATCCGGCGGCTCACCCGTCGGCGCTGAGGACTTCGCTGATGCCGACCGGCGCGGCGACCTCGAGCTGGTCGTACGCACACGACGCGGCGTCGCGGTCCGGTCGCCAACGCACGAACCGCGTCGTCCCGCGGAATCGTCCGTTCAGCACGGCTTCGTACTTGACCTCGGCGACGAGCTCGCAGGTGAGCGGCACCCACATCGCCGTGTCGCGACCGGCGCTCCAGCGGTTCGGCCCGCCGGGCATCAGCCCCTCCTCGTGTGCCTCCGGGTTCATCCATTCCGACCACGGGTGGTCGGCCGGATCGTCGATGATGAAGGGCGCGAGTGTCTCGACCAGCTCCGCTCGCAGGCTCGCCTTGAACGACGAGGCGACGCCCATGTGTTGCAGGCGACCCTCCTCGTCGTGCAGTCCGACGAGCATCGAACCGACGCCCTCGCCGTCCTTGTGCAGCCGATAGCCGGCGATGACGACGTCGGCCGTGCGCGTGTGCTTGACCTTGTACTGGACGCGCTTGTTCGGCTGGTAGGTGCCGTCGCGGGGCTTGGCGATCAGCCCGTCGAGCCCCGCCCCCTCGAAGCGGACGTACCAGTCCTGCGCGATCTCCCGGTCGAGTGTCGACGGCACGAGATGGATCGGCGCGGCGAACGACGCGCCGAGCGCCTCGAGGATCTGGCGCCGATCGCGGAACGGCTCATCGGTGAGATCCGTGTCGTTCACGGCGAGCACGTCGAACGCCACGAACTCCGCGGGCGTCTCCTCGGCGAGGCGGTTGACCCGTGACTCGGCGGGGTGGATCCGTTGCTGGAGCGCGTCGAATCCGAGGTGGTCCTCGACCGTCACGATGATCTCGCCGTCGACGACGCAGCGATCGGGGAGACAGTCGCGCAGCGGTTGGAGGAGCTCGGGGAAGTAGCGGGTCAGTGGTTTCTCGTTGCGTGACCCGAGGTGGACCTCGTCGCCGTCACGGAACACGATGCAGCGGAAGCCGTCCCACTTCGGCTCGAACGCGAGGTCGCCGATCTCGGGGATGCCGTCGACGGCCTTCGCCAGCATCGGCTTGACGGGCGGTGCAACCGGGAGGTCCATCGGCGGCGAGCTTAGGCGCCGGCGTCGGCGAGTTGCCCTGGTTGCTCCGGCGCGGCGAGCATGCGGGCATGAGCGACGAGATCCGCCCCTTCACCATCGACGTCCCCGACGCCGCCATCGACGACCTGCGCGACCGGCTGGCCCGGGCTCGCTGGCCGGAGAAGGAGGCCGTCGATGACTGGAGCCAGGGCATCCCCCTCGCCTACACGCAGGAGCTCTGCGACTACTGGGCGACGGACTACGACTGGCGGCGCTTCGAGTCCGCGATCAACGCGTACGACAACTTCATCACCGAGATCGACGGCGTCGACATCCACTTCATCCACATCCGGTCGCCCCACGAGGACGCCACTCCGATGGTGCTCACCCACGGCTGGCCCGGATCGGTCGCCGAGTTCATGGGCGTCATCGAGCCGCTCACGAATCCGACCGAGCACGGCGGCAGCGCCGACGACGCGTTCCATCTCGTGATCCCGTCGTTGCCCGGCTACGGCTGGAGCGCCAAGCCGGCGTCCTCCGGCTGTGGTGTCGCGTGGATCGCGACCGCGTGGAACACGCTGATGGTCCGGCTCGGCTACGACTCCTACGTCGCCCAGGGCGGCGACTGGGGCAGCGCGGTCACGACCTACATCGGCATGCAGAACCTCGGCAACGTGCGGGCCATCCACACGAACATGCCGGTGGCCGGGCCGACGCCGGAGTCGCTGGCCGAGCCGACACCGCAGGAGGCGAGCGCGCTCGAGGGGCTCGCCCATTACGACAAGTGGGACTCGGGGTACTCGAAGCAGCAGTCCAGCCGCCCGCAGACGCTCGGCTACGGGCTGGTCGACTCGGCGGCCGGTCAGTGCGCGTGGATCGCCGAGAAGATGTGGGCGTGGACCGACAACGACGGCCACCCCGAGTCGGCGCTCACCAAGGACCAGATGCTCGACAACATCTCGATCTACTGGTTCACCGCGACCGGCGCGTCGTCAGCCCGTCTCTACTGGGAGAGCTTTGCCGACTTCGGCGGCGGTGCGGTCGAGGTGCCGACGGGTTGCTCGATCTATCCCAAGGAGATCATCCGGTGCTCGCGCCGCTGGGCCGAGCAGCGCTACGAGAACATCCAGTACTGGAACGAACTCGACCAGGGCGGCCACTTCGCCGCCTGGGAACAACCCGCCCTCTTCGTCGGCGAGATGCGCGCCGCCTTCGCCGTTCTGTGAGTAGTAGTCAGCACCCGGTGCTGACTACTACTCACAGAACGTGGCCGTCGAGGGCCGTGTACTCCTCGGGCACCGGGCGGTCGCCGGTGAGGTCGGCTGCGGGGTAGGGCGTGCCGATGCGGGTCTCGACCGGGATGACGCCGGCCCACCAGGGGCCGGCCATGTCGTCGGGCTCGTCGATGGGGTCGCCGGCGCGCACCTTGGCCGACGCCTCGGCGAGCGGCATCTCGAGGACCAGCGTCTTGCGTTCGTCGATGTCGCTGGCCGGCCGGCCGATGTCCCAGTTCGCGACGACATGATCCGTGATGATCTTGAGCGCCCGCAGCTTGGCGTCCTTCTCCTCGATCTTCGTCGCCCGGCCCCGTACCACCACCGACCGGTAGTTCATCGAGTTGTGGAACGGCGTGCGGGCCATCACCAGGCCGTCGACATGGGTGACGGTCGCGCAGATCTCGTGGCCATCGCCCGTGCCGAGGAGATGGTTCGCGGCCGCGCCGTGGAGGTAGAGCGTGTCGTCGTCACGCCCGTAGGCCATCGGCAGCACGAGGGGGCCATCGGGGGTCTGGACGCCGACGTGGGCGATCATCCCGGTATCGAGGATCGCGCGTACCCGGTCGCCTTCGTAGACGGCGCGGTTCGCGCCGCGCCGGACGGTGGTGCGGGTTGACGGAGCTTCGGGCATGACGGCGAGGATAGAGCGCCTCGCCGTCATGCCCGGAGCGAATTCGCCAGCGTCCTCGCCCGCGACCACCCCCTCGCAATCTCTGGTCACGAAAGGGTCGGATTTCCCGCGATTCGTGCGACCTTTCGTGACCAGAGATTGTTATGGGGGGAGGTCCGGCTACGCCTCGCTCGGCACCCAGTTCCCGTGGAAGCCGTAGGGCACGCGCTGGGGGAGGTGGACAACGGCCTGCGGTTCGCCGCTGAAGTCCTGCGCGTTGAGGATCACGACGTCGGCCGTGTTGGTGTTCGCGTCGTGGACGTAGCTGAGGCACCAGCCGTCGTCCTCGTCCGCATCGGGCGCGCGGGGCACGAACACCATCTCCTGGCTCGATCGACCCGGGCCGAAGTCGTGGATCTCGGTCGTATTCGCGTGCAGGTCACGTTTGTACGCGGGGCCCTCCTCGCCGACGAAGCCGACCGTGTAGCCGTAGCGCGCGTCCTTGCCGACCTTGCGCTCGTCGACCCGGGGGAACTCCTGGTTGCGGTCGTCGAGGAGTTCCTCGGAGACCGTGCCCTTCGCCGGGTCGAGGATCCATCGGTAGAGCTGGGGTGGGCCCTCGGCCGGCCCGTTGGTGACGGTGTCGAACACCCGTTGGTGCTTCGCGACGTCGAGTTGGATCGTGCCGTCCGGCCGGTCGAACGAGTTGAGCGGGTGGAACACGAAACACGGATCGAGCTCACACCACTGCACGGCGTCGCCGGGCGCGTCGAACGGCAGCACGCCGATGCGGCTCGGTGCGTCGGCCTGCCAGCGGTAGGGCAGGCCGGAGCCGGCCATGGCTTCGTTCAGGTCGAAGTGCACGGGGAAGTCGAGGACGAGCACGGCCGATTCGGTGATCGAGCAGTCGTGGATCATCGGGCTGTGGCCGACCGGCACGTCGACCTGGTGACGCACGCGGCCGTCGGTGCCGACGACCACGTACCGGACGTGGTCCTCCCAGCCGAAGAAGTAGGTGACGGCGTGGAGTTCGCCGGTGTCGGGGTGGCGCTTCGGGTGGGCGGTGAACGTCCCGTCGAGCGTGTCGTCGAAGTTCGACGGCGCGACCGACTCGAGCTCCTCGGTCAGCTCGACCGGCCAGTTGAATCCCTCGACGATGGCGTAGGTCTTGCCGCCGTGGCCGATGATGTTCGTATTGGCGCCGCCGTCGCCGTCCATGTGGCGCGGGCCGGGCATGCGCGGCCGCCCGAGGGCGTCGGCGACGCTGTCGCCGTTGATGTAGCGGTTGCGGTACCACTCGGCCTTCCCGCCGCGCAGCCGCAGGCCGTGAGCCATGCCGGTTCCGGTGAACCAGTGGTCCGTCGGTTTGGGATCGAGGACCGGGTTCGGGCCGATCCGCAGGAGGCGTCCGTCCAACTCCTCGGGGATCGTGCCGGTGACGTCGAGGTCGAGCGACGTGAGCTCTTCGCGCACCGGCGCGTAGTTGTCCTGGAAGAAGTCGACGGTAGTCATGGACACAGTCTGCGCGCGTCCACCGGACCTTCGCATCCTCCCCAGGTCGGATTCGTACTTTCTGGGGTCTGACCCCAGAAAGTATGCGGGGATCAGACGGCGTCGTCGCCGATCCACTTGGGGACGTAGGTGAGGTCCTGGGCGGCGAGGGCGTCGAGGAGGCCGGCGGGGGAGTCGTCCGCGAGGAGGACGCCGCGGTTGGCGGGCTTGAGGATCGCCCTGTCGACCATGCCGTCCAGCAACTCGAGGAGGGGCTGCCAGAACCCACCCACGTCGAGCACGCCGACCGGCTTGGTGAGCAGCCCGATCTGGTTCCACGTGAGCGTCTCGGCGAGCTCCTCGAGGGTGCCGAACCCGCCGGGGAGGGCGATGAAGGCGTCGGCGAGCTCGTACATGCGCGCCTTGCGGACATGCATCGTGTCGACCTCTTCCAGTCGCGTCAGTTCGCGGTGGCCGACCTCGCGGGAGAAGAGGTTCTTCGGGATCACGCCGGTGACGGTGCCACCCCCGTCCATCACCGTGTCGGCGATGAGCCCCATCAGACCGACCGCGCCGCCGCCGTAAACCAGTTCGATGCCGCGGGCGACGAGCTCCTCACCCAGCGCCACGGTCGCCTCGGTGATCGCCGGGTCGGAACCGGGCGACGAGGCACAGAAGACGCACACGCGTTCGAACGACATCGCCAGGACTCTACGACTCGGCGCCGTCACTCCCCCTGGACGGCGGCCTGGCTCTGGCGGTAGCTCACCGGCGCGTAGCGGGCCGGCGCGTCCGGCGAGACACAGGTCGGCAGCGGATGCATCACATGGTCGGCGTTGGCGTTGAAGAAGAACGGGATCGAGTAGCGGGAGGTGGACGTCCTGTTGTCGGCGAAGTGGCGCACGCTGAGGAACCGGTCGTTGCTCCACTGGCGCAGGAGCTCCCCGGTGTTCACCACGTAGGCCCCGTCGATGACGGGCACCGTGATCCAGGCATCGCGCGGGGTGCTGTAGATCGTGAGGCCCGGCCCGTTCTGACGGAGCAGCGTGAAGAACGTCGTGTCGACATGGGGAGCGATGCCGTAGGCGCCGGTGGGCCGGGCCGTGTCGACGCCGGGGTAGTGGCTCAGCCGCAGCCGCCAGAACGGGTCGGCGAACGCATCGGCGAAGAAGTCGGGATCCAGCTCGAGCGCGGCGGCGTAGACGGGCACGAGGCGTAGCGCCAGCGCCTCGACCGCGGCCGCATACGCCTCCACGGTGGCGCGGAACCCCCGCAGCTCGGGCTCCGGCGGCCACTGGTTGTCGTCGAATCCGATCCCGGTGTCCTGCTTGATCAGGAAGGCCTCGTTCAGGTTGCCGACGGCCCGACGGGGCAGCAGGCGTTCGCCGACGCGCAGGTAGCCGACACCGCGGACCGGCCACTCGGCACGGTCCATCGCGATCGATTCCTTCGTCGCGTCGTCGAGATCGTGGAAGGCGCGGGTGGCGGCGAACGTGCGCTCGACCAGTGTCTCGTCGACCCCGTGCCCGACCAGTTGGAAGAACCCGACGGTCTCGCACGCGGCGCGCAACTCGGTGGCGACGGTGACCGGATCGTGCCCCAGATCGATCACCGGGATGTCGCCGGGCCCGGCCGGGACCGGCGTGCTCGTGTCCCAACTCTCCGCCTGGTCGCGCAGCTCCTGCTCGCGGGCCGCGGGATCGAACGAACCAGCGTCGGTCGGGTCGGTCATCGAAAGCGAGCCTAGGGCCGCCGCCCGCGGCTGTTCCGGCGGTCGACCTACCATCACGGCGTGAAGCATGGTGTCTTCGTCGCTCCGTTCGGTCCGTTGGCCGATCCGCACAAGCTCGTCGACCTCGCCGCGATCGCCGAGGAGTCCGGGTGGGACGGCATCTTCCTGTGGGATCACGTGCTGCGGCCCGAGAGCAACGAGATCGTCGACACATGGGTCGCGCTCGGCGCGATGGCGGCCGCCACGGACCGCATCCGGCTCGGCCCGATGGTCACCCCGGTGCCGCGGCGCCGGCCGATCAAGCTCGCCCGCGAGATCCTCACTGTCGACCTGATGAGCGATGGCCGGCTGACGGTCGGCGTCGGCTCGGGCACGGACTCCGGCGGCGAACTGTCCCGCTTCGACGAGATCGTGGACGGGCGGGCCCGGGGCGCTCGGCTCGAGGAGGGTCTCGACATCATCGCCCGGCTGCTCGAGGGCGAGACGCTCGCCCACGTCGGCGAGCACTTCCGGGTGGACGGTGTCTCCCTCGAGCCCCGGCCGGCCCAGCAGCCCCGTCCGCCGATCTGGTGTGCGGCGCGCGGCTCGGCGACGAAGCCCGTCCGCCGGGCCGCCCGCTACGACGGCATGTTCCCGATCGATGTCGACGAGGCGAGCTTCCATCGGATGCTGGAGACGGTGGCGGACGAGCGCGGCTCGCTCGACGGCTTCGACGTCTGCCTCCGCACGGACTACGACGGCACGGCCCCGCCGTTCGCCGACGACGGCGCGACCTGGCTGCTGCGGGCGTTCCGACCGGTCGTCGAACACAAGACCGTCTTCGACGCGGTCGTCCACGGACCGCCTGGCTGACGCGCAAGGTGAAGCGGGGGTCAGACCCCGGTTGAAGCGCCCGTTTCGGGGACCACGACCGCCGACAGGTAGATTGCCTGCCGTGGTTGATCAGTCGATGAAGGCCAAGCTCGAAGACCTGCGCGAGCGCAAGGAACAGGCGCTGCACGCCGGGTCCGAGCGTTCCGTGCAGCGTCAGCACGACAAGGGCAAGATGCTCGCCCGCGAGCGGATCGAGTACCTGCTCGACGAGGGCTCGTTCAACGAGTTGGACATGCTCGCGCGGCATCGTGCCGCGGAAGGCGTGCTCGACGAGCGGCCCTACACCGACGGTGTCATCACCGGCTGGGGCACGGTCGACGGCCGCAAGGTGTTCGTCTTCAGCCAGGACTTCACCGTCATGGGCGGCGCTCTCGGCGAGGTCTTCGCCGAGAAGCTCCACAAGGTGATGGACCTCGCCCTCGCCACCGGCGCGCCGATGATCGGGCTGAACGACGGTGCCGGCGCCCGCATCCAGGAAGGCGTCGTGTCGCTCGACGGCTACGGCGGCATCTTCCATCGCAACGTGCAGGCGTCCGGTGTCATCCCGCAGATCTCCGTCATCCTCGGCCCCTGCGCCGGCGGTGCGGTCTACAGCCCGGCCATGACCGACTTCATCTTCATGGTGCGCGAGAAGTCCCACATGTTCATCACCGGTCCCGACGTGGTGAAGACGGTCACCGGTGAGGAGGTCACGCTCGAGGAACTCGGCGGGGCCGGCTCGCACAGCTCGAAGTCCGGCGTGGCGACCTTCGTGGCCGACAGTGAGGAGGACGTGCTCGACGAGGTGAAGTACCTCCTCAGCTTCCTCCCGTCGAACAACCTCGAGCAGACCCCGAGGCTGGACTCCGCCGACGACCCGGATCGCCTGTGCCCGGAGCTGGACGAGATCCTGCCCGAGAGCCCGAACGTCCCGTACGACATGAAGCAGGTCATCGGCGCCGTGGTCGACGACGGCGACTATCTCGAGTACCACTCGGCCTGGGGTAGGAGCATCACGTGCGGCTTCGCCCGGGTCGACGGTCGCGCCGTCGGCGTGGTCGGCAACCAGCCGATGATGCTGGCCGGCGTGCTCGACATCGAGTCGGCCGAGAAGGCCGCCCGGTTCGTGCGCACCTGCGATGCGTTCAACATCCCGCTGCTCACGTTCGTGGACGTCCCCGGCTTCCTGCCCGGCGTCGACCAGGAGTACGGCGGCATCATCCGCCACGGCGCCAAGCTGCTCTACGCCTACTGCGAGGCCACCGTGCCCCGCATCCAGATCATCACCCGCAAGGCCTATGGCGGCGCGTACGTGGTGATGGACTCCAAGTCCGTCGGCTCGGATCTCGCCTTCGCATGGCCCACCGCGGAGCTCGCGGTGATGGGGTCACAGGGCGCGGTGGAGATCCTCTATCGCCGTGAACTCGCCGACGCCGCCGATCCCGAAGCCCGCCGGGCCGAGCTGATCGAGGACTACACCGATCGCCTCGCGAACCCCTACATCGCGGCCGAGCGGGGCTACGTCGACGACGTGATCGAGCCGAGCGAGACCCGCCGCAAGGTGGTCGCCGGTCTGCGGTTGCTCGAGTCGAAGCGCGAGGAGATGCCCCAGCGCAAGCACGGGAACGTGCCGCTGTGAGCGACCCGATCGACGCCGTCTCGGTGTCGCCGGCTCCCTCCGAGGAGGAGATGGCCGCGATCCTCGCCGCCTACGAGGCACTCTGGCCGCGCCCTTCCGGGGCGACCGAGCCCGACGCCCTGCCCCGGTGGCGTTTCGCCGGCCGGTGGTGGTCGGCCCGTCCCCGCTACGGCGGCTGGACCTGAGCGTGGCCGACTCGGACGGGTTCCGGGTCCATCTCGAGTGGGGACCGATGGGGTTGCGCACCCTCGCGCCCCTGGTCGACGTCGTGATCGTCGTGGACGTGCTGTCGTTCACGACCTGTGTCGACATCGCCCTCGGCCGGGGCGCGGCCGTCCACCCCTACAAGTGGCACGACGGCTCCGAGGCAGACTTTGCGGCGTCGCTCGGTGCGACGCTGGCCGGGCCCCGCGATGGGGACGCGCCCTACTCGCTCGCTCCCTCGTCGCTCGCGGACGTCCCCGCGGGGACGTCCATCGTGCTGCCGTCGCCCAACGGCTCGGCCCTCGCGTTCGGCGCGGTCGACGCTGGTGCCGACGACGTGGTCGCCGCGTGCATCCGCAACGGTGCTGCCGTCGGCTCCGCGTTCGCCGACGAGGATGTGCGGGTCGGCGTGGTCGCGGCCGGCGAGCGCTGGCGCGGCGACACCGGACCGATGCGCGTCGCGGTGGAGGACCTCCTCGGCGCGGGTGCCGTGCTCTCGATGTTCGACCGCCTCGACCTGAGCCCCGAGGCTCGCGTGGCGGCCGCCGCCTGGCACGACGCGGAGGGCGACATCGTCGAGCGCCTCCGGGCCTGCACCTCCGGCCGGGAACTCATCGAGCGGGGCTGGCCGGACGACGTCGACCTCGCGGCCCAGGCGCACGTCAGTGATCTCGTGCCGGTCCTGCGCGACGGTCGGTTCGTCGATCGCTGAGCCGGGTCAGCGAATCTGGTCCCGCAGACCTTCGAGCCAGTCGTCGGCCTCGTGGACGCCGGCGCGGTTCGTCGCCTGTTCCTCCTCGGTCCCGTAGGCGGACGGGTAGGACCCGAGGAACTTCACGATGCCGTGCTTCATCTGGATGTTGCGCAGGGCGTCGCCGAGCACCTGGTCGGCGATGTGGCCCTCGGCGTCGATCAGGAAGCAGTAGTCGCCGAGCCCGGTGCGGGTCGGGCGGCTCTCGAGCTTGGTGAGGTTGATGTTGCGGGCCGCGAACTCCTGGAGGATGGCGACCAGCGAGCCCGGTTCGTCCTCGCGCTGGTAGATCACGATCGAGGTCTTGTCGTGGCCGGACGGTGGCGTGATCCCTTCGCGACCGACGAGGACGAACCGGGTCTGGTTCTCCGGATGGTCCTCGATGTCGGCGGCGAGGATCTCGAGCCCGTAGACCTCGGCGCTGCGCCGCGGCGCGATCGCGGCAGTGTCGCGGCGACCCGATTCGGCGAGCTCGCGGGCCGCGTCGGCCGTGGAGTTGGTCGCCTCGACCGCGGCCTTGGGGAGCTCGTCGGCGAGGTAGCGGCGACACTGGGCGTACGCGACCGGCATCGAGCGGACATGTTCGATGTCGTCGAGGGTGACCCCGGGGTGCACGAGGAGGTTCAGGTTGACGTTCATGACGACCTCCCGCTGGATCAGCAGGTCGGCATCGAAGGCGAGCGTGTCGATGGTCGCGTTGACGGCGCCCTCGATCATGTTCTCGATCGCGGCGAACCCGTAGTCCACGGCGCCGTTCTCGGTCGCCCGCAACACCTCGACGATGCTCGGGAAGCGCACCAACTCCATCGCTGCGAGGTCGGGCTGGGTCAGCACGGCCTGCTCGGTGAAGGTGCCGACCGGTCCGAGATAGGCGACGGTCGGCGGAGTCGATACGGAGTTGCTCACGAACCGCGAGGATAGGGCGGACCATTCGCTCCCGTGTTCGGATTCACCGCATGACCTCCGCCCGGATCATCCGGAACTACCAACTGCTCGCCGGGCTCTACACGCTCGCGGCGTCCCTGATCTGGGGCGTGAACACGCTGTTCCTGCTCGATGCCGGCCTCTCGATCGGGGAGGTCTTCGTGGCGAACGCGGTCTTCTCGGCCGGCATGGTGCTGTTCGAGATCCCGACCGGCGTGGTCGCGGACACGGTCGGTCGCCGGGTGTCCTATCTGCTCTCGATCGCCGTGCTCGGGGTCACGACGGTCCTCTATCTGCTCGCCGCGCAGGCCGAGGCGGGCGTCGGCGTGTTCGCCGCGGTGTCGCTCGTGATGGGACTCGGCTTCACCTTCTACTCGGGAGCGCTCGAGGCGTGGCTGGTCGACGCGCTGCACTCCGTGGGCATGGAGGAGGATCTCGACCACGTCTTCGCCCGGTCGCAGCAGATCACGGGCGCGGCGATGTTGGTCGGCACGACCACCGGTGGCTTCCTCGGCCAGGTCGACCTCGGCGTGCCCTTCGGCGTGCGGGCTGCGCTGCTCGGCGCCCTCTTCGTGTACTCGTGGCGGGTCATGCACGATCTCGGGTTCACGCCGCGGCCGCTCGAGCTCAGCCACATCGGCACCGAGCTCAAGGAACAGACGCGGGTCGGCATCACCTACGGCTGGCGTCAGCCGGGGCTGCGTCTCCTCATGGTGTCGGGGGTCGTGCGAGGCTCGTTTCTCGGGTGGGCGTTCTATTCCGCACAGCCGTACCTGCTCGGTCTGCTGAAGGACGACAAGATCTGGGTGGTGGGGGTGATCACCGCGGCGATGTCGCTGTCGACCATCGCCGGCAACCAGGTCGTCGAGTGGCTGACGCGGCGCTGTGGTCGACGCAGCACGATCATCCTCGGCGGCTCGATCGTCACGACGGTCGGATCGCTCGTCATGGGGCTGACCGACTCGTTCTGGGTCGCGGTGCCGGCGTTCCTGCTCGTGACCGGATCGCTCGGGGTGATCTCGCCCGTGCGCCAGGCCTATGTCCACCACGTGGCCCCGAGCGAACACCGGGCGACGGTCATCAGCTTCGACGCGATGCTGGCATCGGTCGGCGGCACCGGCGGCCAGCTCGGGCTCGGACGCCTGAGCGGCGCCGCCGACGACCTCACGGTCGGCCTCGGCCGCGGCTATGTCGTCGGCGGCCTCACGTCCGTGCTCGTGTGGCCCCTCGTCTGGGCCGTGCGCAAGCGAGGCGACGAGGCGGACGTGATCGTCGGATCCGCTGCCCGCGCCGGCACCTGCGCCGCCCAGGGCCTGCCCCGAGACACCCACGTCACCTCCCACCCCCGCGAGGTCCTCACATCCCGCTGACTCACACCCCACCCGCCCCAACCCACCCACCCACACCCTGCAATCTCTGGTCACCAAAGGGTCGAAATCGCCGGGTCTCGGCCCGCCTTTCGTGCCCAGAGATTGCAGGGGTGGGGCGGGGAACGTTACGTCGGAGTGGACATCTGTGTCGCTATCTGTAACATGGGTACATGGCCGGTACGATGACGCACGACGAGGCGGTTGCCGCCTTCACGGGTGGGCTGGCGCCGCGTGACGAGGTGGCGCCGTTCGCCGGGTCGGATCGGCTGCGACCGGACGGGCGGCCGAAGCCCGAGTTCCGGGCCGAGCTACGCCGGATCCCGAACCTGCGCAACGCCGGACTGTGTGTGATCGCGGTGCTCTATCCGTTCGTCACCATCGGCGTGGCGGTGCGGCTCGATCATCCGGTTGCGTGGGTCGCTGCCTTCTTCGTGATGGGCGCCTACTTCCAGCGCTCCGCCACCCTGTTCCACGAGGCGGCCCACCGGTTGCTCTTCAGCAATCGCACGCTGAACGACTGGGTCGGCGAACGCTTCTTCGGCTGGCTGCCGTTCGGCACCGGTGACAACGGCTACCGCAAGTCCCACTCCCAGCACCATCGCGACGAGTTCGGGGACAAGGAACCGGACTTCCTCCTCTACGCCAACTATCCGATCAGCCGGGCGTCGCTGCGGCGCAAGCTCGTACGTGACGCCGTCGGCATCTCCGGATGGAAGAACCTCAAGCCGACCATCGTCGGACTCGTCACCCCCGGTCGCCGGCTCCGGGCCCTGCGCTTCTGGTCCGGTCAGTTGGTCGTGTTCGGCATCTTCCTCGCCTTCGGCCATCCGTGGCTCTACCTCTTCCTCTGGTTCCTCCCGTGGATGACCTACTGGCGGGTGGCGAACCGGCTGCGGGCGCTCGCCGAGCACGCGGGAATGACCCGCTCGTCGGACCGGCGCCTCACGTCACACCACATCCGCCAGGGCTTCCTCTCGAAGCACGTCTTCCTCTCCCAGTCGATCGGGTTCCATCTCGCCCACCATGTCGATTCGGGCGTGCCGATGGCGAACCTCCCGACGCTCCAGCGAGCTCTGGAGGAGGACGGCTACGTGACGGACGCGATCACCCACGACGGGTACTGGGCGTTCTGGCGCACGCTCGTGCGTTCCGCCGACTGATCCGTGCCGTCCCTCTCCGCCCGCAGCGTCGTCGCCTCGACCCTGCTCGGCACCCTTCCCCCTCGGCTGCCGGGTCGACTCCTCGTCGCGTTCGCGGAGGAGTTCGGCATCAATCCCGGCACCACACGGGTCGCCCTGAGTCGCATGGTCGACCGGGGCGAGCTGACCCGAGACGACGACAGCGTGTACCACCTCGCCGGCGATCTGCTCGACCGGCAGGGGCGCCAGGAGGCGGGCCTCGCGGCGGTGACCCGCGCCTGGGACGGCGACTGGGAGATCCACGTCGTCCGTACCGGCGGGCGAGATGCCGGCGACCGGGCCGCGCTGCGCCGGGCCGCCGTCCATCTGGGGTTGGCGGAGCATCGTGACGGCGTGTGGATGCGCCCGGCGAACCTCGACCCGCAGCGGTTGCCGTCGGCTCGGATGGTCGTGGCCGAGCAGGCCGACCGTTTCGTCGGCCGGCCCGACGGCTCGCCGGCCGAACTCGCCGCCGCCCTGTTCGACCTCGACGCGTGGTCGGCCGCCACCCGCCGCCTCGTCGCCTCGATGGAAGCGACGTCGGCACTGCTGGAGGCCGACGGCGACGTGTCGCTCGCGGATGGCTTCGAGCTCGCGGCCTCGTCGCTGCGCCACCTCGTCGCGGATCCCCTCCTGCCGCCCTCACTGACGCCGTCCGGTTGGCCCGCCTCCGACCTGCGCGCGGCCTACGACCGGTACAACCGGGCCTACCGCGCCCGCTTGTCCGCCTTCTTCCGCGCCCGCTCTAGGGTGGCCGGATGAGCGACCGCTTCTACTTCCGTCAGCTGCTGTCCGGCCGCGACTTCGCCACGGACGACCCGATGGCGGCGCAGATGGTCAACTTCGTCTATGCGATCGGCGACCGCGAGACCGGTGACGCCCTGCTCGTAGATCCCGCCTACGACGTCAACGGCCTCGTCGACACGCTCGAGAACGACGGCATGCGCTGCTCCGGTGTGCTCGCGACGCACTACCACCCCGACCATGTGGGCGGCTCCATGATGGGCATGAAGCTCGAGGGTGTCGCCGAGCTGATGGAACGGGTCGAGGTGCCGATCCACGTGCAGGCCGACGAGGCCGAGTTCGTCGAGAAGGTCACGGGGGTCACGAAGGCGTCGCTCGTCGAACACCGCTCCGGCGACAAGGTGTCGGTCGGCGCGGTCGAGATCGAGCTGATCCACACCCCCGGGCACACCCCGGGCAGTCAGTGCTTTTTCGTCGACGGCCGTCTCGTCGCCGGCGACACGCTCTTCCTCGACGGCTGCGGCCGCACCGACTTCCCCGGGTCGAGCCCCGAGGAGATGTACGAGAGCCTGACCCAGCGGCTCGCCCGGGTGCCCGACGACGCGGTGCTCTACCCGGGCCACCAGTACTCGATCGAGTCGTCGGCGACGATGGGCATCACCCGCGAGCGCAACATCGTGTTCCGGCCTCAGACCCGCGAGCAGTGGCTCGCGGTCTTCGGCAACTGACGTCGGCGGGGCGAGGGCTCAGCCGCTGAAGTCCTGCTGCCACATGTGGTGGCAGTGGTCGCAGCTGTAGAACTCGACCTGGCTGAACCGGTCGAAGAGATCCCGGCGGCCGAGGCCGGCGCACTGGGGACAGTCGGCGGTCGGGCGTTCCTCGTCCCGGAGATCGATCTCGGGCTCGATGTCCTCCGCGATCGGAGGTGATGCCAGCGGCCGTTCGGCCTTCGGTTCGGCGGCGCGTTCGGCCAAGGGGTCGGACAGCTCACTCGACAGGGGCACACCTTCGATGCGCGAGAGCGGTGGGAGCTTCGGCGGCCGCCGCGCCGGGGTCACCGGCGCGGTCTCCGTCACCGGCGGGGTCGGCAGCGGCGTCTCGACGTGACTGCTCGCACCGTGTCGGGCCCGCAGGCCGAGGCGCCAGCGCGGCGCCGGATCCTCGGACTGGTCGTAGAGGTCCGCCACCTCCGCGGCATCGCCGAACTGGCCACGCATCGTCGCGAGGATCGGCGCGGGATCCGCGACGGACGCGCCGCCGGTGGAGCGCTCCACCTCGAGGGCGCGGAGGTCGACGACGCCGTCTTCGTCGAGCACGACGTCATCGACGCGTTCGCTCGCGGTTCGCGTCCGCTCGATCGCGGCATTTCGGAGTCGCCATGCCAGGGGTTCCGTCGGCTGGTTCATC
The DNA here is from genome assembly GCA_033344915.1 of Acidimicrobiales bacterium. Classification (NCBI taxonomy): domain Bacteria; kingdom Bacillati; phylum Actinomycetota; class Acidimicrobiia; order Acidimicrobiales; species Acidimicrobiales bacterium. The sequence goes on from JAWPML010000001.1 coordinate 3,789,609, forward strand.
GCATCCCATCCTTCCCCTCCCGGCCTCCGGGAGGCTGGCGGGAGAGCCACTCCCACACACCCCAACGTAGGGACGATCGGGATGGTGCAGCATGAGCCGAACGGCCCAAATCCGGCCGTGGACCGTCCGCTCAGAGCAGGGCCAGCATCGCCTCGCGCGTCCACCCGGCGGCGAGGGCGCGATCGTGACGGAGGTGGTCGACGATGGTGTCGCGATCGCCGTCGTGGACCGCGACGAGGCCGCGCAGGATCGTGCCGAGGTAGGCGGCCGACGGCGGATTCGGCTGGAGGGGGACGTGGGGTTCGGGCGACGTGAATGTCACGACAGGCGTACCGTCGATCGGCTCGAGCACGAGGAGCCCGTCGTAGAAGCCGTTTCCGATCGGGTGCACGACACCGATCTCGCACTCGTGGAGGGGCGTCGCCACCGTGTCACGGCGGCTCTCCTGGGCGGCGACGTCGTCGAACTGGCCCTTGGTGATCAGGTACCGGGTGCCGGGGGCGCGCCCGCCCGGTTCGTGACTGAGGTATGCGACTCCGCCACCTCCCCATTTCGCGGCGTTGCCCAGGAAGCGCACGTCCGAATCGAACCAGATGGGCTCGATCGAGCGGGGTGGTGCCGGATTCCGGGCCCCGCGTTCGTCGCGGGTGGCGCCGGCGGCCCGCCCTCCGGTGAGGTACATGGTGAACCGCTCGGCGGAGCAGTTCGACCCGTACGACGCGTACCAGATGGGGTCGTCGTCGTGGAACGGCATGCCTGCCGAGGTTAGTTCGGGCGTCAGGATGCGGATTCAGGACTCAAGACCCACCGTTTCGGGCCGATTGTCAGGGCGTACGCCCTTCGACCCAGGAACGAGTTCAGATGACGGACCATCATCCCCACGCGCCGAGTGCGTCCGCCCGGGAACGGGAACTCGAGATCGAGGTCGCTCGACTCCAGGCGGAACTCGACACCCTGCGCGGGGAGGACCCGTCGACGACCACCTCGCGTTTCCTCGCGATGGCGGCGGCGACGGTCGACCAGGTGGTCGAGGATGCGCGCCGCGAAGCCGACGAGATCGTCGAGGAGGTCAGCGGCCAGGCCGAGGCCCGCCGCGACGAGGCGACCCGTGTCGCCGCCGAGGCCGAAGCGATGGCCGAACAACTGCTGGCCGACGCCGACCGGGCCCAGGAACGCATCGACGCCGCTCGCGACGAAGCCGACGCGATCAAGGCGGCCGCGAGTGTGGAAGCCGAAGCCCTCGTGCGCAGCGAGCGGGAGAAGGTCGCCGTCGAGGTCGAGGCGCTCGCCGACGTGCGCAACGCGCTCGAGGACGAGCGAGGTGCGCTCGAGAGCTACCACGAGGAGCTGCGCTCCCGGGTGCAGGAACTCGCGGAGACGATGGTGTCGTTCATGTCCACCGAGCTGCCCACCGGGGCCGCGTCGGCCATCGGGAACCTCGTCACCCCGCAACTCGAGAGCGTGATCGCCGCCAACCCGGCACCGGCGGACGCGGCAGGCGAACAGGCCGACGTCTCCGCCGAGGAGCCCGTCGCGGCCGAGTCCGAGGACGACACCTGGACCGACATGCTCGAGTCGGCCATCCCGAGCGACGAGGCGTATCCCGACGTCGTAGACATGCCCGCCGACGCCATCGACGAGATCCCCGACGGACCGCCCCGGGAATTCGCGGGGCACGAGATCCTCGAGCCCGAAGACGACGTCGACGAGGACGAGCGGCCGACCAGCGCCGGCCTGTTCTCCCGGGCGACCGGCGACGAGAGCGGTGTGACGAACCCGCCCGCCTCCGCCGATGCCGCCGTGGCGGACGATGCGATTGAGGACGATGAGGATCCGGATCCGGAGGGCGCCGGCTTGTTCGGCACCCTCGGCGCTCGGCTGGTGGAGCAGACGCCGCCCGACCGACTGTCCGAGGCACTGGCCGCGGACGAGTCCGAGGACGAAGCGTTCCACGACTTCCTCGCCGGCGACGACGAGCCGGACCCGAGCCGCGACTGGTTGCTGCGGCCCGAGAAGAGCTGATCCACATGGTCGGCTCGTCGCTCTCGTTGTCGCAGTCCGCGACGTCCGAGCTGGACGAGCTGATCGAACAATGGACCCATGACCGCACCGCGGTACGGGATCGCACGCTCGAGCTGATCCGCGTCGCCCACATCGTGATGGGTCCGCTGGTGGTGGCCGGACTCTTCGTCGCGGTGCCCGATCGCACACTCGTGATCGCCGGGATCGTCTACCTCGCGGGAATGGCATCCGTGTTGCTGGTGCTGCCGCGACGTTGGCAGGCGACGGCGCTCGGTGTCTTCGACCTGCTCCTGATCGGGCATGTGAGCGCATCGGATCCGGCCATGTGGACGGCGTTGCTCGTGCCTGCGGTCGCCGCCATGACGGTCGGTTGGCTGGTCTCGCCCCGCGCGACCTGGGTGTTGTGGGCGGCGTTGTGTGGGGGAATGGGGGCCGCGGCCTACGTGGCCGGGGTGCCCGGATGGCTGTACACCGTTCTCGTCATGGCCGGTTCGACCGCCGGTCTCAACTTCAACAACCTCAAGATCCTCGGTGAGGGCCGCGACAGCGTGTTGCGGGTCGCCGACCTCGTCGACTCGCTGCCCGTCATCGTCTGGGAGGCCGACGTCGACACGTTCGACCTCATCCGCGCCGTGGGCCGGGTCGAGGAGCTTCTCGGCTTCTCGCCGGCCGACTGGCGAGCCATGTCGGTTTCGCGACGCGTGCACCACGCCGACCTCGACGAGTACCGACTCGATCCGGCCACGATGAACGAGGCGGAGGTCCGCGAGGTCCGCCTCCGACGCTTCGACGGCACGCTCCTGCGGGTGCGTGAGGTGGTGCGTCAGGTCGAGGTCGGTGATCGGCGCTACTTCCGTGGTGTGATCCTCGACATCGCCGAGGAGGCGGCCGTGCGCGAGCAGGTCGACCGGCTCGCGGCCGTCGTGGCCAACCAGTCCGAACCGTTGCTGGTCGTCTCCGGGCGCGATGCCGTCGACGCCGAGCCCGAGGTGCTCCAGATGAACCCCGCGTTCGCCGCGCTCGCCGGGATCGACGCCGACGACGGGCTCGGGCGTCGCCTCGCCGACGTGGCACCGTGGCTCCCGGCGACCGTGCGGGCGGATCTCGACGACCAGTTGCTCTCGGGCCGGGTCGCCGATCGGGACGACGTCGAGATCGTCACGCCCACCGGCTCGCGCACGTTCGACTACGAGCTGGTTGCGCTGCCGGACGGCGCCGTGGGCGTGCAGTTCGCCGATGTGACCGACCGCAAGCACGCCACCGAGCTCATCCGCCATCAGGCGTTCCATGATCCGCTCACCGCCCTGCCGAACCGGTCGCTGCTGTTCGACCGGCTCGCCCATGCGCTGGCCGGTATGCGACGCGATCGCACGACGGTCGGGCTGCTCCTCCTCGATCTCAACCAGTTCAAGGAGATCAACGACACGCTCGGTCACGGCTTCGGTGACGAACTGCTCACCACGATCGGTGTCCGGCTCTCGGAGATGATGCGGGACGGCGACACGGTCGCCCGACTCGGCGGTGACGAGTTCGCCATTGTCCTCAACGGTGCGGACGAGGCGGACCTCCAGGAGATCTCGCAGCGGGTCGCCGACGCGATCAAGCAGCCGGTGCGTCTCGACGGGATCGAGCTCGAGGTCACGGCCTCGATCGGCGGTTCGGTCGCGCCGACCCATGGCCGCGACGCCCACATCCTCCTCCAGCGGGCCGACATCGCGATGTACGACGCCAAGCGATCCGGTCTGCCCTACCGGCTCTATGTCGCCGACGACGACCGTCACTCGCTCGACCGGCTCACGCTCATGGGCGAGCTGCGTCATCTGCTCGAGGACGGTCTGCGGGTCTGGTTCCAGCCCAAGGTCGACCTCCGTACCGGTCGGGTCCAGGAGATGGAGGCACTCGCCCGCTGGCAACACAGCCGCCTCGGCCTCGTCGGCCCCGGCCAGTTCATCGAGCTCTGTGAAGTGTCGGGGCTGATCTCGGAGCTGACGTTCGCGGTGCTCGAACGCTCGCTGGAGGTCATCGCCGACTGGCCCGGCCAGCGGGTCGCCGTGAACGTGCCCGTGCGCAATCTCTACGATCGCCATCTCCCGGACGCGGTCGCCGAACGGCTGGCCGCCGCCGGGGTGTCCTCGGATCGTCTCATCCTCGAGATCACCGAGCGGGAGATCATGGAGGACCATCGGGCCATCGTCGACGTGCTCGAGGCGCTCCACGAGATGGGCGTGCGGATCTCGATCGACGACTTCGGGACCGGCTTCTCGTCGCTGACCCACCTCCGCCGTCTGCCGGTGCAGGAGATCAAGATCGACCAGTCGTTCATCTCCGGCATGCTCGACCGGGAAAACGACTACATCATCGCCCGGTCGATCATCGATCTCGCTCACAACCTCGGCCACAGCGTGGTGGCGGAAGGTGTTGAGGACACGGCGACGCTCGCCCTGCTGCGCAGCCTCGGCTGCGACGTGGCCCAGGGCTTCCTCTTCGCCCGCCCCGGCCCTCCCGAACGCATCCGGCGTCAGATCGAGGCCGGCCCCGCGTTGGACGACCACGGCACGCTGGTCTGGAATCGCCCGGACTGATCGCGGGGGCCGAGCCGGGGAGGCGGCGGTCCTAGACTCGCTCCCTGATGGGCGCCGTCACCACACCGCGAGCGTCACTCGACGCGGATCGGGTGCGCGGGCTCGACGGACTGCGCGCGATCGCCGCGTTCGCCATCGTCCTGCACCACGTCGGGTTCCGGGCCGGCGTGACGACCGGCGGTGAGGGCGGACCGAGCATCTGGGGCTTCTATCTGGCTCGGCTCGACATCGGCGTGCCGGTGTTCTTCGCCCTCTCCGGCTTCCTGCTCTTCCGGCCGATCGTGAGTTCCGTGCTCGACGACGTGCCCCTGCGGCCCGCCCTCGTGCACCTGTGGCGGCGGGCGATGCGGATCTATCCGGCCTACTGGGTCGCGCTGTTTCTGATCGTGGGGTTGACCACCGAGGAGTTCAAGGACGTCGTCGGCGCCGTCACCAATTTCCTGCTGATCCAGATCCACTGGCCGACCCACGCGATCGGGCCGATCCCGCAGGCGTGGAGTCTCGCGACCGAGGTGAGCTTCTACGTGGCACTGCCGTTGATGGCCCGTCTGCTCCGGCCCTGGCTGCGCGACGGCGACCGGGCCGCTCGCCGCAACGGCCTCTTCCTCTTCGTGTCGCTCTGCTATCTCGTCTCGGTCTTCTTCCGGATCCTGGTGCTGACCCTCGACACCCGCTGGACACCGGCCCAGGTGCTCTGGCTGCCCGGCACCCTCGACTACTTCGCGATCGGCATGGCCCTCGCCGTCGCCCGGGTCGGGTTCCGCGACGGTGCCGTGCGGCAGCGACTCGACGGGCTCGCCGGTCGGGCCGGCGTGTGGTGGTTCGCCGCGGCGATCGCCTTCCATCTCGTGTCGCAGCACCTGGGTCTCGCGGTCGGCACCGCGACGGCGACATGGCCGCGCGAGATGGGACGCCAGTTCTTCTACGGCCTGATCGGGCTCTTCCTGCTCTTCCCGCTGGTGTTCGGCGGGGATCGCCGTTCGGTCGTGCGGAGCTTCGTGCGGACTCGCACGATGGAGTGGCTCGGGCTGATCTCGTACTCGGTGTACCTGTGGCACATGGTGTTCGTGGTCCACCCGTGGGAGCCGCTGGCCGACCTCCTCGGGGCCGAGCGGGCGTCGCTGTTCTGGGACTACAACGGCACGAACTACTGGGTCTTCCTGACGATGGTGATCATCCCGACGATGGTCGTGTCGATCATCAGCTACTACGCGATCGAGCGGACCGGGCAGCGGCTCCAGTCGTGGGTCCGCCGGCCGACGGTCGACCCCACGGCGGGGGAGCGCGCCGTGCGACGGTTCCGGGAGGGATGGATCGCGCTGTCGTTCCGTGCCCAACTCGCGTGGATCGCGGGACTCGGGTTCGTCGGCCGGGCGCTCTACGTCATCGTCGCGAAGCACGACCAGACCCTCGAGACGACCGACATCTTCCCGGGGGACCAGTTCTTCTACACGCGCGCCGCCGACGCCCTGGCCCGGGGGGAGGGGTTCGTGTCGCCGTACCACGACCTCGCGATCCGGGCCGGTCTGGCGGAGCCGGGGTCGGTCGCGCCGCACGCCGCCGACCACCCGCCGCTGACGGCGATCGTCGCCGCGCCCGCCTCGTTCCTGCCGGGTGGTCGCGGCGAGCATCTCTTCGAGCAGCGCTTCATCATGTGTGCCGTCGGCGCGGCGGTGATCGTGATGATCGGCCTGCTCGGTCGGGAGATCGCGGGGCGGGGTGTCGGCCTGACGGCGGCCATCATCGCGGCGCTCTATCCGGGGTTCTGGATCAACGACGGTCTCGTCATGGCGGAGTCGCTCACGGTGCTCATGGTCACCGGCGCGCTGTGGGCGGCCGTTCGCTATCGACGGGCGCCGTCGGTACGGATCGCCGTCGAACTCGGCGTGTGGCTCGCGCTCGCCGGCCTGGCGCGCGCCGAGTCGCTGCTGCTCTGCGTGCTCATCGTGGTGCCCCTGATGTGGGTGGCCCACGCAGCCTGGCGGGAGCGGGTGATCCGCACGGCGGTCTCTGCGCTGGCGGTGGTGGTCGTGCTCGCGCCCTGGGTCGGACCGAACCTGGTGCGCTTCGAGGAGCCCGTGTTCCTCTCGCACGGCGACGGCCTCGTGCTCGCCGGTTCCTACAACGACCTCGTCTTCTCCGGTGGCGGGCTCGGGTCGTGGGCGGTCTCGTTCGCCGACTTCGACCCGTTCGACACGTCGGACCCCAGCGTCGACTCGGCCGAGGCGCGCGACGAAGCGCTCACCTACGCCCGCGAGCATCTCGGCGAGCTTCCGAAGGTCGTCGCGGCGCGGGTCGGTCGGCTCTGGAGCGTGTACCGGCCGCTGGCGACGGCACAGTTGAACACGCAGGAGGGCCGCGAGCCGTGGGCGTCGCATCTCGCCATCGGCGCGCTGTACCTCGTCGTGCCGCTGGCCCTGGTCGGCTGGTGGCGTCTGCGGGACCGGTGGCACCGCTGGCTGCTCGGTGTGATGGTGCTCCACGTGACGCTGATGGGCGCCGCGTTCTACGGCACGCCGCGGTTCCGGGTGCCGGCCGAGATCGCCCTCGTGGTCGCAGCGGCGATCGGGATCCACTGGCTGGCTAGCCTCGGAGCATGTCGACCACCGCGCACATCGTCTTCTCCGCCGTCCTGATCCTGACGGTGCTCTTCATCTACTCGCTGGTCCGACAGCGGGTGCTCAAGAGCAAATACGCCCTGCTCTGGTCGGTCGTCGCCGTCGCCCTGCTGCCGATCGCGGCCGTGCCGAGCCTGGTGGAGAACGTGTCGGACCTGCTCGGGATCGAGACGCCGTCCAACACGATCCTGCTCGCCGCCGTGTCGCTGCTCTTCATGACGACCGTGCAGCTCACCTACGAGCTGTCCCGCATCGAGGCCCGCACCCAGGACCTCGCCGAAGAATTCGCCCTGCTCCGCGCCCGCCTCGATCTCAACGAACCCGCCTGAGAAAGTACGCCGGGGTCAGACCCCCGTACTTTCTCCCCCGCCCGAGAAAGTACTGGGGTCTGACCCCCTCATACTTTCTCGCTGGGCGGTGACGATGAGGCCGTCGGCGGAATAGGGGCGGCCGAGCTTGCCGAGGAGGCGTTCGGTGCCGGCGACGAGGCGCACGGCGGCGATCTCGAGGCGGGAGCGGTCGCCGCGCTCGCGTACGGACGGCACGTAGGTGGCGACGTCGACCGGGGTCCATCCCTCGCGCTGCATCAGCTGCGTGAGCGTGCGCCACGTGAACATCACGACATGGTCGGGATGGTTGACCTCGATGCGACGGGTGATGTTGGCGACGACATTGACGAGCCCGTAGGCGTTCGGTGTCGTGACGATCAGGGTGCCGCCCGGCGCCGTGAGCGTGGCCATCGCGGCCAGGAACGGTCCGGGTGCGCCGAGGTGCTCGATCACCTCGCCGGCCAGCACCACGTCGGCCGGCTCGAGCGCCAACGCCGCCACCGCGGCGGCATCGGTGCAGTCGACCAGGTGCGCCTCGTACCCCGCCTCCACCGCGGCGGCGACGCCCGGCCCGTCGAAGTCGAGCCCCACGAGGCTCGTGGCGACCTCGTCGATGTGACCGTGGAGCCAGCTGCCCGCCCGGCTCTGCTGTTCGCGGAACCCGGCGTCGGCGAACCCGACGTGGATCACCCGCTTCCCCCGGCACTGCTCGACCAGCCACTCGACCCGGTCGACGATCGCGGTCTTCGGCAGCGGATGGGCCATCTCGTCCTGGCCGTACTCCGGGATCTCGGTGCTCATGCCGCCGCCATCTCGAACACGGGGAGATCGTCGCCCAACGCGTGCACCATGTCGATCATCCGCCGGTCGGTTCCCTTCACGATCGACACGACGCGATCCTTCATCCCCGCGCGGCCCCACCACATGACCCGGCTGCCGAGCCGCCCCACCTCGGGGAGCAGCCAGCGCTCCTCCCCCGGGTCGAAGTCGTAGGGATGCGAGTAGAGCCACGCATGGTCCGGCGCCTTCTTCGCGGCCCAGCGGATCAACGGCATCGGCGCGACACGGAGGTACACGCCGCCGAGCAGGGGCACGTTCGCGGGACCGACCCCGAAGATCGGCGACGGGATCTCCACGAGGCCGCTCGGCCACCGGAACGGCTCGGTCGGCGCGCCGGGCCAGCCGTAGAGCGGGTTGCGGGCCGGGAGCACGGACGACGAATAGGTGAACCCGAGGTCGGTGAGGATCTCCGGCGCCCAGGCGGACTCGGGGACCAGCGAGAAGATCGGCGCCCGGAAACCGAGGACCGGGGTCTGGATCACCTGGGCGAGCCGATCCATCGCCTCCGCGGTCGCGGTGCGGAACGCGTCGGGCCCGAGGTCGGGCAGCGGGGTGTGCGTGGCGCCGTGGAGGCCGAGCTCGTGACCGCGGGCCGCCACCCGGGCGACGAGATCCGGCTGGTCACGCACCACCTCGCCGACGACGAAGACCGTGCCGATGACGCCGGCCTTCTCGAGATCGTCGAGCAGCGCGTCCGTGACCGCGGGGAAGCGGAGCTCGGCCGTGTCGTCGGGCCGATGGTCCTCCAGGTCCAGCGTGAAGACGACCGCGCTCATCGCAGCACCGCCCGGAACACGCCCTCGGCCCGCAGCCGATGGAAGATCCAGCTCATCGCCACGCTGGCGAGCACGATCATCGCGATGTCGATCGGCACCCGATAGCGGGTCAGCCCGAACGTGATCGCCGACGCGAACATGATCATCGGCCACATGGCGAGCAGCGGGGTGAGACGGATCCGCCGTCGCCGCAGGAGCAGGGCGCCGACCACCGAGAAGGGGATCAGCGTGTAGTACACGCCGAGCCCGACCGTGGACGGTTCCTCCCAGCGGCCTTCGACCCGGTACTGCATCTGGAGTGTGTGGCTCACCCGGTAGAGCTCGAGCGATCGGCCCATCCGGGCGAGCGCCACCTTCGGGTAGCGCCGCCAGTTGTCGAGGTAGTACTCGATCGCCTGTTCGCGGTTCCACTCATCGGTGACCGACTCGTCGTAGTAGACGCGGTCGTCCTCGGTCTCGGGCCACGTGCCCGGCAGGTCCTCCTCGAGCTGGGCGATGAGCTCCTCGTCGAAGCAGTTGACCCAGTAGCCGAGCGACAGGCCGGTCCACGCGCCGTCGCAGGCGCCGCCCATCATCACCGTGCCGGTCACCGCGCTGATCGTGACCGGCTTCTCGAAGCGCAGGTTGTTGTAGACGAGCCAGGGCGACATCAACAGGAGCCCGGCGAGCCCGCACAGCACGGTCTGGCGGACCTTCTCCTTCGTGTCGAGCGCCTTCACGCCCCACCAGATCAGCGGCAGCACCATGAAGCCGTAGAGGCTGAGGGCCTCAGCCCGGATCATGGTCGCGAGCGCGATCGTCACTCCGAGGATGGCGACGTTGCGGCGGCTCGGTTCGCGGATCCACTCGTAGGCGGCCCAGAACATGAGCACCACGAAGGGCTGGTACATGCTTTCGCTCAGCAGCATGATGTCGTTGATCCACATCAGCGGGTGGAGCGCGGCGATGAGGGCGGCGAACGCGCCGGCCACGTTGCCCGCGAGGCGGCGGGTGAAGAGTCCCACGGCGAGCACGAGGGCGAAGCCCCAGAAGCTGGCGACCACTCGATGGTCGGTGACGCCGTCGAACCCGATCTTCGACCAGGACGCGAGGTAGGCGGCGAACAGGGGCGGGTCGCCGGCCGAGTCGATGAGCTCGCCGACGCCGGTGCGCTGCTCCGTGGCGAGATGGATGAGCGGGTTGTAGTAGCCGCCGTGGTCGGCGAGCAGGTTGGCCTGACCGTGGTGGTAGAAGGCGTCGCCCGCGACCGTGTAGCAGTCGACCGCTCCGGTGTCGCACGTCGGCCGGTAGACGAGGATCGCCCACAGTCGCAGGAGCCAGCCGCCGACCGCGATGCCGACGATCGTCGGGACCGGGCGCAGCTGCTTCGTGAGCGCACGGATGCGGGTCAACATGCCGGGATGGACTCCGGGTCGGGTGCGGCGGGATCGGCGGTGGGGGCTGCCTGGGGTGGACCGTAGCGGTCGATCAGATGGCCGAGCGCGACGGCGGACAGGATGACGAAGGCCACGTCGGCCCCCACCCGATAGCGGGTCACGCCGAACGTGATGACGGCCGTCAGCAGCGACGTGCCCGCCACCGCGGCGATCGGCAGCAGCGATGTGCGGCGCCGCCACACGACCGCGCCGAGCACCGCGCCGGCCATCACGACATAGTTGGCGAGCAGTCCGACCACGACATGGCTGCGCACCCGGCGCTCGAAGAACACGTCGAAATCGATGCCCTGGATCGGCCGGTAGACGCCGATGATGCGCCCGAACCGGGCCGCACCGACCTTGGGCAGCTGGGTCCAGTTGTCCCGGATGTAGCGCTGTGCCTTCTCGTACTTGGCCGCCGCGATGCCGGACTCGTCGGCCCCCTCGGGCCATGTCGTGCCGTCGTCGCAGGACGCGCTCCAGTAGCCGAGGAACTCGCCGGAATAGGTGTCGTCACAGTTGCCGAGCTCGAGGACGTAGCCGGGGCCGACGGCGAGATAGGTCGGCTCGTCGAAGATCGTCACGTTGCGCCCCACCCAGGGGGCGAGGATCACCATCGCCAGGACCGCGGCCATCGCCGTGCGCTTCACCCGGTCGCGCCACTCGAGCCGTGGATGGAACATCAGCAGTGGCGTGAGCAGCAGGAAGAACATGAGGAACGGCTCGCTGCGGGTCAGTGCGCCGAGTGAGAGGACGACCGTCAACTCGACGACCCGACGCACGGACGGATCCTCGTAGACCCGCTGGGCGAAGAAGATCGACCAGGCCGCGAGCGGGATCCACATCGACTCCGACAGGATCAGCGCGTCGTTCATCCACAGCGGCGGATGGATCGCGATGCCGATCATGCCGAGGACCGCGGTCCGGTGGTCGAACAGACGGCGCAGGAGCAGGCCGACCGGGATGACGGCGCTGGCCGACAGCAGACCGCCGGCGAAGCGATGCCACGTGACGGTGTCCATGCCGAACAACGACCAGATGGCCAGGTACACCGTGTAGCCCGGCGGATGCGCCGCGGTCGGGATGATCTCGCCGGTGACGTGGTGCTCGAACGGGTTGGCGAAGCCGTGGCCGTCGACGAGCAGGTTCGCCGAGCCGTGGTAGTAGAGGTTGTCGTTGATCGTCCCCTCTTCGATGAGCGGGACGTCGCCGTACCAGCGCACCATGACGATCCAACGCACGGCGATGGCCAGGGCGAACGCGAGCCCGACGGCCCACCAGAACTTGTTTCCCCAGCGCACCGGGTGATCGTACTTGTGGCGTACCGTGACGACCCATGCGCGTCACGGTGATCGGCCACTCCTGCCTTCGGGCGGAGACCCGCGCCGGGACGATTCTCGTCGATCCGTGGCTGTTCGGATCCTGCTACTGGCGGTCCTGGTGGCACTTCCCGCCGTCGAAGGAGCCGGACGAGGAGATGCTCGCGCCGGACTGGGTGTACCTCACCCATCACCACTTCGATCACTTCCACTATCCGTCCATGCGGCGCCTCGACCGGTCGGCGACGGTGCTGATCCCGCGCTTCGGCGTGGACGTCATGGCCGACGAGGTCGTGTCGCTCGGCTTCGATCGGCCCCAGGAGCTGCGTCACGGTCGGATCCTCGATCTCGGCGACGGCGTGCGGGTGGCGTCGTACCAGTACGGCTTCGACGACACGGCGTTCGTGATCGCCGAGGACGACCATGTCGTGATCGACATCAACGACTGCAAGATCCGCGGTCGCGCCCTCGACCCGATCGTGAAGGAGTTCGGCCGGCCGTCGCTGGCCTGCAAGAGCCATTCGTTCGCCCAGTCCTACCCGGTGCTCTACGACAGTGAGGACGAGTCACAGCTCCGGCTCGTGACCCGCGAGAGTTACGTCGACGACTTCCACGACGTGATGGCCCGACTCCAGCCCCGCCATGCCATCCCGTTCGGCTCGATGGTCGGGTTCCTGCACCCGGACAGCGCGCCACTCAATGCCCATCTCGTCACGCCGCATATGGTCGTCGACGGGGTGGCGAAGCGGGGCGGCATCGACGGCACCGACGTGGTCACGATGGCGCCGGGCGACGTGTGGGATTCCGAATCGGGATTCGAGCGTTCCGAGGTGGACTGGTACGCCGATCGCGAGCGGCACCTCGTGGACCTCACCGCGAAGTACCAGGACAAGCTCGACGAGCGGGCAGCCGAGGAAGCCGGCGTACGGGTCGAGTGGCGCGACTTCGAGGCGCACCTGGGCCGCTTCGTGCGGGAGGTCCCCCGCGTGTTCGGCCGCCGGCTGGCGCCGAAGCCGTTCGTCTTCCACGTGCCGTCGGACGCCGACACGCCCTACTGGTGGGTCTCGTTCGCGAGCCGCTCGATCGGCCGATCGGCCACGGTGCCGGAGGGCGCGTCCGGGGTCACCACGGTGCCCGAGGCGGTGATGGCCGAGGCCCTTCGGGACCGCATCGTCCACATCCTCCACGGTGCGATGCGGATCCACACGTCGCTGCGACCCGGTGGCGTCCAGAGCGATCTGGGCTGGTGGGGCGTGGTGATGATGTGGGAGCTCGGCTACCTGCCGCTGCGGCGCAGCGCCCGCCACCTGCGCCTCTGGCGGTCCATGGCCCGCCGCTGGCGCGAGTTCCTCGACCAGGCCCCCTCCGTCATCGCCCGCAACCCCGTCGACCACCTCGCCGAACGCTTCGGCGCCGACGTCTGACCCCCTCGGGCTTCTTAACCGAGTTGTGGTCGCCATACGACCACAACTCAACGCGGATCGTGCGGGGTGCGGGGTGTGGGGCTAATACGCGTCCATGTCGAGGAACTCGAAGGTGTCGAGCTCGATGGCGTCCTGGTCGATCGCCGGGTCGAGGTGACGGATGATCAGGTTGAGCGGCGACGGCTGGACCCGCCGGGGCGGACGCACCCCGCGCACCCGCACGGAACCGTTGAACCCGGCGTAGACGGCGAACGCGGCGCGGTGCCAGCGGGTGACGGACCGGATCGCCGGGGTGGCGTCGATGCGCGCCGATCCGGCCGTGGTGGGAAAGACCTTCAGCACCACGGCCGCGGGCAGTGGGCCGAGTTTGCTGGTGGTCGAGATCACGACGGCGTCGTCGCTCTGGTGGACGAAGTAGCGCGCCTCCGGACAGGCCAGGCGCCACCGCAGCACGTCGGCCGTGTAGTCGGTGACCCACCCCTCGACGGCATGACGATCCACCGTCGCCGCCACCTCGGCGAACGCGTCGGAGTCGAGCCAGGCGGGCGTGACCTCGGCGTGGGTCATCCGTCGCCGGCCCCGCCCGATCGGCGCGACGACCCGCACCGGCAGCGGGCCGACCAGGCGCCAGCCCATGTACTTGACGACCGCACCCGTCGACTTCTCGTTGGTCACACCGATGACGAACGACCGCCCGAGCGCGCCGGCTTCCTCGTAGATCTCCAGACCGATCCGGCTGAAGTGCCGGGCCCGTTGGTGCTCGTGATCGACCACGGCATTGAGCGACCACGCCCCGTCCGAGGACGCGCCCGCCGGGCCCCGGAACCGACGCGGCATGTTGGCGTAGTGGGCGACGAGCTTCACGCCGGAGCCGGCGGCGACCTGCTGGTGGCGTTCCCACGCCCGACCGAGCGGGTTCTCGCGATACGCCCAGCGCAGATAGTCCGTGGACACGAATCGCGGGTCGGGGAGCTCCTGATCGAGCAGTGCGGTGGCGTCGGCGAGGATTCGGGGATCGTCGGACGAGCCGTCGATCGTCCACCCCTCGACCCCGTCGTGCACGACCGCACCTTCCGGTGGCGTTGGCTCCATCGGCGGCACTATCCGAGGACGACGCCGGTCGCGGCGAGATCCTGGATCGAGTCGTCCCACTCGTAGAGGTTGATCGGCGCGTTGCCGTCCGGATTCTCGGCGTCGTAGTGACCGAGCCCGAGCCCGGGGATGTGGAAGTCGCCGAGCGACTGGCCCGCGGCGGCGAACGACTCGTTGGTGAGATCGCCGCCGGCGGCCTCCGCGATCGCGACGAACAGGCGCACCTGCCGACATGCTGCGGCCACCGACACGATGTTCTCCGGCTCCTCCGGCCCGCGGGTGTTCGGATCGAGGATGACCGTGCCCGTCGCCTCCTCCACGATGCGGATGCACTCCTGGATCACGTCGTCGTCCCACCAGCCGAGCTGTTCGTTCGTGTTCCCCGCGGCGGACCCGGCGAGCACGCTGAGGTCACGTCCGCCCCGGTCGCGGATGTAGCCGCGGAGCGACCCGAGGCTCGTCGCGAGGATCCGGGGCCGGTACGGGAGGTCCTCGATCCCGCCCGCGTAGCGGGGCCCGGCGCCGTCGATGGTCAGGATGGTGTCGGCCCCCTCCACCTGCTGGCGCTCGGCCATGAGCCCGACCTCGGCGATGGTCGCGGCGGCGTCGACGAGGCTCGCTTCCAGATAGTCCACGTCGACCACCGTCACGCCGAGATCGTCGAGCAGCGGCAGCACGACCGATTCCACCTGGGGCTGGGCCGTCGCTTCGGCGACGACGGCGACCGTGGCCCCGTCGAAGTAGCCCTGTTCGGCGACGCCGTTGACGATGACCCGCGCCGCGTCGTCGGCGTTGCGCATGGGGCTGAACCACGGGGCGGTCGCGCGTGCCATCCGGGCGTCGGTCTGGCCGGGGCCGACGAGGGCGGTGTCGTTCAACTCCGTGTAGCAGAGCGGGGCATCGCCGAGCATGGCGCCGAGCACGGCGAAGACCTGCTCGTCGTCGACAAGGCGGGCACAGATCTCGTCGGACGACACCGTGCCGATCGGGATGAACGGTTCGAAGACCATGTCGATGCGGCGACCGAGCACACCGCCGCCGGCGTTCACGTCGTCGATGATCGCCCGGTAGGCGTCGCCGTAGGACCCGTGGTCGAGGTCGACGAGGCCCTGGAGCGATTCGAGGTCCACGGTGGTCACGCCGATCTTGATCGCGTCGGACGTCACCCCGCGGAAGGAGTCCGTGAGCACGACGGGCTCGGTGGTGGTCGTCGTGGCGTCCGGCGGATCGGGCTCGGCGCCCGGGTCGGTCTCGTCGGCAATCGTCGTCGTTGTCGTGGTGGTCCCGGTGGACTCGCCGCTGTCGTCGCCACAGCCGGCGACGGCCAGCGCGGCAACCAGGAGAGGGACGACGAGGCGGCGGACGGACGGCGGCGACGCGATCATCGCGACACGCTACCGTTCCCGCACCGCCTGCCCGGAGGGAACGTCGTGGCCGACCTCATCGAACTCGCGTCTCGGATCATCGACACCGGTGACCTCACCGAGCCCACCAATCGCATCACCCTCGAACTGTCGGAGGTCGCGGACGGCCTGGCGATCGTGGAGGCGTTCTCCCACGTCTGGGCGGTCGACACCGGCGACGGGCTCGTGCTCGTCGACACGAGCCACGCCAACTCCGGCCAGGCCGCGCTCGACGCGATCCGCGCCTGGCGGACCGAGCCCGTGCACTCGATGGTGTACACCCACGGCCACATCGACCATGTCGGCGGCAGCGGCGCGATCCTCGCCGAGGCGGCGGCCAACGGCGCGGCGACGCCGGATGTGATCGCCCACGAGGCCGTGCACGATCGGTTCGCCCGCTATCGCGAGACGACCGGCTGGAACCTCGCGATCAATGCCCGTCAGTTCGGCGGCAACGTGAAACGCACCGACGTGGTCGGCGCCACGCCGGACGCATTCCTGCCCGACGATGTCGCGTCCCCCAACGTGACCCACGACGACGGGATGACGGTCACCATCGGCGCTACGACGTTCGAGATGCACCACGCCAACGGCGAGACCGACGATCACACCTGGATCTGGGACCCGGACCGCAAGGCCGTCTACGTCGGCGACCTGTTCATGTGGAACTTCCCGAACGCCGGCAACCCGCAGAAGGTGCAGCGCTTCGCCGGCGACTGGGCGACCGCGCTGCGGGCCATGGTCGCCAAGGGACCCGAACTGATGCTGCCCGCGCACGGTCTGCCGATCGGGGGCCGCGACCGCGTCGCGACCGCGCTCACCACGGTCGCCGAGGCGCTCGAGTACCTCGTGGAGGAGACCGTGGCGCTGATGAACCAGGGCGCCACGCTCGACACGATCCTCCACACCGTCACGCTGCCGGACCGGTTCGAGGGCGTGCCCTATCTCGTGCCCAACTATGACGAGCCGGCGTTCGTGATCCGCAACATCTACCGCCTCTACGGCGGCTGGTGGGACGGCGATCCGGCCACCCTGCATCCCGCGCCGAAGGCCGCGCTCGGCGCGGAGGTCGCCGCCCTCGCGGGCGGCGCGGACGCGCTCGCCCAACGCGCGCTCGAGCTCGTGGACCAGGGCGAACTCGAGGTCGCCGGCCACCTCGTCCAGATGGCCGTCGACGCCGACCCGACCAACGGGGCGGTCCACGACGCCCGTATCGCGGTCTACGCCGCCCGCCGCGCCGTCGCCACGTCGCTCATGTCGAAGGGCATCTACAAGAGCGTGATCAACGCGTCGAAGGACGCGATCGCCGAACTGTCCTAGGCCGCCGGAGGTCGCTCAGGGGCGGAGCGACTCGACCGGGTCGTGGCTGGGGCGGAACTCGTCGCCCCCGATGGTGACTGGCGTGGAGAGCTCCACGACGTCGCCCGAGCTGAGCAGGGCGTGGATGCGCCCGCCACCGTCACGGCCGACGTGCTCGACCCGCATCCAGGCGCCGTCGCGATGGATCCAGTTGCCCTGCCGCACCAGCTCCGGTGGGAGCACCGCGGCGGGCCGCACCTTCACCGGCTTGCCCGCCGGCGTGGTGCGGAGCAGGCGGATGCCGGGGACGAGGATGGCGAGCGCACCGAGGGTGCACATGATCGCCACGAGGGTGGTGGTGTCGTCGCCGGAGCCGAGCGCGCCGCTGGTCGTGAGGGCGAGCCCGGCGCCGAGCACGAGCGCGGCCACCACGACGAGCGCGATGGCGCCCTTCTGGTCGTCCTTCGCGGCGCGGGGACCTTCGACGAGCCGGCCACTTTCCGCGTATTCGAGGATCTGCGAGGTCACGTCTCGTGGCCGTCGTTCTATCCAACCCACTTCAGCACCTGCTCCAGGACCGCCGGTTCTTCCCCGCGTCATCAGGCTGACACATGTTCTATTTCGGCGCCAGCGGGACGGGCGGCGCAGAGAAAATCCGCGCCGGAACCAAACCGTTCGCCGTCGGCCGGCGTGTCCGACAGGAGACCCCCACTCAGGAGACCACCTGTGACTCGCGCCAAAAGTCTTGCCGTCGGCTTCGCCGTGCTGATCGGTGTCGTCGTCGCGACATCCGCCCTCGCGTTGAACGCCGGCTTCGTCGCCGCCGGAACCGGCGCCGAGGCGGTCGCCGAGCCACCGGCTCCGACCACCACGACCTACGAGCAATACCTCGAGGAGTGGTACGCGGCGAACCCGACGACCACCGCGCCACCGGCCACCACCACGACTCCGGTCGAACCCGTGATCATCTACGAGTACGTGGACGTGCCGGTCACCGTCCCTCCGCCGCAGATCGTCTACGTCCCGGCGCCCACGGTCACGAACCCACCGGCGTCGACCTCCGGTCCTCCGAGTACGACGGTGCCGTCCTCGTCGGACACGACCACGACCCGGCCGCCGACCACAACCGCGGCGCCGATGGAGTTGCTCGAGTTCGACCTCTACGGCTTCGCCGAGGTGACGATCGCCTCCCACGGGCCCGGCGACCGATTGCAGGCGTGGGAGATCGAACAGGACTCCCCGTGGGTGTGGGAGGTGGAGGACGACAACGGACCGAAGGTCGAGGTGAAGTTCTTCAACACCGAGACCGGCAAGGAGGCGAAGCTCAGCCTCCGCCTCGATGACGACGGGTACAAGCTCAAGACCGAGGGCGATGGCTTCGCGGAACGCGAGGAGTACCTGTGAGCGACGTCGACGCGCAGGCGGAGCGCCTCCGCAAGCTCCAGGAACGGCGGTCGACCGCCCCCGCCCCGCGCCGTCGCGCCGGCGCGGTCACCCGAGCGATCACGGGCGGGATCAGCGTCGCGGCCTTCGTGGCCGTCACCGCCGTGATGGGCCCGGTGTTCGCGGCCACGGAGGAGGAGGCCGCCGTGGTCCCCGTGCCGACGACGACCACGTGGCCGCCGCCGACCGATCCGGCGCCGCCCCCGTCGTCGATGCCCGTTCCCGAGCCGACTGCGCCGCTGCCGCCCGCGACGATCATCGTCCAGGTCCGGCGGGAGGTGCTGGTCACGGGCGCCTCCACGCCGGCCGGCGCCCCTCCCGCCGCGCCGAGTCCGAGGGCGACACCCGCGCCGTCCTCGGGTTCGGACACGCCCGCCCCCGCCCCGGCGCCCGCACCGACGACCACGGCCGCGCCGGCTGCTCCGCCGCCCCCGCCTCCGCCGTCGCCCGCGACCGAGCCACCGTTGAGCAGTGGTAGCTAGCCACCGCTTTCGGGCGATGGGGACGGACGTCGAGATCCGCCTCGCCGATTCGGCGGGGTGGCTTCTCTCGTTCGCCGAGGACCGGGTGGCGAGGTTCGAACGGATGTGGAGCCGCTTCGATCCCGAGAGCGAGCTGAGCGCGCTCAACCGGGCGTCGGGTCGTCCGTCGATCGTGTCCGCGGCCACGATCGAGCTCCTTGCCGCCGCCGTCGACGGCTTCTGGCGCACCGATGGCCTCTTCGACCCCCGGATCATCGACTCGCTGGAGGCGCACGGCTACGACCGGTCGTTCGACCGGATCGATCCGGCGGCTTCGGTCGGCGGCGGTCCAGCGCCGGGGGGACCGATCGGCCGGCCCCTGACGATCGAACTCCTGGAGGAGGTCGCCGCCGTCGTCCTGCCCCGCGGCGAGCGCTGGGATCTCGGCGGCATCGGGAAGGGGTTCACCGCCGACCGGCTCGTCGAGGAGCTCTGGCGTGAGGGCGCGGGCGCGGTGCTCGTGAACATGGGAGGGGACATGCGGATGCACGGCGACGCATTCGGGGAGCCGGCGTGGACCGTGGCGATCGATCACCCGCTGGCCGATGGTGTGCTCGCGGAGGCGCATCTCCACGAGGGCGCCGTGGCGACGAGCAGCCGGCTGACCCGCCGTTGGCACCGTCGCGGCGCCGAGGCACACCATCTGATCGATCCCCGAACCGGGGCACCCGCCGAGACCGACCTCGTCGCGGTGAGCGTCGTGGCGTCCAGCGCCTGGTGGGCCGAGGTGCTGGCGAAGGCGGCGCTGATCGCCGGGCGCGCCGACGGCACCGCGCTGGTCGAGCGGCATGGCTGCTCCGCGGTGCTGGTCGGAACCCGAACCGATGACGTGACGACCGTAGGCGACCACATCCGACTGCGAGTAGGCGTATGAACGAACAACTCTGGTGGTACGTGGCGCGATCGGGAGGCATCCTCGCCTGGGTGATCGTGACCCTCTCGGTGCTCTGGGGGCTCGCCCTGTCCACGAAGGTTCTCGGCCGACGCGGCGCCCCCGCCTGGTTGCTCGACATCCATCGCTGGTTCGCCGCCCTCTCCATCGTGTTCACCGCGGTCCATGTGCTGGCCCTCGTCGCCGACAGCTACATCTACTTCGGGTGGTCGGAGCTGTTCGTTCCGATGGCGTCGACCTACGAACCGGCCGCGGTCGCCTGGGGCATCGTGGCCTTCTACCTGATGGTCGCCATCCAGATCACCTCCCTGGTCATGCGCAAGCTCCCGCGCAAGGTGTGGCGCTACGTCCACTTCACGAGCTTCCTCGTCTTCGCGTTGGCGACCTATCACGGCCAGGCCGCAGGTACCGATGCGACGAACGGGGTGTACCGATGGACCGGTCTGGTGCTCGTGCAGCTCGTCCTTTTCCTGCTCATCGTCCGGCTGGCGGCCCAGCGGCGGTTTCGCAAGCGGACGGGCGGTCGGCCCCGCGCCGGTGTGATCGCAACGATCCTGTAACAAGGGGAACCAAGCCGAGTGGAGCCGGGAGGAGTGTCAGTGTCGAGGGAGACGTCCGATTACGCGGACGAGTTCGATGCGTTCTTCGATGACCACTACCCAGCGATGATCCGATCACTTTCTCTGATCACGGGCGACGAGCAGCTCGCGGCGGACGCCGTGCAGGACGCCTTCGTCCGCGCGTACAGCCGGTGGAATCGCATCCGCCGGTACGACCGGCCCGACGCGTGGGTGCGCCGGGTCGCGATCAACCGCAGCAAAGACCACTTTCGCGCGGCGTCGCGGCGCCGGACCTATGAGGAGCGAGCCGCGGTTCCCGAGTCCGTCCCGTCGACCGATCACCGCTATGACGACGGCGAGCTGGTCCACCGGTTGCTCGCCGATCTTCCCCGGCGCCAGCGGGTCGCGGTGACGCTCTTCTATCTGGAGGGGCTGAGCGTCGCGGAGATCGCGGCGTCGATGGGGATCACCAGCGGTGCGGTGAAGTTCCATCTGAGCAAGGGACGCGCTCGCATGGCGCCGGTCCTGCGGGAGGAGGTTCGGTGAGCGCCGACGACGATCTCCGCCGGGCGTTCGATGCCGCAGCCCCTCCTCCGCCGAGTCCCGGACCGGTCCGCGCCCGTCTCGAGCCGACGATGGTTCGCGCCCGTCGCCGCCGTCGGGTTCGCGTGGCGGTGACCGGTTCCGTCGCGGGAGCGCTCGCCCTCGGCGGCACCGCCCTCGCCGTCGGTCAGCTGATCGGGGACGATGCGGCGGAGATCGGTCCGCAGGTCACGCTGCCCGCGCCGGACGTCGAATCGCCGATCCCGTCCGACCCGCCCACGACCGGGGCGCCGTCACCCTCGAGCCCCGACGCGCCGCCGCCGACATCCTCGACCCCGAGCACCGTGACGTCGCCGCCGCCGACCACGGAGATGCCGCCGACGACCGCCACCCCTTCCGAAGAGGTGTCCGGTCCGCACGACACGCCCTGTGGCTCGGTCACGTTCGTCGTCGCCGGCACGAGCGTGCGAATCGACAGCCGGACGGTTGTCGACGGGTTCAGCTTCACGAGCGAGGGTGACGGGACGAGCGAGGTCCATGCCCGGTGGGACGACGGTCCGGCGCCCGACTGCCGGGTAGAAGCCCACCTGGAGGACGGCGAGCTCCGCGTGGAGGTGGACGACGACGACTCCTGACGGCGCGGCCGAGGGTCACGCCGGCGGGAGCGGTGTCTCCCACAGGGTGTGGGCGATGTCGTACGCGGCGCCGTTGAAGCCGGTGGTGAACCGCACGAACGTCTCGTCGTCGGTCACTTCCCACGCCAGCGGGATCTCGTAGCCGGTGAAGATCCCGATCGCCGTTTCGGTGGTCAGTTCGGCGGTGAAGGGGCTCACCGGCACGATCGACTCGGTGTCCCAGTCCACCAGGAACAGCCGGATCGGTTGCTCCGTCCCGACGGTCGGCTCCGGGAAGTCCTCCGAGCTGCGCATCGAGAACGACGTCTCGACCGGCTCGTCCTGCGCCCACCGGCCCCGCACGATGGACCGGCCGTCGTTCAGCGTCACCGCCTTCGTGCCGAAGAGCTCGAGGTCGCCGACGCGCGACGGGACATCGGCCTGGTCGAGCGGCGCTGGGAACTGGTCCGCCGCGTCACTGATGTCGACGTCGGTGCCCGTGCCGGCGATCGCGACCGGCACGGGAGGACCCGGGTCGACGGGCGGGGGCTCGGTCGTGGTCGGCTCGGTCGTGGGTGGCTCGGTGGTGGGTGGCTCGGTGGTGGGCGGCTCGGTGGTGGGTGGCTCGGTGGTGGGCGGCTCGGTCGTGGAACCCGTGGCGATCACGTCGTCAGGTGGGTCGGCGTCCGTCGCAGCGTCGTCGCTGCACCCGGCCGCCGCGAGCACGATGGCCACGAGTGCGCCGAGGAGTCGGCGGGTCGGAGTCCGGGGGCAAGAGCGCATCGGCGCCCAGTCTTGCCGACGTTGCCCCGTCGTAGGCCGTCACCGGCAGGATCCGACGTGCCGAACCGGCGTACGGTCGAGGTATGGCACGAGCGTCCGCTGCCCTGATGAGCCTTCGCCGCGCTGCTCGCCTTTCCGCTCGCCTGGATGCACCACGCCCGGACGTCGGCCCGCTACGCCGATTCGGGCACGGACCCTGCGGTCGTGCCCGCGGTCATCATCTTCGTGGTCGTGCTGGCGCTCTATCTGCCGAGCGTGGTGGTCGTCGCCCGGGCATCGTCGACGACGGGTGCACTGCTCGGCGGGGTGTTCGTCGCGGGGGTCGCCATCTCGACCGCGATCGGTGCCCGGGCCGTCGGCGTCGCCCGGGTGAACATCGCCCTGGTCATCGTGTCGGCCTTCGTTGCCCGGCTGCTGACCACGGCGGTGACGAGGGACGCCGACGTCACCTCAGCGGGCGCGGATCCGTCTCGTGGGGCAGGGCGAGGTTGAACTGCCGGGACTCGCGTCGCGTCTACGTGAACTGGTCGCGCGTGTCGTCGACGGCCGTGCTGAGTATCGCGACACCGGTGACGCGGAGAATCGAGATCCCGAGGTTGTAACTCTTCATCTGATCCGTCATGTTGTCGGCTTCGAGCGCCTTGATCTCGTCGGAGAGCCGGGTCTGGTCGGCCTCACTGACACTCTCCATCAGGTTGAGGCAGTAGGCCGGTAGCGCTGCCTTCGCCTTCTCGAAGCTCACGTTCTTCATCTTCTTCTTCACGTAGCGGCTTCGGAGGCGTGCCTGATTTCGGTTTACGCCGAGGTCGGCAGCGTTGAGCGCCATGTTGATGAGCGTGCTGGGACCGATGTCGACGTCAGCCTCGCCGACGCGGACCTTGAACAGCGATGATCGAAAGAGGGCGAGCGAGCCGAATCCTGCCACCAGGACTCGCGTCAGACCGACCGTCTCGCCGGAAGCCCCGAACTTCCACTCGAACGCTCGGATCAGGACGAGCGCCGCGGCAGCCGCCGCAGCGTTCAGGCCCGCATAGACCCAAGCGGAGAGTGACCGGACCAGATCGGACGGCTGGTCTCGATACCGGGTGACGAGTTCGGCGAAGGCAACGGCGATGGCAATTCCGCACGCAACGACGTAGCCCCAGTTGCCGGACATCGGTCAGCCGCCGTCGGCGTCGACCGACGCGGCGAGCTCGACCGAGTCGCCATCAACGATCAGGACGCCGTTGTCCGAGAGCGTCTTCACCGACGCTGCCGTCTCGAGCACCGAGGCGTCGACCGCCGCGAGGACCTGTTTCATCGTCGTCGCCCCTGCTTTGATCGCCGCCAGGACATCGTCGAGAGCGTCGGACACGACCGGAGGTTCGGGGGCTCGTTCGCCCTGCATGGACTTCAGGAAGATGGAGTACGAGCTCGAACCGTCATCGTCGTCCGGCTCCTCCTCGGGATGCCAGCCAGCCGCCGCCAGGCGTTCGCCACGCGACTCGTATTGCTTCGGTCCAGCAACCATCGTGAGCTGCTCCATCTCGCGTCGTGCACGCGTCCTTCGGATGCCGACGATACATCACGACTCAGGGCTCCGTCGGCGGGACAGCCGGAGCAGAGGCCAAGGTGCGATCCGAGTTGTGCGCGAGGGGGGACTTGAACCCCCACACCCTTTCGGGCACAGGCACCTGAAGCCTGCGCGTCTGCCAATTCCGCCACTCGCGCGTGGCCGATCACCGAAGTGACCGTGGTCGAAGGCTAGCGGGCATGGCCCGCGTATGCCCCGCGTATCCACCCCTCGGATTCGCGTCGGGCAGACGGGGCTAGCCTCTCCGACGTGGGCTTGCGCTCGGTGGAACGCCGTCTCGAACGTTTCGTGGAAGGGACCGTCGGTCGGCTTTTCCGCGGCGGCGTGCGGCCGGTGGAGATCGGCCACCGGATCGCCCGGGAAATGGCGGACTCCCGCAGCGTCGGGGTGAAGGGCCAGCCCGTCGTCGCGAACCACTTCGCCGTCCGTCTCGCGGCGGACGATCTGGAGCGCTTCGCTGAGGTGAAGGACTCCCTCGTCCGTGAGCTCTGCGATGCCGCCCGGGACCACGCCCGTGAGGAGGGGTGGACGTTCATGGGCCCGGTGCAGGTCGAGCTCGATCCCGACGAGGGTCTCCGCGGCGGCGCCATCCAGGTCGACGCCCGCATGAAGGAAGCCGATGGTGGCGTCGGCGTGCTCCATCTCCCGACCGGTCAGCAGGTCGTGCTCGGCGAGTTCGTCGTCACCATGGGCCGGCTGCCTGAGTGCACGATCTCGTTCGACGATCCGAACATCAGCCGCGAGCACGCGGCGATCCGCCCCGACGGCGACGGATTCATCCTCACCGACAACGGGTCGACCAACGGCACGCTCGTCAACGGGTCGCCCGTGACGGCGCACCGTCTCGTCGACGGCGACCGCATCGAGCTCGGCGCGACCGTGATCGATTTCCGGGCCGGCTGAGCGAGTCCCGGGCGCGCGGCACGGCTCTCGCGACCGTCACGGTTAATCTCGCAGCACCGTGTCGGACCAGCTCTTCATCGTGCTCCGGGTGTGCCTGCTCGCCCTCGTCTACCTGGTGTTCCTGCGCGTCCTTCGGGCCGTGTGGGTCGAGCTGCGCGCCGAGGGGGCCCGTCCGGCACCCGCGCCGGCCCCGCGGCGGTCGAAGCGAGCCCCCGCGCCTGCGCCCGTTCCCGAGCCGGTCGGCGCGCCATTGCCGGCCTCGGCTCCGACCGCGCTCCTCGCGACAGGCCGGCTCGCGATCGTCGCGCCGGCGGGTCTCGCCGGTCAGACATTCGTCGTGGACGGCGAGACGACCATCGGGCGAGGCGCCGGCTGTGCGGTCTCGATCGACGACGCCCACGTCTCGAAGCTCCACGCCCGCATCTCTCCGGCCGATGGAGGCTGGATGATCGAAGATCTCGGCTCCACGAACGGCACGGTGCTCGACGGCTCGCCGCTGCGGGCGCCCGTCCGGCTCATGCCCGGGAGCCGCATCAGCATCGGTGAGATCGTGTTGGAGTTCACATGATCGAGTTCCGCTGGGGCTCCGCCACCGACGTCGGCCGGGTCCGCCAGGCCAACCAGGACCAGTTGCTCGTCGCCGCGCCGGTGTTCGTCGTGGCCGACGGCATGGGCGGCCACAACGGCGGCGAGGTCGCGGCCGCGGTCGCCGTCGACGAGATGGCGAAGGTCGACACGGTGACGTCCGTCGACGACCTGATCGAGGCGGTCCAGCAGGCGAACCGCGAGATCGTGGACCGTTCCAAGCTCGAGCCCGAGCTGCGGGGCATGGGCACCACGCTCGTCGCCCTCGTCGGGATGATGGTGGGCGACAGCCAGCGCCTCGGCATCGCCAACGTCGGCGACAGTCGTCTCTATCGCGTCGCCGAGGACGGGCTGGTGCAGGTCACGGAGGACCACACCCTCGTCGAAGCGCTCGTGCGCGACGGTCGCCTGACCGCCGAGGAGGCGCTCACCCATCCTCAGCGCAACATCGTCACCCGGGCGCTCGGCATCGACGAGAAGGTCCTGGTCGACACCTGGGAGCTCGGCCCGGTCGCCGGTGACCGCTATCTCCTGTGCAGCGACGGCCTGTTCGGCGAGCTGACGGAGGACGAGATCCAGGACGTGCTGGCCCGGGTCGAGGACCCGAACGAGGCCGCGGTCGAGTTGGTCACCGAGGCCGTCGAGGCCGGCGGTCGCGACAACGTCACGGTCCTCGTGGTCGATGTCGTCGACGCCGACGAGGTGGACGACGAGATACCCGACGATCGCATCATCTCGATCCACAAGGCCGTGCCGGACAGTGTCCTGCGGCTCGAGCCTCCTCCGGAGACCGGCCCGAACGATCCCCATCCCGACGAGATCGTCGTCGACCGCACCATCGAGAAGCCGCCCTTCGTCACGTGGCGGCTCGGCCTGTTCGTCGCGGCCGTGCTGATCGTGCTCGCGGTGCTGCTGTCGTCGGTCGTCGCCTACGCCCGCTCGTCCTACTTCGTCGGCACGGACGACGACCAGGTCGTGATCTACCGGGGCCGACCCGGTGGCGTGCTCTGGTTCGACCCCACCGTCGAGGAGCCCGTCGTGCTGTCCGTCTCCGAGCTCGACGACGAGGATCTGCCCGACGTGATCGCGGGCGTGCAGTTCGACGATCTCGACGACGCCCGCACCTACGCCGCGGCGCTGAGCGAGCGGGCGAGCACCGACGAACCGTGACGGCGCTCGAGCGTCGCGGTTCGCTGCCGCCGAGCCTCGCCGCGCTCCGACCCCGCCGGGTCGAGCTGGGGCTGATCTTCCTCATCGCGGTCGTGGTCGTCGCCGCGTACGGCCTGGCGAGTCTCGGCCAGTCGTCCTCCGTGCCGGCCAACATCGGCCCGTTCCTGGCCTGGATGCTCGGCCTGTTCTTCTTCGTCCACCTGGCCGTGCGCCGCTTCGCCCCGGCGGCCGACCCGGTCATCGTGCCGATGGCGTTGCTGCTCAACGGGCTCGGCTACGTGATGATCGCCCGCCTCGGCGGCGACGTCGACGGCGGCGGTGATCTGGCCGGGCTCCAGTCGGTCTGGACCGCGGTCGGCATCGGCCTCTTCGTCGCGACGCTCATCCTCATTCCCCGGGCCCGCATGCTCGCCCAGTACCGCTACCTCTTCGGCCTCGGCGGCATCGCCCTGCTCGCGTTGCCCCTCGTGCCCGGCATCGGCATCGAGCTCAACGGCGCCCGGATCTGGGTGAGCATCGGCCCGGTCAACTTCCAGCCCGGCGAGTTCGCCAAGATCGCGCTGGCGATCTTCTTCGCGTCCTATCTGGTCGACGCGGGGGAGCTCATCAAGAACCGGCTCGAGCTGCGCGACCTCGTGCCCATCGGGGCCGCGTGGGCCGCGTCGGTCGGGGTGATGGTGCTCGAACGCGACCTCGGCTCGTCGATGCTCTTGTTCGCCCTCTTCGTCGTGATGATGTGGATGGCGAGCGGGCGGACGATGTTCCTCGGGCTCGGCGCTGCGATGTTCGCGGCCGGCGGCGTGGTCGCGTTCCAACTCTTCTCCCACGTCGAGCGGCG
Organism: Acidimicrobiales bacterium; assembly: GCA_033344915.1. NCBI lineage: Bacteria > Bacillati > Actinomycetota > Acidimicrobiia > Acidimicrobiales > Acidimicrobiales bacterium. The sequence goes on from JAWPML010000001.1 coordinate 3,817,153, forward strand.
GATCGATGCCTGGCTCAACCCCTGGGCGGACCCGCAGGACAGCGGCTTCCAGATCATCCAGGCCACCTACTCGATGGCGGAGGGTGGACTCACCGGCACGGGCCTCGGGCGCGGTGAGCCGGACCGGGTGCCGTTCGCCGAGACCGACTTCATCTTCGCCGCGCTCGGCGAGGAGCTCGGCCTGGCGGGCACGGCGGCGGTCCTCATGGCGTTCCTCGTGCTCATCGGCTCGGGTCTGCGGATCGCGATCCGGGCGACGCGGCCGTTCGAGATCCTGCTCGCCGTCGGTCTCACCACCCTCGTCGCGGTGCAGGCCTTCATCATCATGGGCGGGGTCGTGCGCCTCATCCCGCTGACCGGCATCACCCTGCCGTTCGTCAGCTACGGCGGCTCGGCCCTGGTCTCCAACTACATCGTGCTCGCCCTCTTGGTGCGACTGTCCCACGAGCAACGCGTCGCCGCCACGAAGGAGCCGACGCCATGACCGCGCGGATCCGGCGGCTCGGCGCCGTGTTCATCCTCCTCTACGCGGTGCTGTTCGTGCAGCTGAATCGGGTGCAGTTCGTCGACGCCGAGGACTACCGCACCCACGAGGGCAACATCCGTCCCCAGCTGCGCGCCTTCGGCCAGGAGCGGGGCGACATCATCACGGCGGACGGCGTGGTCGTCGCCTTCTCGATCCCGGTCGAGGACAGCACCATCGAGTTCCGCCGCTCGTATCCCACCGGCGAACGCTTCGCCCACGTCGTCGGCTTCCAGTCGTTCAACCAGGGCGCCTTCGGCCTCGAGCGTGAATACAACGACCAGCTCGCGGGGGAGCGGCTGGACCAGCAGTTCGAGTCGCTGAAGGACCTGTTCGTCGAGCGTGACACCACGGGCACGGTCGTGATGACCATGCGCGACGACGTGCAGCAGGCGGCGCAGGAAGCGCTCGGCGAGCGACGCGGATCCGTCGTGGCCATCGACCCGAGGACCGGCGGGATCGTGGCGATGTGGACCTATCCGAGCTTCGACCCGAACCCGCTGGCCGGGCTGGACGGCACGCTCGTGAACGAGACCTACTCGGCCCTGCTCGACGACCCCGACGACCCGCTGCTCGCCAAGGCCTACCGCGAGGTGTTCTTCCCCGGGTCGACGTTCAAGCTCGTCACCGCGGCTGCGGCGATCGACACGGCGGACATCAGCCTGACGAGCCCGGTGTGGCCGCAGGCGAACGTCTATTCACCGCTCCCGTCCGGCTCGGACCTGCGCAACTTCGGGGGCAGCACCTGTGGCGGTGATCTCCGTGAGGCGCTGCGGGTGTCGTGCAACACGACCTTCGCCGAGATCGGGGCGGAGTGGGTCGGACCGGACGGCATGGTGCGCACCGCCGAGAACTTCGGCTTCAACGCGGCGGTGCCCATCGACCTGCCGAACGCGGCCCGGTCGAACTTCCCCGTCGACTACGGCGCCCGCCTGGCGGATGTCGATCACTACCGCCCGACGGAGGGCGCCGAGGGGGACGGCCCGTTCCTGCCGAACGGCGACACGCCGATCCACGAGAACTCCGCGATCCTCGCCCAGACCTCGATCGGCCAGAACGACGTGAAGGCCACGCCGTTGCAGATGGCGATGGTGGCCGGCGCGATCGCGAACGGCGGACGGATGATGGAGCCCCACGTGGTCTCGGAGGTGCGCTCGTCCGACGGCGACGTGTACGACACGGTCGAGCCGAGTCTGTGGCGCGTCGCCACGTCACCGCTCGCGGCCGACCTGCTCCAGGAGGCGATGATCAACGTCGCGGAGAACGGCACGGCGCGGAACCTCGCCGTCCCCGGTCTCGTGGTCGGCGGTAAGACGGGCACGGCCCAGCTCGGCACCGATCCGCCCAACAGCCACGCCTGGATCGTCGGGTTCGCGGGTCGCCCGGGAGAGGACGCGGAGCTCGCCGTCGCCGTCATCGTCGAAGCGCAACCGGGGGCCAGCGAGCAGACGGGTGGAGCGGTGGCCGCGCCCATCGCCCGGGCCGTGATCGAGGCGTATTTCAACGGCTGAGAAGCGGTTTTCGGACCTGCAACGGTCCGCTGGTGACACACAGTTAGACTCGGCGGCCATGTCCGATCAGGGCCCCACCGTCTTCAACGGACGCTACGAACTCCTGCGCCACATCGCCCGTGGCGGCATGGCCGACGTCTATCTGGCCAGGGATGATCTGCTCGATCGCGAGGTCGCGCTCAAGGTCCTCTTCCCCGAGTTCGCCAACGATCCGAACTTCGTCGAGCGCTTCCGCCGGGAGGCGCAGGCGGCCGCCAACCTCAACCACCCCAACATCGTGGGCATCTACGACTGGGGCCAGGAGCGCGGCACCTACTACATCGTGATGGAACACGTCTCGGGGCGGAGTATGAGCGACGTGCTCCGCTCGACCGGGCCGCTCCAGCCGGACCGGGCGGCCGAGATCGCGGCCGACGTCGCGGCCGCCCTCTCGACCGCGCACCAGGCCGGTCTCGTCCACCGCGACGTGAAGCTCGGCAACATCCTCGTGTCCGACGGCGGCGACGTGAAGGTCGCCGACTTCGGCATCGCCACCGCCCTCGCCGGCGGCACCGATGCGGGGCTCACCCAACACGGGTCCGTCATGGGCACCGCCACCTACTTCTCGCCTGAGCAGGCGCAGGGCAAGCAGGTCGACGGGCGCAGCGACCTCTACTCCCTCGGCGTCGTGCTCTACGAGATGCTCGCGGGCGTGCCGCCCTTCCAGGCGGAGACACCGGTCGCCGTCGCGTACAAGCACGTGCAGGAGAAGCCGGAGACGCTCCTCGACCGCGGCGTCAACGTCGCCAAGTCGCTCAACGCGATCACGATGAAGCTGCTGGCCAAGAACCCGGCCAACCGCTACCCGACCGCCGACGATCTCCGCAACGACCTCCGTCGCTATCTCGCCGGCGCCCACCAGGTGCCGGGGGGCGCGGCCGCGGCCGGTGCCGCCGCCGGCGCCGCGGCGGGCATTGCCGGTGCCGCCGTGGCCGGAGCGGATCCGGCCGGCGCGGCGACGCCGCCCGCCACCGATCCGAGCAACGTCGATCCCACCACGGTGCAGCCCGCCACCCCCGGCGCGGCGCTCCCCGCCGTCGTCCCCGCCTCGCAACCGGGCCCGGTGCTCGACCCCACCGCCCTCGCCGCCCACTACGCGGCCGACGGCTACTACGACGAGGAACCGCCCCGCGACGACTGGAAGCGCACCGCCGCGCTGCTGATCGGGCTCGGAGTGCTGATCTTCTTCCTCGGCTTCCTCACGATCGCCTTCGTGCGCGAACTCGGTCTGTTCGACGGCGGCGACGGTGACGACGGTCCGGCCGTGGTCGAGGATGTCGAGGTCCCGAACGTCGAGGACGAGCAGATCGACGAGGCGGAGCGCATCCTGCGTGACCTCGGTCTCGTGCCCGTGCAGACCCCGCAGACCAACGCCACGGTCCCCGTCGGCACGGTCTTCGACCAGCAGCCGGTCGCGGGGCAGATCGTGCCACCGGGCACCGAGGTGGAGCTGTTCGTCAGCACCGGCGCCGAGATCGTCGTGCCGTCGGTGATCAACATGACGCGTGACGAAGCCGTCGCCGCCCTCGCGGCGGAGGGCTACACCGCGGAGATCGACGATCTCCCGAGCGCACAGGACGTGGGGACGGTCTTCCGCCAGATCCCCGTCCCCGGCACGGCCCATCCGCTCGACGAGCCCGTCATCCTCCACGTCTCCACCGGCCCCGAGCGTGTCGTGATGCCCGACCTCGAAGGCCTGTCGCTGACCGCCGCGTTCCGCGAGCTGAGCGACGCGGGGCTCGATATCGAGGGCGACGCGATCCAGGAGCCGTCCGAGGAGATCGCCGAGACCCTCGTCACGCGTACGGATCCGCCGGCCGACAGCCTGGTGGACGTGGGCAGTCGCGTCGTCATCTATGTCTCGGATGGCGTGCCGACGGTGCCGGTGCCGCCGGTGATCGGCCTCTTCGCCGACACCGCCCTCGCCACGATCCGCAACGTGGGTCTGGAGCCCGTCACCGAGTTCCGCATCGTGCCGTTCGGTGATCCGCAGGTCGGCCTCGTGATCGATCAGACGCCGCCGAACTACGAAGAGGTGCCGATCGGTTCGGAGGTCGTGATCGTCGTGGGCGAGGCAGGGCCGGAGCCGACGACCACCACCACGACGACCACCACGACGACCACGTCGGAGCCGCCGCCGACGTCGACCGATCCGCCCTAGGCGCAGCGGGCGAGGAAGTTCTTCAGTAGATCGTGACCCGCGTTGGTGAGCACCGACTCGGGGTGGAACTGCACGCCCTCGACATCGAGCTCCCGGTGACGAACGCCCATCACCACGCCGTCGTCGGTCTCGGCGGTGATCTCCAGTACGGCCGGCATCGTCTCGCGGTCCACCACGAGTGAGTGGTAGCGGGTCGCCTCGAGCGGATTCGGGAGTCCGTGGAACACCCCGACGTCCTCGTGGCGGACGAACGACGTCTTGCCGTGCATCACCGCCGGCGCCCGGATCACGTCGCCGCCGAACGCCTGACCCATGCACTGCATCCCGAGGCACACCCCGAAGATCGGCGTCGTGCCCGCGAGCTCGTCGAGCACGGCCATGGACACGCCCGAGTCGTCCGGCGTGCCCGGCCCCGGTGAGATCAGGATCCCGTCGGGGTCGAGGGCGCGGATGCCGTCGATGTCGATCTCGTCGTGGCGGTACACGACCGGCGTCGCCCCCAGCTCCCCGAGGTACTGCACGAGGATGTAGACGAACGAGTCGTAGTTGTCGATGACCAGAATCGTCGGCGAGTCGCTCACAGAACCGACGCTACCGCCGTTCTGGGTGAGCATTTGCACGGAATCCGCGCCCCCGTTCACCCAGAACGGGGTTTTTGGGACACGGTGTCGGCGATCTCCGCCTGGTGGGCGAGCTCACTCTCGAGGACGTTGGACTCGCCGTTCTCGATGGCTTCGAGGACGTGCATGGCGATGTCGGCCACGCGGACCTCGTCGTCCTCCTTGCCGGCGGCCTTCACGCCGTCGTCCATCATCACGTAGCAGAACGGGCAGGCCGTGGCGACGCGGTCGGCGCCGGTGTCGACCAGCTCCTGGGCTCGGACGTCGTTGACCTTCTGGCCGATGTCCTCCTCCATCCACATGCGAGCACCGCCGGCGCCGCAACACATGCCCTTCGTGCCGTTGCGCTCGGCTTCGACGATCTCGATGCCGCCCAGCTTGCCGAGCACCTTGCGGGGCGCCATGTAGACGTCGTTGTGGCGACCGAGGTAGCAGCTGTCGTGGTAGACGACGCGCTCCTCGAGCTCGGCGCCGTCGAGGTCGAGACGCCCCTGGTCCACCAGCCACTCCAGGAACTGCGAGTGGTGCACGACCTCGTAGTGGCCGCCGAGCTGGGGGTACTCGTTGGCGAGCGTGTTGAAGCAGTGGGGGCACTGGGTGACGATCTTCTTGACGCCCATGTTGTTGAGCGTCTCGATGTTCTGCGACGCCAGCATCTGGAAGAGGTACTCGTTGCCGGAGCGGCGAGCGGAGTCACCGGTGCAGTTCTCGGCCGGGCCGAGGATCGCGAAGTCGACGTCGGCCCGCTGCATCAGCTTGGCCATCGCCTGGGTGACCTTCTTGTTCTTGTCGTCGAACGACCCCGCGCAGCCGACCCAGTAGAGGTACTCGGCCTCGATCGGGTCGGAGCCGTCGATGACGTTGATGCCCTCGACGCCGGCGGTCCAGTCGGCCCGCTCGCTCTGGGACATGCCCCACGGGTTGGCGGAGTTCTCCATCGAGCGGAAGGCCTGACCGAGCTCGGTCGGGAAGTCCGACTCCATGAGCGTCAGGTAGCGCCGCATGTCGAGGATCTTGTCGAGGATCTCGATGTTGACCGGGCAGATCTCGTCGCACGCCTTGCACGACGTGCACGCCCACAGCTCGTCCTGGGTGACCCGGTCGAACATCCAGTTGGCGGGCACGGTGATGTCGTCATCCACGCCGAGCGGAGGCGACACCGCCGGGTCGCCGGTGCGGGCCATGACCTCGCCGGTCTTGAGGACGATCTCGCGCGGGTCGAGCGGCTTGCCGGTGGCGTGGGCCGGGCACACCGAGGTGCAGCGGCCGCACATGGTGCAGGCGTCGGTGTCGAGCAGCTGCTTCCAGGTGAAGTCCTCGATGACCGAGGCGCCGAAGGTCTCGAGCTCCGTGTCGCCCTCGACGAGGTTCGGCATCGGCTTCATCGCGCCCTTGGGCCGGTCCTTGTCCTTCAAGTACATGTTGAGCGGCGACGTGAACATGTGGCGCAGCATCGTGGTCGGCAGGATCACGAGGAACGCCATGAAGCTGACGACGTGGGCGATCCACCAGGCCTGGTGCCAGCCGGCGACGTTGTCCCATCCGTCGACCAGATCGGCGAGCGGGTAGCCGATGAACGACCACTTCTCGAAGTCCGGCAGCTCGCCGGCGGCCTGACCCTGCTCGGCGATGCGGAACATCTCGGCGCCGAAGCCGGTGACGGCGATAGCGAAGAACACGCCGAGGATCACCATGTGCTCGGGCTTGCTCTTGATGCGGATGCGGTAGGGGCGCCAGTTCCACGGGCCGTAGCGGCGGACGATCGCCCACACGATGCCGACCAGGAAGATGAGCCCGGCCGCGTCCCCGACGAACGCGTAGGCGCGGTACACGTCGCCGTGGAGGAACTTCGCGCTCTCCGGCAGCTGATGGTTCACCTCGAGGACCGTGGTGACCGCCAGCAGGATCAGGAACCCGAAGTAGATCATCGAGTGCATGATCCCGGCACCCGGTTCGCGCAACAGCGTCTTCATGTAGACGCCCGCCCGGAAGTCGCCGGCCCGACGCTTGACGTTCTTCAGTGTCGTGCGCCGATTGTCCGGCCGACCCCGCTGCCAGTTCTTGACGCGGTTCGCGAACATCACGGCCCCGTAGACGAGGAGCAGCGGCACGACCGTGTAGAAGGCCACCTTGAAGGCGGTCGGGACGTTGCCGAACACCTCGCGTTGGACCTCGCTGTCGTCGTGCCAGTCGACCACGACCGACGAGAAGACGCCCGATGCGACGGTGAAGAGTGCGATCCCGACGCCGAGCGCGATGACGAGCTGATGGGGCTTGATGCGCGATTTCATGGCGCCGCAAAGATACCTCTCCCCTGGAAGCGGCGACGTATCCGGTCGCCGGACCGTGTCGGTGAGGTTCACATCGGCGAAACATTCGTGAAATCGGCGACTGCCACCGTGGTCGCCATGGACATCACGCTGATCCGATGGCCGACCGAAGCGTCGCGGCTCCCCGACCTCCGTGACTCGCAGATCCCGCGACTCCTGCTCGTCGACGGTGACGTCGATCCGCCGCTCGTGGTCGATGAACTCGAGGACTGGATACGGGTCCCGGCACCGGAGCAGGACCTGCGGGCGCGGGTTGAGGGTCTGAGCCGTCGGGCCGCCACCGCTGGCCGGTGTGTACCGGAGATCGACGAACACGGCGTGGTGAGGTTCCGCAACGAGCACACCGCGGTTCCCCCGGTGGAGGCCCGCCTCGCCGCGGTACTGATCGACCACTTCGGCGCCGTCGTCAGCCGTGAGGACCTGACCGAGGCCGGCTGGCCCGGCGGACACTCGAACCGCAACGCCCTGGACGTCCACGTGCTCCGTCTGCGCCGTCGCCTCGACGAGGCCGGACTCTCGATCCGCACGGTGCGATCGCGCGGGTACCTGCTCGAACCCGCCGGTGGCTGACCGTCGTCAGATTCGGGTCAGGTACCTGACGCAACCTCGACACGCGACGGTTCGCAACAGGTAACACCTGGCGAACAAGCCGGTAACCCGGCGTCCGTAACTTCCCCTTCGACCGCTGTCAGGAAGGGAAAAGACCGATGCGGATGGAGTACAGAAAACGAGCACTTGTGGGGGGAACCCTCGCAGTTGCGACAGTCCTGTGGGCCGGACCAGCCGGCGCGCAGGACGAGTTGACACTCGAAGGCGTCGCCGACTCGGCTGGGGTGACCCAGGCGATCATGGACAACCTCTGGTTGGTCGTGGCCGGCGCCCTGGTGTTCCTCATGCAGGCCGGCTTCGCGTTCGTCGAAGCCGGACTCACCCGAGCCAAGAACATCGCCAACATCATGGCGAAGAACCTCGCCGACATGGCGATCGGCGCGATCGCCTTCTTCATCATCGGCTGGACGATCGCCTACGGGTCGAGCGACAGCAACTGGTGGGGTGGCCTCAACGACTTGTTCTTCAAGGACTCGAGTGACCCGAGCGTGTTGTTCGATCTGTCCGCGGGCGTGACCCCGGCGACGAACTTCTTCTTCCAGGTCGTCTTCGCCGCCACCGCCGTCACCATCGCCTCCGGCGCGATGGCGGAGCGCACGAAGTTCACCGCCTACCTGCTGTTCTCCGCCTGCATGACGGCGATCATCTACCCGATCGTCGTGGCCTGGACGTGGGGCGGCGGCATCATCGCCCAGATCAACATCGGTGACCACGTGTACTCGGACTTCGCCGGTTCCTCGATCGTCCACCTCACCGGTGGCGTCGCCGCCCTGGTCGGTGCCTGGAAGCTCGGGCCCCGCCTCGGCAAGTACGGACCCGACGGCAAGCCCCGTGCCCTCCCCGGTCACAACATCGGCTTCGCCGTGATCGGCGTGTTCATCCTGTGGTTCGGCTGGTTCGGCTTCAACGCCGGTTCGGAGCTCGTCGCCGACGGCCTGCTCTCGTTCCTCGCCATGAACACGCTGCTCGCTGCGGCTGCCGGTGTGCTCGGTGCGGCGCTCATCGTCTACCTGAAGACGGGTATCGCCGACGTCGCAATGGCCGGCAACGGTGCGCTCGCCGGTCTCGTGTCCATCACGGCTCCGGTCGGCACCGTCGAACCGTGGGCGGCGCTCGTCATCGGCTTCATCGGCGGCATGATCGTCGTGTTCGCCGTGCTCGGCTTCGACAAGATCCGCATCGACGACCCGGTCGGCGCCATCGCCGTCCACGGCGTGTGCGGCATCTGGGGCACGCTGTCGATCGGCCTGTTCGCCAAGTACGACGACGCCTTCCTCAGCGGCGGTGGCCTCACCGAGGACTACGGCCTCTTCTACGGCGGCGGCATCGAGCAGCTCGCCGTGCAGGCGCTGATGGTGCTCATCGTCGTCGCCTGGGTCGGCATCGCCTCGCTCATCGTCTTCACGCTGATCGAGAAGACGGTCGGCCTGCGGGTCGACGAAGAGGAAGAGGTCGCCGGCCTCGACGTCGCCGAGCACGGCTCCGCCGGCTACGGCCTCGAGACCGTCGGTCTCAGCTAACCCCCCGATCCCCCAAGCACCTGCGAACTGGCGTGCGCCCTGCCCGGAATCCGGGCAGGGCGCACGCCACTTCCGGTGATGGGGAGGCGTGTCACACCCTCGCGAGAGCCTGTCGACATGCCGAACGATGTCGACCGACTGATCACGGACCTGGCGAGAACACAGCACGGGCTGGTATCTCGGGCGCAGCTGCGGAGACTCGGCATTCGAAGCGACGCCGTCCGCGGTCGTGTTGGTTCGCATCGACTCGAGCTCGTCACCGACCGTGTCCTGCGGATCGCAGGTGCCCCGGTCACCGAGCAGAGCCGCCTCATGTCGGCGGTCCTCGATGCCGGACGGGACGCCGTCGTCTCCCACGAGTCAGCAGCCGCCGTGTGGCGGTTACCCGGCTTTCGAACGGACCTGATCACCGTCACCTGTCAGCGAGGCCGGGCTCGCCACGACGTCGAACATCTCGCCACGCTCCACGAACCGCGGCGCTACTCGACGGCGCACGTCCGCCATGTCAACGAGGTTCCGGTCACGACCCCGAGCCGGACGCTGTTCGATCTGGCAGGCACGAAACGAGTCGGCGCCAACCGCCTGGGCCGCCTCGTCGACTCCGCATGGTCCCGGCTGCTGGTCTCCCATGCGTCGTTGACGCGAGTCCTCGAGGAGGTCGGAGGGCGAGGAAAGGCAGGCACGACGCTGATGCGCGAGGTGTTGCGGCCGCGCGGTACCGACTACCGTCCGCCCGGGTCGTCACTCGAGGCCCGCTTCGAGGAGATCGCGGCCGGCTGCGGGTTCATCGGGCTCGAGCGGCAGGTCGATGTCGGTGCCGATGACGGATGGATCGGCCGCATCGACTTCCTGCATCGCCCGATGGGAATCGTCTTCGAGATCGGCGACGCCCTGTTCCACGGCTCCCTGACGGACCGCGCGCACGACGAGGTGCGGTGGGGCAGGCTCCGTCAGGCGGGACTGACCGTCGTTTCCGTCGATGGCTTCGAGATCTTCCATCGACGCCGGGACCTCGAGGACCGCCTCCGTCGCCTTCGCCCCGCCCACCTCCCCGAAGTGGCGTAGCCATCACCCAAGGTTCGGGCGATGTGCACGCCACTTGCGGATTGGGGTGTCCTCCCCTTCGAACTGGCGTGTGCGGCAACGGAAGTCCAGTTGATGTGCACGCCAGTTCGGTCGGGTGGGTGGGTGGGTGGGTGGGGTTGGGTGGTCTGGGAACTCAGTGGCCGCCGGCTTGGGCGGCGACCTCGGCGGCGCCGGCGGCGGCGGCTTCGGGGTCCATGGCCCGTTCGAGCGGGTGCTTGGCCTCGACGGGGCGCATGTCGGGGCCGAGGACGTAGTGCAGGGGCATGCCGGTGGGGATGTTGAGTTCGGCGATCTCGTCGTCGGGGATCGAGTCGAGGTGTTTGACGAGGGCCCGCAGCGAGTTGCCGTGGGCCGCGACCAGCACCGTCCTCCCGGCCCGGAGATCCGGGACGATCCCGTCGTACCAATAGGGCAGCATCCGCTCGACGACGTCCTTCAGACACTCCGTCCGGGGCACCAGCTCCGGCGGGAGATCCGCGTAGGCGGCCGACGTGTTCGGGTTGTACGGGTTGTCGTCGCTGATCGGTGGTGGCGCGGTGTCGTAGCTGCGGCGCCAGATGTGGAGTTGCTCGTCGCCGTGCTTCTCGCGTGTCTCGGCCTTGTCGAGCCCGGTCAGATCGCCGTAGTGCCGTTCGTTGAGACGCCAATGGCGGCGAACCGGGATCCAGCGCCGGTCGCACCCGGCGAGCATCAGCTCGGCCGTCTCGATCGCCCGTTGCTGCAGTGAGGTGTGGACCACGTCGGGGAGCAGGTCGGCCTCGACGAGCATCGGCCCCGCGGCGCGGGCCTCCTCACGCCCCTTCTCGATCAGCGGGCAGTCGTACCAGCCGGTGAAGAGGTTCAGCTCGTTCCATTCCGAGCGACCGTGGCGGACGAGGATCAGGTGGTACATGGTCGGAAGGGTACCCCTCCGGCCGTTGCGGCTAGAAAGGCGGGGTGACGACCCTGCTCCGGCGCCTGCTGCCCCCGCTCCTCGCCCTCGCGCTCGTGGCCGCGGCGTGCGGCTCCGGCGACGGCGAGACGTCCTCGACGACCACCACCACGACCACCACACTCTCGACGAGCACCACGTCACGGTCGACGACATCGTCGACGACGACCAGCACGTCGACATCGACGACGACCACCACGACCACCACGACCACGACGACCACCACGGTTCCCCCGGCCCCCACCGAAGAGGGACTGGCGCTGGCGTCGATCTTCGAGGTGACCGAGACTCTGCTCGGCGAGCTGTCGACGGCGACGACCGTCGCCGAGATCGAAGCGGCGTTCCGGAGCCTGTCCGACCGTTTCGCGGCGATCCCCGACACCGGCGCCCCGGATGCGATCCGTGACGGCTATATCGTCGCCCTGGACGCATGGGCCGATCTCTACGTCGAGTACCAGTCGACCCTCGAGTCGCCGAATCCGTCGCCCAGTGACGTCGATGCCTTCGGGCAGGAGAACCTCGCCATCACCGAGTCGGTGTCGCTCGTGGACGCCCAGCTCTTCGAGCAGCTCGATGTGGTCCTGCGGGCGCGCGGCACCGAGGGTGCTGTGTATCTCGCCGACCTGCTCGACCCGGTCGGGGACTACTCGGCGGTCTTCCTGACGCTGATCGAGCTGGACAACCTCCGTCCGTCCCAGCAGATCGCGGCGTGGGGCGATCTCGTCGACGAGACGGGCCGCATCCGAGTGGTCATCGAGGGGCTCTCGCCCACGCCGCGACTCGAGGAGTTGCACGAACGCCAGGTCGACCTGATGGCCGACACCGAGGCGCTGTTCCAGGAGTTCCTCGATCTCATGGTCGCCGGCGACGAGCCGGGCGCCTCCCTGTTCCTCGCGCTCGGCGCGATCGAGCGGGACGGACTGGCCCTGCGCGAGGAACGAAGCGCCGCCGTGACCGAAGAACTCCGAGGAGAGTCCGACTGATGGGATTCAAGACCTTCACCGACAAGATCGTCGTCGTCACCGGGGCGGGGTCCGGAATGGGCCGCGCCTACGCCCAGGAGTTCGAGCAGGTCGGCGCGAAGCTCGCCCTGTGCGACATCGACGCGGCCGGCCTCGACGAGACGATGGCGACGCTCGCGCGGCCGAGTGCCGATCGCGTCCTCGCCGCGACGGTCGACGTGGCGGACGAGCAGGCCATGCGGGAGTTCGCGGACGCCTCGCGGGGCGCGCTGGGCAACGCCAACATCGTGCTCAACAACGCCGGCATCGCGGGCGGCATGGTGCCGGGCGCCGAGATGTCCGTGAAGGATCACGAGCGGGTCTTCGCCGTCAACTACTACGGCGTCGTCCACGGCACGCTCGCCTTCATGCCCCAGCTGGAGGCCGTGGCGGACGCGGCGCTCGTGAACGTGTCGAGCATCTTCGGGATGATCGGCGCGCCGGGCAACGCCGACTATTGCGCGACGAAGTTCGCAGTCCGCGGCTACACCGAGGTGCTCATGGCGGAGCTGGCGAAGTCGCACATCCAGGTCCACCTCGTGCATCCCGGTGGCATCGACACGAACATCGTGAAGGGCACGACCGCCGAGGAGGACGCCAAGGATCTGCTGGTCACGCCGCCGAACGACATCGCCAAGAAGGTCATCGAGGGCATTCGGAAGAACAAGCGCCGAATCGTCTACGGCAAGGCGAGCCGGCCCGCCCAGTTCGTGTCGCATTTCATGCCCGTCGGCGTCGTCGCCCGGATGCTGCAACGGGGCGCCGACCGGGGTGTGAGCCTCGGTGGCGCCAAGAGCTCCGACTAGTCGTCGTCGAGGATCCGGCCGAATCCGAGGCCGTAGAACCCGCCCGGCAGCGCGCCGTCGACCGACGTGAGTCGGGCGACGACCCACTCGTCGGCCTCCGCGCGCTTGTCGTCGATCAGCGCGATCTCCACGTGCGTCAGTGTCTGGCCGGGGTCGAACTCGATCGTGCCGTGCTTCTCGATGACGACGTCCTCGCCGAGGGTCGCCCACCCGTCGCTGTCCACCGTCGCGGTGACCCACGTCGCCGTGACCGTGCGGTCGGCCGGGGACGACAGCTCGACCGGGATCCGCAGCGTGCCGTCGCTCTCGTCGGCCTCGGCCCATGCCGGCGCAACGCGCGGCGTCGGCCCGTCCGGACACGGCTCGATGGCGCCGAGTTCGGGATGCACGACCGGGATCGGCGGATCCTGGGGTGGCGTGCCGGGAGGCTCGGGCACTGCTGTGATCACCCAGATGAGCGCGAGCCGGGGCGGTTGCTCGCCTGGGCAGATGCCGGTGGGCTCGCCGTGGCTCTCGTTGCCGACCATCCGCAGCCCGTCGTAGCCGTGGATCCAGCGGTACGGGTCGTCGTTGCCGGCGATCATCGCCCGGTTCGCTTCGATGACCGTGTCGCGCACGGGGTGGTCGAGCACGGCGGTCCGGTACTCCGTGCCGACGATGATCGCGTGGTGGGTCGGGTCGTCCGCCTCGAAGGTGTTGCCGATCACCTGCGTGCCGTCGTCCTCGATGCGCACGCCGTAGGTCACGTCGATGAAGTGGTTGTCGACGATGGTGTTGTCGGCGGCGTAGTCCAGCGTGATCCGCGTGAGGCCCGACTCGACGTAGGCCGGCTTGGTGCACTCCATCGGCAGGGTGTTCTCGGACATCCGTTGGCCGACCCACACCCCGTTGAGCCCGCCGACGAAGGTGTTGGCCTCGATGCGGTTGCGGTCCGACGGCCACCGCCGGTCGAACCACACGCCCGAATCCGGGAACTCGCCACAGTTCGTGTAGAGCAGGATCCCACCGTGGCTGTTTCCCTCGAAGTGGTTGCCGACGACGACGTTCTCGTAGCTGCCGTCGATGGCCACGCCCTCGCGGCCGGCCCCCCAGAACCGCCATGTGGTGCCGGCGAACTCCGTCAGCTGGCCGCCCGGTCCGTTCTCGCGGAACCCGTTGTCGAGCAGTTGATTGTGTTCGACCGTTGACCGGCGGCTGCCCGTCTCCAGATAGATGCCGGCGCTGCCGGCCCGTTGCACCACGCTGTTGCGGATCGTCGCATCGCTGACGTAGCCGTCGATGAAGATCCCGACACCGCGCGAGTCGCGGAACTCGCTGTGTTCGATGACCACTCCGGTCAGGCCGTTCTCGTACTCGACGCCCGGCTCGAGTAGCCGGAACCCGTCCCGGGTCACCCGCAGGCTGTTGAGGAATCCCTCGACGCGACAATTGCGAACGGTGACGCCCACCAGCGCGGTGTCGATCGGTGTGGAGATCTCGATGCCGCGGCCGCCACCGGTCTTGCGGATCGTGGCGCCGCGACAGTCGAGGACGACATCCGACGTGTTGATCTCGAATCCCGCGGTCCAGTCGCACGACGCATCGAGGTGGGTCGACGCCGTGAGGACCACGCGATCGGCCGCTCGTTCACAGCCGAGCAGGGCCGAGCCGGGCTCCACCGGCGGCAGCGTGTCGGGCACACCCGCCGTCGGCGCGCCGTCCGGTGGTGACCCGCTGACGGCTCCCCCGGCCGGCCCGGTGAGCAGGAGTGCGCCGGTGGCGCACACCGCCGCGATCAGTCCCAAGCAACGCTTTCGCCCCATGGCCGTCGAGTATGGAGGGGCTTCCGGCGGATCGCCAGACGGGCCGGCCGGACAGTCCCAGCCGTGCCGCCGTCAGCTGCCCGCCAGGCGTCGCTCCAGCATCGCGGTGAGCTCGTCGACGGGACCGCCGACCTCCTCCAGCATCTCGTGGCACTGCTGCATGGCGCGGAACGCGGCGGCGCGATCGCCCCGCTGGAGGTGTCCGGCGATCAGGGATCGATGGGCCGGTTCGGACCAGGGTTCGACCTGCACCAGCCGGCTCGCCAGCGCGATCGCGTCATCGGCGCGGTCGTGCGCCAGCATCAGTTCGGCTGCCCGCACCGACGCCCGCACGAAGCGCACATGCAGGCGCTGGCGCTCGAGATGGAGCCACTCCCCCTCGAGGACGCCGGCGAGGAGATCGCCGCGGTAGAGGTCGATGGCCTCGCTCAGACAGTCGAGGGCGAGGCTCGGGGCGCCGTCCTCCTCGAGCTGGGCGGCCTCGTCGAGGAGAGAATCGAAACGCCAGACATCGACCTCCAGCCGGTCGTGGCCGGCGAGGCGGACCCGGCTCGAATCGGCTCGGACGAAATACGCGGCGTCACCACCGGCCCGCCCTTCCTCCAGCACACCGAGCAGCAGATTGAGGGTCGAACGCAGGCTGCGGCGGGCCGCATCCTCGTTCGCGTCGGGCCAGAGGGCGGCCATGATCGCGTCCCGGGTGGCGTCGGGATGGACGACCAGATAGCCGAGCAGGGAACGGACCCGTTCGCGGCGCCAGTCGTCGTGGTCGCTCTCGACGCCGCCGATCTCCAGTCGCTCGGCCCCGAGCAGCCGGAGCGTGCGGCTCGCCGTGGGCGGCAGCGGCACGGAGGCCAGGATCTCCTTGGCGGCCGCCGCGACGTCCGGGTGCGGATGCTCGGTCCAGTCCCGGAACCGCTCGCGAGCCGGGTCGCCGATCACCTCCAGCAGCCAGTCGGCGGTGGGCTTCGCCTCGGGTCGGCCCGCCGCCCACCCGGCGCAGACGAACTCGCAGCTCGTGCGCAGGAAGAGCGAGGACAGGACCATGCCGGGGTGCTCGGGCCAGGGGACGGCGCTCATCGCGTCGAGCGAACCCGTGGCGTCCATCTCCCCGAGCGCGAGCCCGGGCGCCGTGTCGCGATCCGGCAGCGGGATGGTCAGACCGGCGAGGCGTTCGGGCAGATAGCGGGCGATGAGGGCACCGGACCCGTTGTACGAGAGTCGGGTGTTGCCCGCGAGGGGGAGCCGATCCAGCAGATCGGCGAGCATCTCGCTCGCCCGCTTCGTGTCGCCGCGTTCGTGCACGATCAGCAGCTCGGGCAGGCCGAGGGTGATCTCGACCTGGGCGGCGCCCCGTTCGCCGGCGAAGCGACTCGCGAGACGCCAGTGCTGCTCGCCCTCGTCGACCCGGCCGGCTCCGGCCAGGACGGCCGACATCCACGCGTGGCACAGGAACCGGGCGCGGTCCGAGCCGGACCGCGTCTGCCAGGCCTCGGGGTCGTCGAGGAGTTCCTCGATCCGGCCGGCTCGCCAGCGGGCCGCGATCGCGATGACCTCGGTGCCGCGGATGGCGCCGGCGCCGTCGAGATACCGGTCGGCGAGGGCGACGTCGCTCTCGCCCATGAGCTCGCGAGCCTGGTACTCGAGCCAGTCCGCGATCGCCCGGAAGCGACCGGTCATCGGCGCGGTCCGGGCCCGTCGGACGGCAGCGAGGATCGCCTCAGGGTCGCCCTGGGCGATGCCGGCGAACGCCTGGGTCACATCGGTGTAGGGGACGGCCGCCGCAACACCCTGATCCGCGAGCTCCTGCATCCGCTGCGCGACCCCGATCAGGTTGGCGGGGTCGCGCTGGATGTGGAACCAGAAGCCGACCTCGGCGAGCGCGTTCACGAGCCCGTCCCGCTCGCCGAGCGCTTCGTAGCCGTCGGCCGCCCGCCGGAACAGTTCGAGGCAGTGCTCGGTGGTCGGATCGATCGCCTGCTCGATCAGCCCCTCGATGTGTGCGGCGATCGGGTGTCGGCGGACGTCGTCGGGGGCCGCGGCGAGCCAGCGGCCGAGCACGTCGACATCCTCGACCTGACCGGCGGCCAGCGTCGCCCGCAGCGCCGCGAGCGCGAGGTCGCTCTGCCGGGCCCGGTTCGCGAGGTCGACGGCGCGACCGGGCTGGCCGGTGTCGAGGAGGTGCTGGATCGCGGCCCGCTGATGGCGATCGCGGGTCCGCTCGATCTCCTCGGCGGTGAAGACCTGGCGCCAGAGGGCGTGGGCCTCGTACCAACCGTCGCTGTGTTGGACCATCGGGAGTTCCCCGATCGCCCGGCCCGCGTCGATTCCCGTGAGGGTCGTGAGCAGCGTGTCGTCCGCACCGCCGAGCGCGACGACGAGGGCCAGGACTTCGCGCTGATCGGCGGTGAGCGTGGCGATGACCTCCTCGTTGAGGAACCGGTTGACGGCTCCCGATCGAAGGGCGAGGGCGACCAGGGCCGGCCAGCCACCGAGATCGTCGATCTCCTCGATTGCTCGTCCGCCGCGGCTGGCGAGCTCGACGAGCTCGCTGCGATCGAGGGTGAGGTCCTCCTCACCGAGGCGTTCGACCCGTCCCTGGGCGTCGAGGCGGGCGAGGCTGAGGGGCGGCTCGTGGCGGCCGGCGAGCAGCACGTGTCCGTTCGCCGGCAGGTCCGCGACGATCGCGGTGAGCACGTCGGCCCCACTCGACGCCTCCGGGATCTCGTGGACGTCGTCGAACACGAGACAGATCTGGGCGGGGCTCGCGGCGGCGACGGCTTCGGCGACGTCCTCGACGTCGCTGTCGGGCGGGAGGTCGAGCGACGCGGCCACCCCGCGCAACAGATGGGAGCCGTCCGCGTCGCCGGGCTCGCAGCCGATCCAGGCGTCGCGGCCGCGGGGGGCGAGGCGGTTCTGGTCGACGGCCTGGGCGAGGGCGGTCGTCTTGCCGAATCCGGCGCTCGCCCGCACGACCAGGACCCGCGCCTCGAAACGGGCGAGGAGCCGACGCAGCACGGCCGGCCGCAGAAGGGCGTCGGTGAGTTCCGGTGGTTGGGCGCGAAATGGCCGACTCATCCCGACATCCATGGGAGGGCGACGGTACCGCGCATGGGAGCGATGCTGCAGCGGTGCTGTCATCCGCGCGTCACCGATCACCCCTGTTCAGGGCGCCGATCAGCGTTCAGATCACGCGCGGTGGTCGGTTTTCGGAAACGACCGCGAAGAGCGGTTGTGACATCCGTCTCAGGGCTGGTAAGCCAAGGCCAGGAGAACGGGAGAGCGTATGACAGTGCGGAATGTCGAGGCCGAATGGCAGCTGAAGGCTGCCTGTCGGGGCCCTCAGGCGGCGGTGTTTTTCCCACCCGCCGCGCCGGAACGGCGAGACGAGAAACGGTTCCGCGAACGCAACGCCAAAGCGATCTGCGAGACCTGTTCGGTGCGCGAGCACTGTCTGTCCTACGCCCTCACGATCCGGGAGCAGCACGGGATCTGGGGCGGGCTCTCGGAGAGCGAGCGCCGCGAGTTGCTCACGGTCTGATCCTCAGACCTCTGGCAGACGGGGCCCGGCGATGCGCAGGTCGTCGCGCCGGCGGGTGATGCCGTTGTCGTCCAGCACCGTCACGAGCGGGATCGCGAACTTGCGTGAGGTCCCCCAGGCGTCGCGCATCTCCGCCACGGTCACGCCGTCGGGCGCCGCGGCGAGCAGGCCGGCGACCACCCGGGCGGCGGCGTCGATCGCCGAGCGGGCGAAGTAGACGCCGTCCTCCTCGACCACATCGCCGCGCCGCACCAGCTCGCGGAGCTCGGCTCGGTCGACCCCCGCCGGATCCGGTGGGTTGAACGGCGCCGCCTCGAGCTCGGCGAGGAACGAGTGGTCGGCGAGGGGGTCGGCGGCGTCGGCCACGCGCGCATGTCCGCCGTCGGTCTGCACACCGTCGAGGGTGTCGAGCACGGCCCGTTCGAACTCGTCGAGCGTCGCGATGTCGAGGCCCAACGGACCGGCGTCGTCCACCCGGGTGCGCAGGTCCGCCTGCGTCGTCGCGAGGCGGTCGGGGTCGACCGCCCAGCGGCCGATGTCGGGCTCGCGACGTTCGCCGGTGAGGCGGAAGAGATGGTCCACCTCGACGAGGCCCCGCTCGGCGATCACCCGGTCGACGGACCGATCGGGTACCGCCGACGCCGCGGCGACGAGCGGGTCGACGTCCAGGATCTCGCCGCCGCCGAGGGTCTCCCCCCGGCCGGACTCGCGGAGGATGAAGCGATCGCCGGGGAGCAGCGGAAGCCCGACGGGGAGGTGGATGCGCACGGCCCCGGTGGCCCCGGGCGCGATCTCGCGGGGGCCGAGCACCCGCACGCGCGCCGGATGTTCGCCCGAGCCGATGTAGGCCACGTGGGCGCCCCGCCGGGTGACGGCGTGGTCCAGCGCGTCGAGCACCTGGAGCCGACCATCCACGCGGGAGGTGACGTGCCACTCGCCGTCGCGCACGAGCACGTCGCCCCGCCCGAGCTGATCGTGGCTCACGCCGGTGAGGTTCACGGCGACCCGGTTGCCGGGCCCGACCTTCGTCCGTTCGGCATGAAGACTCTGGAGGGCGCGGACCCGCACCCCGTGACGTTGGGGCAGCACGAGCAGTTCGTCGTCGACGCGGATCATGCCGCCGGTGAGCGTGCCGGTGACCACCGTGCCGGAACCCTTGGCGGCGAAGACACGATCGATCCAGAGCCGGGGACGCTTGTGGTCGGCTGCGGTCGGCGTGGTGTCGAGCAGGGCGTCGAGCGCGGCGCGGAGGTCGTCCACCCCGGTGCCGTCGAGGGCGTCGACCTCGACGATCGGCGCGTCCTCGAGGAAGGTGCCCGCCACGCGATCCGCGATCTCGAGCGCAGCCAGCTCACGGAGTTCGTCGTCCGCCAGACCCACCTTGGTGAGGGCGATGAGTCCGTGCTCGATCCCGAGCAACGACAGGATGCGGAGGTGTTCCTCGGATTGCGGCTTCCAGCCTTCGGTCGCCGCGACGACGAAGGCACAGGCGTCGACGCTGCCGACGCCGGCGAGCATGTTCTTCAGGAAGCGGACATGGCCGGGTACGTCGATGAACGCCACGCCCCGGCCGCTCGGGAGCTTGGCGGACGCGAAGCCGAGGTCGATCGTGAGCCCGCGTTCCTTCTCCTCGGCGAGGCGGTCGGGGTCGGTGCCGGTGAGGGCCTTGACGAGGGTGGACTTGCCGTGGTCGACGTGTCCGGCGGTGGCGACGACGTGCATCGGTGGCTCAGAGACCGCCGAGTGCCGCGCCGACCTCGTCGTCGTCGGCCGGGTCGACCGTGCGCAGGTCGACGATGGTGCGTCCGTCGGCCACCCGGGCGACGAGCGGTCGCTCCCGCTGACGCAGCGTCTCGCGATGGTCGCCCTCGACGGCGATGCCCGCCGACGGGAAACCGACTTCCGGCAGGGTGCCGCCTCCGGGCGTCGCCTCGGTGTCGACCACCGTGCCCACGCCGATCGCGGCGGCCCGGTCACGCAGCTCGCCGACCGGGATCGCGACCATGCGCCAGAAGGGGATCGCGTCGCCGTCGCCGGCGAGGTAGGCGAGCGCGGTCGCCTGCAACGCGCCGAGGACCAGGCTGCCGGGGCGCAGCGCCCGGGCGAGCGGGTGGCGCGAGATCGTGTCGATGAGGTCCGCCCGGCCGGCGATGATCCCCGCCTGCGGGCCGCCGAAGAGCTTGTCGCCCGAGAAGGTGATCAGATCGGCGCCCGCTTCGAGCGTCTGGCGGGCGGCCGGCTCCTCCGCGAGCCATCCCGGGGGCCCGCCCGACAGCCAGCCGCACCGCGAATCGAGCAGGCCCGAACCGATGTCGACCACCAGCGGGCGATCGAGGGTGGCCAACTCCGCGGTGCGGGGCGCTTCGGTGAATCCGACGATCCGGTAGTTCGACTGGTGGACCTGGAGGATGACGCCCGCCCCGTCGCCGTGCTCCTCCACCGCTCGCCGGAAGTCCGCGAGCCGGGTGCGGTTGGTCGTGCCGACCTCGATCAGGCGAGCACCGGATCGCGCCATCACGTCGGGGATGCGGAAGCCGCCGCCGATCTCGACCAGCTCGCTGCGCGACACCACGACGCCACGGCCGTCGGCGAGCCCGGCGAGCACCAGCATCACCGCGGCCGCGCAATTGTTCACGACGATCGCCGCTTCGGCACCACAGGCGCGGGCGATGAGCGCAGGGGCGGTGGCCATGCGTGACCCGCGCTCGCCGGTGGTGAGGTCGAGCTCCAGGTTCGAGTAGGTGGCGGCTTGTTCCCAGGCGAGCGGGGCGCGGCCGAGGTTGGTGTGCAGCAGGGTGCCGGTGCCGTTGATGACCGGGGTGAGCATCCGCCGGCTCGCCTCGAGCGCGAGATCGCGGGCACGGTCCGGCTCGCCGCCGTCGATCGCGGCGCGGGCGGCGTCGACGAGGAGGGGGTGGGGAAGATCGACGTCGGCGATCGAGCGCGCCAGCTTGTCGACGGAGGGCGGGCGCTCGGACGGTGTCGAATCGGTCACGGTGCGCTCAGCCTAGGAGTCCGACATGGTCTGCCACCGCAGCGAGACCCCGCGTGGCGTTGCGGCGGAGGAACTCCGCGCCGCGCTCGTCCGCCGGCGTGACGACCGCGATGGCGCTCACCGGATTCGGCAGGTTGAGCATGTGGCCGAGGCGGTAGTCACGCCACAACTCGTCCTCGTCCACCGTGATCCCGTGGCTCGCCAGGGTGACCCGGTACTCCCGCACGAGGTCGGGTTCGAGCCGGCGTCGGCTCTCGGTGGCGAGTGAACCCGCGCAGAAGAACGCGAGGTCGTAGACGCCCCGCCCGTGGGCTGCGAGCTGGAAGTCGAGCGCGACGGCCCCGGTCGGACCGAACCGGAAGTTGTCGAGCCGGGCGTCCCCGTGGACGACCGTGCGATCGCCTCGCGAGAACTCGTCGACGGCGACGTCGAACCAGGTGCGACCGGCGTGCGCCGCATCGGCGAGTCCGGGGGCGAGATCCCCGAGCTTGTCGACACACATCGACCAGGTGAGGTCGAAGATCTGGCCGTAGCCCGCGACCACGGCGTCGGTCGACGCCGGGAGCCACGCCCGGCCGTCGAGGGTCGGGTCGTTCCAGAAGGCTGCGTGCCAGCGCGCCAGCGTTCGCGCCACCGCGGTCGCCTCCTCGTCGGTCGCGCCGGCGATCGAGTCGCCGGCGCGATGGTCGCCGAGGTCCTCGAGCAGGAGCCAGCCGCGACCGGTGGCGTCGTCCCAGTGCTGCGCGAGGACCTCCGGCGCCGGCGCCCGTTCCGAGGGCCGGAGCTCGCGATAGACCCCGGCCTCGCGTCGGTCGTAGCCGAACCGGTCCACGATCTCCTGGTTCGCGGGGATCGACGCGGGGAGCTTGGCGACCACCGACGACGGTCCTTCGCCGTCCCACACGAGGTGTACGCGAGCCAGCGTGCTCAGGAATCCGGCGCCCTCCTCGACCGGTTCCACCCGGGCCTCGACGACGGTCCCGGCGGCGGCACCGGCGCCGACGAGCGCGGCCTCGATCGCCTCGGCGCGAAGATCGGCGAGGTCGCGGAACATGGCGCCAAGCCTAAGCTGACTCCGTGTTCGGCTTCCTCCTGTTGCTCTTCGGCATCGTGACGCTCACCGAGATCTGGCTCATCGTCCAGGTCAACTCGGTGCTGGGTGGCTGGCAGACCTTTGGTCTCCTCGTGCTGGACAGCGCCATCGGCGCGTGGCTCGTCCGCCGCGAGGGGATGTCTATCCTCCGCAAACTCCAGGCGCAGCTCAGCCGGGGCGAGCTCCCCACGAATCCGCTGATCGACGGCATGCTCGTGCTCCTCGCGGGCGCCCTCATGCTGACGCCCGGTTTCCTGACGGACGGCCTCGGGCTGCTGCTCCTGTTGCCGCCCACCCGCGTCCTGGTACGGGAGATCCTCAAGAAGCGGTTCGCCGGACGGATCACCGTCGGGGGCACGGCCTTCGGTCCGGGTTTCGCCCCCGGCCGAGGGTTCGGCGGTTACACCGACGCCGACGCGACCGACGTCACCCCCACGGATCCGAACGGTGACGAACCGCCCGGCGCGATCGAACTCGGTCCGATCTCCGACTGATCAGCGCTGATCGCGGATGAGGTTGCGCAGCTGCTGCGCGTCGACCGGCGGCGAGATCAGATAGCCCTGGGCGTACCGGCAACCGAGCTCCTCGATGACGCGCAGGTCGTCGTCCGTCTCGACGCCCACCGCGCAGGCGTCCAGTCCCCGTTCCAGGATTCCCCCGATGACGAGCTCGGCCCGGGCCCGGCCGCGCTCACCGTGCACCCCGTGCACGAGTCGCTTGTCGAGCTTGACCAGATCGACGCCGTCCGGCACCACGAGCTCGGCTTCGCTCGTGCCGATGAACTCGTCGATGGCGACGACGACGCCGAGGGCGCGCAGTTGAGTGACGAGGCGGACGGCGGCGCCCTTGCGTTCGAGGATCGCACGGTTGATCTCGAGATGGAGCTGCTCGGCGGCGAGCCCGGCGGTGTTGAGCGTGCGGGCGAGGGCGAGCGGGAAGCGGCTGTCGGCGAGCTGCCGATCGGACACGTTCACGGACAGGAACAACGGCTCGTCGGTCTCGGGCAGGTCGAGCATGGTCGCGGCGCCCCGCTGGAGCACCGTCTCCTCGATCCGGCGGATGAGCCCGCCGTCCTCCGCGGCGCCCACCAGCTCGCGGGGGTTGAGGTGTTCGCCGTCCGGGCCGACGATGCGGAGCAGGGCCTCGACGCCGACGATGCGGCGGGTCCCGGTGTCGACGATGGGCTGGTAGTGGACCTGGATCCCGTCGCCGTCGAGCGCCCCGCGCAACTGCTGGTCCACGGTGATGCGACGCTCGGCCTTGGTGCGGAGTTCGTCGTCGAACACCTCGCAACGGTCCCGGCCGAGTCCCTTCGCCTGGTACAGCGCCGTCTCGGCGTCGCGCATCATCGCCTCGGCGTTGCGGTCGGCGCGGCCGAGGCTCACGCCGATGGACACGGTCAGGGCGGCCAGCGGGCTGTCGATCGGCGCCTCCGTGCAGCACGCCCGGAAGCGCTCGGCCACGGTCATCGCCTCGGCGACCCCGAAGATCTCCGGACAGATGATCGCGAACTCGTCGCCGCCGACCCGGGTGAGTGTGTCGTCGGGTCGCAGCTGCTGCGCCAACGCCCGAGCGAGGGCGACCAGCGCCTCGTCACCCTCGCGAAAGCCCCGGCTGTCGTTGACGGTCTTGAACCGGTCGATGTCGATC
The DNA here is from genome assembly GCA_033344915.1 of Acidimicrobiales bacterium. Lineage (NCBI taxonomy): Bacteria > Bacillati > Actinomycetota > Acidimicrobiia > Acidimicrobiales > Acidimicrobiales bacterium. Next base: position 3,841,371 of record JAWPML010000001.1, read on the forward strand.
GAGAACACCGCAACGCTCGCCTCGCCCGTGAGCGAGGCCTGGAGCGCTCGGTCGATCGCCGCCATCGCGTACTCGCGGCGGGGGAGCCCCGTGAGTTCGTCGACGTGGATCTCGGCGACGGCGTTGCCGCACAGCGTCGTGGCACCGCCCTCGTTGCCGAGGACGACGATCTTGAGCTCGCGGGTCGATCCGTCCGCGTCGGCGACGCGAGCGAGCAGCGTGGTGCCGAAGCCCGTGCCGCGCGATTCAGCGATCCGCAGGAGCGTCGCGACGGCGACGATGTCGTCCGGGTGCATGCCGGTGGGGAGACCCAGCGAGCGCAGACGGTCCTCGAGCGCGTCGGGGTCGCCCACCTCCCGGACCCGCGTGGCAGCCGCGACCCGGCGGTTCCACGCCGTCATGTCGCCGGACCAGCCTGCATTCCCACAGTGTTCAATCGGCATTGGCGGGTGCCGAATTGAGGGTGCGGGTCAGGCCACGTTGTCGTCGTCGACGGCGTCCATCTCGTCGAGGGCGGCCATCGCCGCGTCGAGCATGCGGGCGCTGCACCCGGCCATCTCGACCGGAGGGATGTGCTCCTCGGCGATGGCGGTGGCAATCGCCCGCAACGCCTCGGCGGCCGCTCCGTCACCGAGCACGGCGGGTTCGCCGATGTCGCCGCCTTCGCTGACCACCGGCTCGATCGGGATCCGCCCGAGCAGGGGGACGCCCACGTCAGTCGCCAGGGCTTCGCCACCGCCGGCACCGAACAAGGCGTGGCGGCTGCCGTCGGGCGCCACGAACTCGCTCATGTTCTCGATCACTCCAACGATGCGGAGATAGTTCTTCCGGCCCATGTCGGCCACCCGCGCCGCGACCTTCTGGGCGTTGCCGGCCGGTGTGGTGACGATGATCATCTCGGCCCGGGGCAGCATCCTGGCGAGGCCCATCTGGACGTCGCCGGTGCCCGGCGGCATGTCGATGAGCAGGTAGTCGAGGTCGTCGGACCAGGCCACGTCCTCGCAGAAGTGCTGGACGGCACGGTTCAGCATCAACCCGCGCCACATGAGCGCGGAGTCCTGCTGGTCGACGAGAAAGCCCATCGACACGACCTCGAGCCGACCGGCCCCGATCTCCCGCACGAGCGGGCGGATCTTGCCTTCCATCGCGAGCAGGTCGCCCTCGACGCCGAGCATGCGAGGGACCGAGAATCCCCAGATGTCGGCGTCCATCACGCCGACCGCGTAGCCCTTCTCGGCGAGCGCGGCGGCGAGGTTGGTGGTGATCGAGGATTTGCCCACGCCGCCCTTGCCCGAGGCGATCATGATCACCTTGGTGGTCGGCGGCACGGCGGTGTCCGGCGCGATCTGGCTCACGTTGAAACGGGCCTTCGACATCGCCTCGGACCGTTCGTCCTGGGTGAGCTCGCCCCACGAGATGGTGACGCGGGTGACGCCGGGAAGGCTGGTCAGTCGGGTGCGGATGTCCTTCTGGATCTGGGCCCGGAGCGGGCATCCGCTGGTGGTCAGCGCGATGTCGAGGGCGATGTGCCCGTCGTCGCTCACGGTCGCGCCCTTGGCCATGCCGAGCTCGACGATGTCGCTGCCGAGCTCGGGATCGATCACCCCGCGCAGCAGCCCCATGACGTCGTCGGGGGTCGGGAGTGCGGGATCGGCCACGTCTCCAGGGTACCGGTGGCCCGCCCCGTCGGCCGCCCGTCGTCCTTCAGATGCATGTCGGGAATACCGACGGGTACACTGATGTTCGAACGACCAGACCCCTCTGAGGAGACGTACGCATGATCACCCTCACCGACAACGCCGTGAACAAGGTCGACGAGCTCATCACCGCCGAAGGTGAAGAGGGCCTCGCCCTTCGTGTTGCCGTGCGTCCCGGCGGGTGCTCCGGCTTCTCGTACGAGATGTACTTCGACACCGACCGTGCCGCGGACGACATGACGAAGTCGTTCGGCTCGATCGAGGTCGTCGTGGACCCGTCGTCCGCCCAGCTGCTCGAGGGCGCGACCCTCGACTACAAGGACGGCCTCCAGGACGCGGGGTTCGCGATCGACAACCCCAACGCCCAGCGCACCTGCGGCTGCGGCCAGTCCTTCAGCTGAGCCGGCTTCTGGCCCGACTGCGGGCTGCCTGACTACCGTCGCGCGCCATGACCGAGCGCGCCTTCGACCCTGACTTCGCGGAGATGCTTCCGCTGTTGCCGACGTCCATCGACTGGCCGGGTGCCGAGGAGATGGCAGCGCTTCGGGCCGAGGGTGCGTCCTGGAGCGTCGCCGTCGCGCCGCGCGGCGACGTCGTCCGCGAGGACCGCCACATTCCGGGCTGCGCCGGCGATCCGGACGTGCTCGTGCGGATCTACCGTCCGGTCGAGGAGCCGGAGGCCGCCCTGCCGGGCCTGCTCCAGATCCACGGGGGCGGGTTCATCATCGGCTCGCTCGACATGACGGACGCCCTCTGCGACCAGATCGCCGCGGAGTTCCCGGCGGTCGTGGTGTCCGTCGACTACCGGCTCGCGCCGGAGGACCCGTACCCCGCGGGCGTCGAGGACTGCTACGCCGCGCTGGTGTGGCTGGCGGACAACGCGGCCGATCTGGGGGTCGACGCGGACCGGATCGCGATCTCCGGCCAGAGCGCGGGCGGAGGCCTCGCCGCCGCGACCGCCCTGCTGGCCCGCGATCGGGGCGGGCCGTCCCTGTGCTTCCAACTGCTCGAGATCCCGGAGCTGGACGACCGGCTCGACACGCCGTCGATGGTCGAGTTCACCGACACGCCGCTGTGGAACCGCCCCAACGCCGAGCGCAGCTGGAGCTGGTATCTCGGCGGCGACGATCTCCCCGGCTCGCCGGACGTCTCGCCCTATGCCGCGCCGGCCCGCGCCGAAGATCTCGCCGGCCTCCCGCCGGCGTTCGTCTCGGTCATGGAGTTCGATCCGCTGCGCGACGAGGGACTGATCTACGCGACCCGGCTCCTCCAGGCGGGGGTGTCGACCGAGCTCCACGCCTACCCCGGCACGTTCCACGGATCCGCGCTGGTCAGGGAGGCGGCGGTCAGCAAGCGCGCCGCCCGGGACATGCTCGGCGCGCTGCGGCGGGCGCTCGTCGACTGACGGACCGGACGCGGCTCAGAGCAGGGCGAGCGTCTCGTCGAGCTCGGAGCGGTCGTAGGTCGCGTCGAGGCGGCGCACGATCGTGCCGTCCGCGCGCGCCGCGATCAGCACCGGCTCGAAGGGCAACTGCCACTCGTTCACGATGTCCACCGTGGGGCCGGGGAATGTCCCGTCGTTGACCGCGGCCTGGGCGTCCACATAGACCTCGGCGTGGATGACGTGGAGGTCGTCCCGCTCGGCCGCGACCTCGATCAGCAGCTCGATCACCGGCCCGCAGATCTCGGTCTGACAGAACCCCGGCGTCGAGATGCTCAGCACGATCGGCTTGTCGCCCGCGGCGACGGCGGCGGCGAGATCGGTGCCGTGGAACGGGCAGTCGTCGCCCCGGGTGCACAGGTCGGCGATGCCGCGGAGGTCGTCCGTGGTCGCGGTGTGGATCTCGGGCAGGCGGTCGCCGGGCTGGGGGACGGCCGTCTCGCCCGCGGTCAGGACGGCGAACTGGCGGCCGGTCTCGTCGCCGCCGTCGAGCCATCGGGCCTGGTAGACGCCGGGGACCGACGGCGTGAAGAGCACCGGATAGTACGACGCCATCTCGAACTGGGGGAGCGACGCCGGGCCGGTGTTGCGTCGCTCGATGACACCGCCGGCGACCTGTTCGCCGTCCTGGAAGATGCCGATCTCGGCGGTGGCGGGGGCATCGCCGCGAAGGACTTGCTCGCCGTCGTGGAGCACGTAGGCGATGCGCTGTTCCACGCCCGCCACGATCACGGAGGGTCCGACGAAACCGTCGGGTGAGGTGGGCACCAGGAAGCCGGTGGTGATCTCCGGCGGGCCGCCGTCATCGCCACACGCGGCGAGGAGCGAGCCGGCGCCCACGAGGCCGGCGGCCCCGGCGGCTCCGACGAGGAACGTGCGACGATCGAGTGCGGCCATGGGTGAAACGGTAATCGGCTCGGCCCGTCGACCACCCCTCGGGTCGGCGGGACCGCCCGGTAGCGTGCGGCCGATGACCGACGGATTCACGCTACGGGTCGACGGCCGTGAGGTCGGGGTCGCCGACGAGCACGCGACGTTGCTCGACGTCCTGCGTGATGTCGCGGGCGTCCGATCGGTGAAGGACGGCTGTTCGCCCCAGGGCCAGTGCGGATGCTGCACCGTGCTCGTGGACGGGCAGCCGCGGGTGTCGTGCGTGACGCCGGTACGGCGGGTGCGGGACCGCGAGATCACCACGGTCGATGGTCTGCCCGCCGGCGTTTCCGCCGCCTGGGGCGATGCCTTCGCGGCGACGGGAGGAAGCCAGTGCGGCTTCTGCACGCCGGGCATCATCTGTCGCTACGAAGGCCTTCGGGCCAAGGGCGTCGACCACGAGGACCGGGCGGCAGCCGAGAAGTCGCTGCAGGCCCACCTCTGTCGATGCACCGGATGGCAACCGGTCGTGGACGCCTGGGTCGCCTTCCCGACGGCGGCCGCAGGCGAGCCGACGGACGCGGCCCGGGCACGAGCCGAGCTCGAAGGCGGCGTCCCTCAGTCCGTCGGCCCGCTCGTGGCGCTCGGTCAGGGTGGGTTCGCGGATGACATGGCGCCGGCGGGGGCGCTCGTCGCCGTGCCGATGGCCGAAGGCGACGGCTGGGCGGTTGCCGACACCCGAGCCGAGGCGCTGGCCGCAGCCGGCAAGATCCAGGGACGACGGACGACGGCGGAGTCGCCCCCGCCGATCGAGCTCCCGGCCGGCGACTGGGACCGCACGCTGCGCACCTCGTGGGTGGAGCCCGCCTATCTGGAGACCGACGCCGCCTGGTGCGAGCCGGGCGGCGAGGCGGCCTCGCCCCTGGCGAACGGCGGCGCGTTCGGGGCGAAGGCGGCGAGCGAGGTCGGCGCCGTCGCCCGTCGGCTGGCGGACGAGCACGGCCGCGCCGTGCGGGTCCTGTACTCCCGCGAGGACGCGGTTCGTCGGGGAGCCAAGCGGCCGCCCATCGCGGCCGGGGTGGCGGCCGACGGTCGCGGCGTCGTGCGGGTCGCCCGCACCGACGGGGTCGCCGACGCGATCCGCTCGGTGGCACCGGACTTCGAGGTCGAGGAGGTCGACGTGCCCGGTCCGCCCACCAGCGTCGACATCCGCGGGGCGGGCTGGGTCGAGGCCGCGGTCCTGCTCGACTCGCTGCGCGACGGAGGCGGCTGGATCCAGGCGCCCGGCGGAGGAGCCGCGATGGCCGCGGTCGGCGACGACGGCGCGATCACGGTGACGGTGCGGCCGGGTGCGGTGCTCGACGAGACGGTGCTGCGCTCGTACTGCACGGGTGCCGCGCACATGGCGCTGGGCTGGGTCACCAGCGAACGGCTCACGGTCGATGAGGCGGGCGAGATCCACGATCTGACGATCCGCAGCTTCGGCGTCCTGCGCGCGATCGACACGCCGAGGATCGACGTGGTCATCGAGGAGACGGACGCCCCCGCCGTCGCCGTCAGCGACGCCGCCTTCGCCGCCGTCGCGTCCGCCGTCTGGCGCTCCCTCGACTTCCCCCCCACCTGGCCCGCTCCCTGAGTTGGGACGCGGGGTCAGGACGCGGGGTCAGAGTCCCGTCCCACCTTTCAGCACACGAGATCGACCGTGATCTCGAGGTGGCCGAGGTGCTGGGCGAGCTCCTCGTAGGCGTGAACGAGGGCCGTGCCGACCGTCCACTCGGCCTCGAGCGGGATCGAGGTGCGGGCGGTCGCGGCGAGTTCGGTCGCGGACTCGATCTCCGGGATCAGTTGGCGGAGCCGGGCGACCGTGTCGTCCGCCTGCCGACGGAGGTCGGCCACGGTGCCGGTCGACGTGAACTCGGCGTCGCGATGCCGGTCGCTCGGATGCCCACAGATGACGTGATCGCACCACCAGACGCTCGCCGACAGCGCGTGGTTGACGAGCTGATACGGCGAGTTCGGTTCCGGCAGCGGAGGCTGGGCGTTGACGGTCGCATCGTCCAGGCGGTCGATCGAAGCGCGCATGCCGTCGATGGTCCGCTCGCAGAAGAGGATCATGTCGGCCACGGAGACGTCCATGGATGGAGCGTAGGTCCGGTTGCCGTGGGGCGACCTAGTGTGGCCGCCATGAGCACGCCCGTTGGTCCCTACTCGCCCGTCGTCCGCGGCGGCGATCTCCTCTTCACGGCCGGACAGGTCGGCATCAGCGGGGGAGCGCTGGTCGAGGGCGGTCTCGAGCCCGAGATGCGCCAGGTCTTCATCAACCTGCGATCGGTGCTGAACACCGCCGGGGCGACGCTGAGCGATGTGGTGAAGACGACGGTCTTCCTCGCCGACATGAACGACTACGCGGCGATGAACGAGATCTACATGGAGGAGTTCGGCGACCATCGCCCGGCCCGCTCCGCCGTCGCCGTGAAGGAACTGCCGATCGGCGCCCGCATCGAGATCGAGGCGATCGCCACGGTCTGAGCCGCGGTGTGGGTCTGCCGCCGACCGGTCTGGCAGACTGGCCCTCATGGACGTCGGAGCGATCGTCATCGTCGTTGCACTCGTCATCGTGATGCCGGTGGGTGTCCTGATGAGCATGGTCGGACTCGCCGGCGCGCTCGGCGGTCTCGTCGGCCGTGATCGCGACCTCGACAACGTGACCGAGGACGGCGAACCCAACGAGTACCTCGCGCTCAGCGACTCGAACCCATACACCTGAGCGCAGAAAGTACGGGGGTCTGACCCCAGAAAGTACGGGGGACGCGACGAGGGCGACCCCGAAGGGCCGCCCTCGCCGGATTCCCGATCGAAGGATCAGGCCGGAGTCGACTCCGCCTCGATCGCCGTCTGGCCGCCCACGCCGATCGAGATCTTGCGGGGCTTGGCCTTCTCGGCCACGGGGATGCGCAGGGAGAGCACGCCGTCCGTCAGGTCGGCTTCGATGCCTTCGGCGTCGAGGCCTTCACCGAGGTGGACCTGGCGGCGGAAGCTGCCTCGTGCGCGTTCGTTGAGGTAGTGACGATCGCCCTCCTCCGGGGCCCAGTCGCGTTCCGCGGCGATGGTGAGGACGTTGCGCTCGACATTGATGTCGAGGCTGTCCTCCGGCACGCCGGGCAGGTCGACGTGGACCCAAACGTCCTCGCCCCGGCGATAGGCGTCCATCGGCATCGGGTGACTCGAGCCCGTGCCCAGCCGGCGGAAGACGGTGTCGAACTCACGGAAGGGGTCGTTGTTGAAGAGCATCCTCGTCTCCTTTCGATGAATCTTCGGGATGTTCCACTGGCCTTCAACGAATGAAAGCCTTTCTGTATTTCAGAAAGCTAGCAAAACATGGAGAAAGTGTCTACAGTTTCTCCATGCCCCGCGTGACCATCGATTTCGACCAGATCATCGAGACCGCCCTGCGGGTCGTGGACGACGCAGGCCCCGATGGGTTGAGCCTCTCCAGCGTCGCTCGCGAGCTCGGCGTCGGCCCGTCCGCCCTCTACACCCACGTCGACGGCCTGCGCGGGCTGCAGGAAGCGGCCGCGATCGCCTCGACCCGGGAGTTGGCCTCCGAACTGCGTGACGCCGCGATCGGGCGGGCCGGCGACGAAGCGGTGCGCAGTGTCGCCACGGCCTACCGCTCGTACGCGACCGCGTATCCGGGACGCGTGTCCTCGGCGTTGCGGGTCGACGAGGCACCGGGGCTCGACGACGCCGTCGGCGAACTCGACGGCGTGTTCGCGCTGTTGGGCGTGGCCCGCGGGCTCGATCGGGAACCGGCGGCGCAGGCCGGGCGAAACGTGCGCCGGGCCCTCCACGGGTTCGTCGTGTCGGAGCGGGCCGACACCGCGGCGGGGCAGACCGACGGTGACTACGACTCGTTCGTCGCCGTGCTCTGTCGCATGCTCGCGCCCTGACGCCCCGAGGTGAAGCGGGGGTCAGACCCCAGGTGAAGCGGGGTCAGAGCCAGCGGGAGCGGCCGAAGGAATAGCCGACCGAGCGGATGGTCTGGATGAGGTTGGCGTGTTCCTCGCCGAGCTTGGCCCGGAGACGACGCACGTGGACGTCCACGGTGCGGGCACCTCCGTAGTAGTCGTAGCCCCACACGCGGTTGAGCAGGGTCTCGCGGGTGAAGACCTTGCCGGGGTGAGCGGCAAGGAACTTCAACAGCTCGTACTCCATGTAGGTCAGGTCGAGCGGCTTGCCCTCGATGATCGCCTGGTACGTCTCGAGGTTCATGGCCAGCGGGCCGTACTCGATGAGGTCGACGTCGTCGCTCGTGCCCGACTTTCGGAAGACGTGCTTGAGACGCGTCTCGAACTCGATGGGGTGGAAGGGGTGGACGCAGAAGTCGTCGAACAGGTCCTCGCGGGGATCGAGCTCCATCAGCTGGCCACCGTTGACGAGCAACAGCAGGGCGTCCACGTTGACGTCGCCGTTGCGGATCGCGCGGCAGAAGCGCAGCGCCGTCTCCAGGTCGGACCCGGCGGTCGCCGACACGATCGCCCCGACCCATCCGTCGTTCGGCTCGTCGCGACGGGCGGCGTCGATGTCGGCCGCGGCTTTCCACGTCCAGCCGCCGATGTCGAGGGCCTGGGCGAGCTCCGGCGGGACCGGCTCGGGGAAGACGAGAAGCGGTTCCATCACGTGCTCGGGAGGTAGCGCTCCAGCTCGAACGGCGTGACCTGCGACTGGTACTCGGCCCACTCGGTGCGCTTGTTGCGCAGGAACCACTCGAAGATGTGGTCGCCGAGGGTCTTGCGGACGAGGTCCGACCCCTCCATCACGTCGAGTGCCTCGTCGAGCGAGCGGGGCAGCGGCTCGATACCGATGTCCTTGCGCTCACGGTCGCTCAGATCGAAGAGGTTGACGTTCGTCTCCTCGGGGAGCTCGTAGCGCTCGGTGATGCCCCGCATGCCGGCGGCCAGCAGCAACGAGAACGCGAGGTAGGGGTTGCACGCCGGATCCGGGGCCCGGTACTCGATGCGGGCGGACTCCGGCTTGCCCTTCTTGCGGACCGGCACCCGCACCAGCGCCGATCGGTTGTTGCGGGCCCAGGCGACGTAGGGCGGCGCTTCGGAGGTCTCGGCGATGCGTTTGTAGCTGTTGACGAGCTGGTTGGTGACCGCAGTGATCTCGCGGGCGTGGTGCAGCACGCCGGCGGTGAACATGCGGGCGGTCTCGGACCAGCCGTAGGGGTGGTCGCCGTCGTGGAAGGCGTTCTCGCCGTCCTTGAACAGGGAGAGGTGGGTGTGCATGCCCGAGCCCTGGACACCGTTGAGCGGCTTCGGCATGAACGTCGCGTAGCAGTCCCGTTCCAGTGCGATCTTCTTGACGACGAGGCGCATCGTCATGAGGTTGTCGGCGACGTCGAGCGCCTCCGTGTAGCGGAGGTCGATCTCGTGCTGGCTCGGCGAGTCCTCGTGGAACGAGTACTCGATCGGGATGCCCATGGCCTCGAGCATGTGGATCGTGCGCTTGCGCAGATCGCTCGACACGTCCGACGTGGTCAGGTCGAAGTACGACGCCTTGTCGAGCGGGACCGGCTTGCCGAGGGCCGGGTCGCCCGAGGCGAAGTAGAAGAACTCGACCTCCGGCGCGGCGAAGAACGAATAGCCCTGGGTGCGGGCCTCGTCGAGATTGCGGCGCAGGACCTGGCGGGGGTCGCCGGCGAACGGGGTCTCGTCCAGGTTCTGGATGTCGCAGAACATGCGGGCGGACGGCTCGTCCTCCTTCGCCCACGGCAGCAGCTCGAACGTGGTCGCGTCGGGACGGGCGAGCACGTCGGATTCGTGGACACGGCTGAAGCCGTTGATCGCCGTGCCGTCGAACTGCACGCCCTCGTCGAATGCGGTGTCGAGTTCGGCCGGTGTGATCGCCACCGACTTGAGCTGGCCCAGGACGTCGGTGAACCACAGCCGGATCAGCCGGACACCGCGTTCTTCGACCGTGCGCAGGACGTATTCCTGTTGGCGCTCCATGTTGCCTCCCGGGGTGGCACCTACAAGCTTGCCCTGATGACTGTGGCAGACCCAACGGCGAGCGTCGCCCACGCGAAGGGTTCGTTCACACGCCGTTCACAAACGGGTAATTGCCGGGAAACCCCGCCTTGGAATCCTGGCGTCCGGTTCGGGAGACCGAGTCGTAGTGCCGTGCCTGGGCGTGATCGGATGATCGCGAGTAGAAACGGCGAGTCCTCAATCAACCACCGATACCTCAAGAGAGGCGACCAATGGCCTATCAGGCTGAATACCTGTGGATCGACGGCAGCGAGCCGACCCGAGAGATCCGCGGCAAGACCCGAATTCTCGCCGACGGCAAGGAGCCCGGCATCTGGGGGTACGACGGCTCCAGCACCAACCAGGCGACCGGCGACAACTCCGACGTCGTCCTCCAGCCGGTTTTCCAGTGCCCGGACCCGATCCGGGGCGGCGACAACATCCTCGTCCTCTGCGAGACGGCCCTGACGGCCGACCTGTCGCCGCACCCGACCAACACCCGTGCCGCGGCCCGCGAGGCGCTCGAGAAGTACGGCGACCAGGAGCCCTGGTTCGGTCTCGAGCAGGAGTACACCCTCATCAACCCGAAGACCGGGTGGCCGGCCGGTTTCCCGCCGAACGGTTTCCCCGCGCCCCAGGGCCCCTACTACTGCGGTGTCGGCGCCCTCAAGATCCACGGTCGTGACCTGATCGAGCAGCACACCCAGGCGTGCATCGATGCCGGTCTGGCGATCTCGGGCACCAACGCCGAGGTCATGCCCGGCCAGTGGGAGTTCCAGATCGGCCCGGCCGACACCGTCACGGTCGGCGACCACCTCTGGATCGCCCGCTACCTCCTCTACCGTCTCGCCGAGAACTACGAGGTCGAGGTGAGCATCGAGGCCAAGCCGATGAAGGGCGACTGGAACGGCGCCGGTATGCACACCAACTTCAGCACGAAGGCGATGCGCGAGTCGTACGACCCGATCATCGCCGCCTGCGAGGCCATGGGAGCCGACGGCGCCGTCGAGCGCCATCTCGCCGGCTACGGCCCCGGCATCGAGGATCGCCTCACCGGCGATCACGAGACCCAGCGCTACGACCAGTTCAGCTATGGCGTGTCGGACCGCGGTGCGTCCATCCGCATCCCGTGGCAGGTCGCCCAGGACGGCAAGGGCTACATCGAGGACCGTCGCCCGAACGCCAACGCCGACCCGTACGTGGTGTCGACGCTGTTGACGAACACCATCTGCAGCGCGTTGGCGTAAGCCAGAGCGCCGAAGAGAGCGCGTTGGCGTAAGCCAGAGCGAGTGTGGGGGAAGCGGCGCCTTCGGGCGCCGCTTCTCCGCGTCCGGGGTCAGTACGGACCGGGGCCGGGGTCCTCGGCGATCTGGACCATCGCCTTGCCGGTGTTCGCGCCGGTGAAGAGCGCATTCAGTTGGTCGACACAGTTCTCGAGGCCGTACCGGAGGTCGATCTCGAAATCCATCTTCCCCTCGCGGCGCCACTCCCACATGCGGTCCCAGGCTTCGGGATAGCGCTGCACGTAGGCCATGCCCTGGAAGCCGACCATCTTCGCCTGCTTGTTGATGAGGTTGAGGTAGTTCGACGGGCCGGGCGGGCGCCCCTTCTCGTTGTACATCGAGATGGCGCCGATGATGACCACGCGGGCGCCGATGGCGAGGCGGCGCAGGGCGAGGTCGAGGATGTCGCCGCCGACGTTGTCGAAGTAGATGTCGAAGCCCTTCGGGCGGATCTCCTTCAGGCGGGCGGCGAGGTCCTCCGTGCGGCGGTTGAGGCAGACTTCGGCGCCGATCGACTCGACCCACCGGCACTTCTCGTCGCTGCCCGCGATCCCCACGACGGTGGCCCCGAGGTTGCGAGCGGTCTGCACCGCGACGGACCCGGTGGATCCGGCCGCGGCCGAGATGAGGACGCTGTCGCCCTCCTCGATCTCACCGAGGTCGGTGAGGCCGAAGTAAGCGGTCGCTGCGGCCGATGCGATGACGGCGATCTGGAACACGGCGTCGTGGTCCGCCGGGAACGCGTTGACGAACGGGTCGTCGCCGTCGGCGACCACCCAGTCCTGCCAGCCCGGCAGCCCGCCGCCGCACCACATGCCCGGGGTGTAGTCGGGATGGCGGCTCTCGATGATCCGCCCCATGCCGCCGCCACGAACGGGAGCGCCGATCTCGACAGCCGGGAGGTAGCCCTCGCCCTCGTCGAGCCAGGAGCGCACGGCGGCGTCCATCTGGAGGTACACCATCCGGATCAGCACCTGTCCGTCACCGAGCTCGGGCATCGGCCCGTCGACGACCTCGACGTCGTCGTGCTTCAGCATCCCGTCGGGGCGGTGGCGCAGCACGACCTGGCGGTTGGATCGCACCAGGGGGTCGGGCATGTCGGCCAGGGTGAGGTCGGTCATGGCGGCGAGTTTCGCGCAACGGCGCGCGGACCGTCAGCGGAGCGAGTCGAAGATCGCCTCGAGATCGTTCGCGGTCGTGGTGGGGTTGACGACGCAGTAGCGCAGGACCGTCTCGCCCTCCCAGGTGGTCGGTACGACGAACGACGAGCCGGCCGCGAGCTGTGCGTCGCTCCAGGTTCGGTACTGCTCCGGGGTCCAGCCGATCCGGCGGAACACCACGATGGAGAGCTCGGGCTCGACCACGAGTTCGAGGTGGGGAAGCTCGCGGATCCGCCCCGCGCCGGCGTGGGCCACGGCGAGCCCGGTCTCGATCGCGTCGCGGTACGCATCCGTGCCGTGGGTCGCAAGGCTGAACCAGAGGGGGAGCCCCCGGACCCGGCGGGAGAGGTGGTGGGCGTAGTCGCTCGCGTTCCAGTCGTCGGCCTCGTGGAGCACGTCGAGGTACGCCGCCTTCTGGGCGTGGGCGGCCCGGGCGAAGCGGGGCGTGCGGTAGAGGAGGGCGCACGAGTCGAACGGGGCGAACAGCCATTTGTGCGGATCGACGATGAAGCTGTCGGCGCGTTCGATCCCCACGAACCGGTCCCGCACCGAGGGCGCGGCCAGCGCGGCGCCGCCGTAGGCGCCGTCGACGTGGAACCACGCGCCGCTCGCCTCGCAGGCGTCGGCGATGCCGGCGAGATCGTCGATCAGGCCGCCGTTCGTCGTGCCCGACGTCGCGACGATCGCGAAGAGGCGATCTCGATCCTCGTCGTCCATCGCGTCGATCGCTGCGGCGACGTCCGCGCCCTGGAGTCGTCCGTCGACGGTGGGGACCAGCCGGACATCGGCGTCCATCGCCTGCGCGGCCTGGTCGATCGAGGAGTGGGCCCGGGCCGACGCGAGGATCAGCCCCCGGGTGCGGTCGTGGGTGCCGTCCGCCTCGTGGCGCCAGCGCCAGCGCGCCACGAGGAGCGCGCTGAGGTTGCCCGCCGTGCCGCCGCTGACGAAGACGCCGCCCGCGTCCGCCGGCATGCCCGCGAGGTCGGCGATCCAGCGCAGCGCCTCGTTCTCGGCGTGGATCGCGCCGGCGCCCTCCATCCACGAGCCGCCATAGATGCTCGAGGCGCCGACGACGAGGTCGAAGAGGACCGCGGCGCGCGTCGGCGCCGCGGGCACGAACGAGAGCATGCGCGGGTGATCCGACGAGATGCACGCCGGCGCGAGGACCTCCGCGAAGATGCGCATCGCCTCGATGCCGCCGATGCCGGTCGGGGTGATCGTCGTCCCGGCGTCGGCGGTCAGTTCGGCCGCGGGGCGCGGGCCGTCGAGCGGCGGTGGCGCCAGCGCGATCCGCTCGGCGGCGTAGGCCAACACGGCCGCCGCGACGTCGTCGGAGGTGGAGCCGTCCCCGTGCATGGGGCAAGTCTCGTCGCGATCCGCTGCAGGTCCGTCGATCCCCGGGTCGTACGATGGGGGGATGGACTCCGGCCTGCACGAGGGCGTGCCGACGCATCTGCGGGTGGCGATCTGTCAGGTCAACCCCACGGTCGGGGACCTCGACGGCAATGTCGGTCTCGCGCTGGCCGCCCTGGCCGAGGCCGAGGACGCCGGCGCTGATGTCGCCGTGCTCCCGGAGATGATGATCACCGGCTATCCGCCGGAGGACCTCGTCCTCAAGCCCGGGTTCGTGGCGGACTGTCGGGCGTCGCTCGAGAAGTTCGCCGCGCAGACCCGCCGGTGCGCCGTGGTGATCGGCTTCGCGGACGGCGATCCCGGCACCGGGCGGGCCATCCCGGATGTCGCCGGTGTCGAGCACTTCAACGGCGTGTGGAACGCGGTGGCGGTCTGCGCCGAGGGCCGGGTCTTCGGCACCTACCACAAGCGCCATCTGCCGAACTACGACGTGTTCGACGAGCTGCGGCACTTCCGGCCGGGCGACGAGTCGCTCGCCCTCTTCGAGATCGCGGGCGTGCCGGTGGGCGTCACGCTGTGCGAGGACTCGTGGATTCCCGACGGTCCCGTCACGCAGCTCGCCCGCGGCGGCGCCCGGCTCGTCCTCAACGTGAACGGGTCACCGTTCCGCACCGGCAAGCAGGCGGTGCGCGAAGGGGTGATCTCGGAGCGCGTCCTGGAGTCCGGCGTCCCGGTCGTCTACGCCAACCTCGTCGGCGGACAGGACGAGCTGATCTTCGACGGTGGGTCCTTCGTCGTCGCCGAGAACACCGACGGCGCCGCGGTCGTGGCCCGCTGCGCGTCGTTCTCGGAGGGCGTCGATGTCTTCGATGTCGAGCTGCCGCCCGTGCGCGCCACGATGGACCGGTACCGCACGATCACCGTGTCGCCCACGCCGCGGGCGGCTCGTACCGTGCTCCCGTCGCCGATGGTGCCCCGGCTCGATCCGCTGGCCGAGCAGTGGGAAGCCCTGGTGATGGCCACCCGCGACTATGTCCGCAAGGCCGGGTTCACGTCCGTGTGCCTCGGCATCTCCGGGGGCGTCGACTCGTCGCTGACCGCGGCGATCGCCGTCGACGCGCTCGGCCCGAGCAACGTCCACGGCATCCTGCTGCCTTCGCGCTACTCGAGCGACCACTCGCTCGACGATGCCCACCAGCTCGCCGCGAACCTCGGGATCGCGACGCATGTCGTGCCGATCGAGCCGGCCCATGCTGCGCTCACCGAGATGCTGTTGCCCCATGTCGCCGACGGCGCGATCGAGGTCGGCGACCTCACCGACCAGAACCTCCAGGCCCGCATCCGGGGCGTCGTGTGGATGGCGATGGCCAACGAGCACGACTGGCTCGCGCTCACGGCCGGCAACAAGTCCGAGGCCGCCGTCGGCTACTCGACGCTCTACGGCGACACCGCCGGGGCGTACGCGGTGATCAAGGACGTGTGGAAGCTCGGCGTCTACGAACTCGGCCGGTGGCGCAACGAAGTGGCGATCGCCGAGAACGGCTCACCGCTCATTCCCCTCAACGTGTTGGCCAAGGCGCCCTCCGCCGAGCTGCGCCCGGGTCAGACCGACGACCAGTCGCTTCCGCCCTACGAGGTGCTCGATCCGATCCTCCAGGCCTATGTGGAGGACGACCGCACGGTGGCGGAGATCATTGCGCTGGAGATCGCCGATCGGGCGGTCGTGGAGCGGGTGTGCCGGCTCGTCGACCTCGCCGAGTTCAAGCGCCGTCAGACCCCGCTCGGCGCCCGGATCTCGAAGAAGGCGTTCGGTCGCGATCGACGCATGCCCATCATCAACCGGTACCGCGGCTAATTTCGCCACGGAGCGTCACGGGTGGTGACGCCGACCGAACCCCCTCGGGAGGATGGGTGACGCACGGTTTGACGACAGTGCAATCCGCTCGCGTCGTCGGCGAGCTGCACTGGGCCGCGTCCCGCCTCTTCGAGGTGCTGGGCCTCTGGGCCGCGGAAGCGGACCGGGCGGACATCGCCGTCTCGATGGCCACGTCGTCGCGCCATCTCGGCTGGCACGCGGCCGACCTCGCCGACCTCCTGCCCGATTCGGTGCTCCTCGAGGACGAGGTGCGCACCGAACCCCACGCCCCCGAGGTCGACGCCGCCGTCGAGGCGATCCGGGCGATCCCCGGCTCGGTCGAGCGGCTCGCCGTCACCCATCGTGTCTTGCTCTCCCGCGTCGCGGCGCGCTGTGTCGCGATCGAACGGGTCTCGGCCCCCCACAACGACGCCGCCCTGGCCCGGGTGCTGGCCTTCTTCCTCCAGGATCTCCGCCGCGATCGTGACGACGGTGAAGCGCTTCTGGGCCGCTTGCTGAGCGACGTGGACAGCGTCGAGCGGGCGAACGCCCGGGTGCTCGAAGCCGAGCGTCGTCTCGTCGAGGCCGGCGGGCTCCTTCCCGTCCACATCGAGTGACCGGGGCCTGGGCCCTACGACTCAACTCCGTCCGAGAAAGCAGCTGGTCCTCATGCTCGATGGGGATTGCGCCGAACACAATACGCGGACCTGCCGGTGGTGGAATCACGATCGGTGGGTATCGTGCATCAATTAGCCGGTAGCGACGAGAGGGCAACTCTGTGGCGAAGGAACGTGTCGAACGGGACGAAGAGGATCTTGTTCGGCTCTACCTCACCGATATCGGCCAGTACCCACTCCTGACGAAGGAGGACGAGGTCCGCCTCGCCCAGGAGATCGAGGGTGGCACCGAAGCCCGCACGGAGATGGACGCCGCCGACGGCGAGCTCACTCCGGCCAAGAAGCGCGAACTGCGGCGCGCGATCCAGAAGGGCGAGGCTGCCGAACGCACCTTCGTGCAGTCCAACCTGCGCCTCGTCGTGTCGATCGCCAAGAAGTACCAGGCCTCCGGTCTGCCGCTGCTGGATCTCATCCAGGAGGGCAACCTCGGCCTCATGCACGCCGTCGAGAAGTTCGACTGGCGCAAGGGCTTCAAGTTCTCCACCTACGCCACCTGGTGGATCCGCCAGGCGATCACCCGCGGCATCGCCAACACCGGCCGCACGATCCGCCTCCCGGTCCACGCCGGCGACACGCTCGCCCGGCTCCAGAAGGCCCGCGCCCGCCTCGAGCTGAAGTACGGCCGTCCGGCCACGCTCGCCGAGCTGGCCATCGAAGTCGAGATGCCCGAGGAGAAGGTCACCGAAGCCCTGCGCTTCGCGGCCGAACCGCTGTCGCTCTCCGAGCCGTTGCGTGAGGACGGCGATGCCGAACTCGGCGACGTCGTCGAGGATCGCGGCGCCGACTCGCCGTTCGAGGTCGCCGCCACCGCGCTGCTGCCCGACGAGATCTCCCGACTGCTGGCCCCGCTCGACGAACGTGAACGCGAGATCCTCAAGCTGCGCTTCGGTCTCGACCGGGGCGAGCCCCGCACCCTCGAAGAGGTCGGCGAGCACTTCAACCTCACCCGTGAGCGGATCCGTCAGATCGAAGCTCGCGCGATGTCGAAGCTGCGCCACCCGTCGAGCGACACCGGCGCCCGCGACCTCCTGAGCGTCTGAGGTCTCCGCCTCCGGCCGTGATGGCGGAGGTGGACGGGAATCGAACCCGCCGGACAGGGATCACCCATCCCACCCGCTTTGAAGGCGGGGGAGCCCACCAGGCGCTCGGACACCTCCGCTCGGCAACCTATCGGGGCCGCGGGGACATCTCGCAGTCGGCTCGCTACGGTCACGGCCATGTCGAAGAACCGTCTCGTCCTCGTCGCCGTCCTCGTCGTGCTGGTGGCGATCCTCGCTCGCAAGGTCAAGAACTGAGCTGAGGGCTGCCCGCCGTCACCACGGCCAGCGCGACTTCGGGCGGGCCCGGCGTGTCCTCCACAGCAGCGCCGCGCCGGCGGCCAGCCCCACGCCCACGGCGCTCGCACCGATGGTGCGCGGCCGCGGCGCGGCGATCGACCCCTCCCGCAGCGGGCGGGGGTGCTCGAAGGTGCGGATCTCCCACCCCCGGGCCTCGGCTTCCTTGAGCAGACCGCGGTCTGGGTTCACCGCGACGGGGTGTCCGACGCACTCCAGCATCGGGAGATCGGTGATCGAGTCCGAGTAGGCGAACGACTGCTCGAGATCGAGCGCGTGGCGGTCCGCTTCGCGCTCGATGGCCTCCACCTTGTGGATGCCGGCGGAGTAGAACTCGACCTCGCCGGTGTAGCGACCGTCGGCGTCGACGCGGGCCCGGGTGGCGATGGCGTCGTCGACCCCGAGGTGACGGGCCATCGGCAGGACGATCTCCTCGGGTGACGCCGACACGAGGTAGACCCGTCGGCCGGCCTCACGATGTGACTCGATCAGCTCGAGCGCTTCGGCGTAGACGAGGGGGTCGATCACCTCGGTGAGGGCATTGTCGACGAGGGCGGAGATCGTGTCCTTCTCCCAGCCGACGGCGATGCGCAACGCGGTCTCGCGCATCTTCTGCATGCGTCCCTCGTCGGCCCCGAGGTAGCGGAAGACGATCTGGCCCCACAGGGCGCGCACGACGAGCCATCGGTTCAGCAGACCCTCCTGCTGGAGCCGCGGCCCGAACGCGAGCATGGCCGCCTTCGCGATGACGGTCTTGTCGAGATCGAAGAACGCCGCTTCGGTGCGCGGCTGGTCGGCCATGGCGCCAGCCTACGAAGGCGCGGGCCTCAGGCGAGTTCGAGGACGGTGCTCGGCCCCCACTCGCCCGTCTCGGTGAGCGACATGACCTCCGGCCCGACCCGGAGCCGGGCGGTCGACTCGTAGCGGGAGCGGATCGCCGCGGTGTCCTCGGTGAGCAGGAGCGCGCTGATCTCGTCGACGAGCGTGTCGGGGGCGGCGGTGTTCTCGTCGCCGGCGAGGGCGCCCCAGTCGTCCCATGGCAGCATCTCGATCTTGTTGAGCGACGCGAGGTCGCGCCCCACGTTGCCGGCGATGAACCAGGCGCCCCACATGTCGAGAATGCCGAACGTGTCGGGATCGAGTTCGCCCGCACGCGTGCGTTGCCAGGCGTCGCCGGCCGAGAGGAAGTGGTCCTCGGGGAGATCCGTCGGGTCGGCGACGCCGGTCACCTCGGACTGGAGGGCGTCGAGTTGGGCGTCGAGTTGCACCCAGCGGACGCCGTCCCAGTGTTCGACGATCCAGTGGTCGACCCACTTGCCCGGCTCGAAGTAGCCGCCGAACCCGCAGCGGGCCCGCGCCGGCGTGCCGGCCCGGCGCAGCAGTGCGACGGACAGCGTCGAGAAGTCGCGGCAGTTCCCGAGGAACCGCCCCTGTGGCGTGCGGGCTTCGGTCAAGGGTCGGTCGTCGCGGGTGAGCACGCCGGTCAGAAGTGCCGTCGCGCCGCGGGCCTGGAGCTCCGCCTGGCGCTCGGTGACGTCGAGCACGTCGTAGGCCGCGGCCCAGTGGGGGTGGACGAGCAGCCCCTGCACCATCGACGCGATGCCCGCGGGGTCGGTCGGGGCGTCGCGGAGTGCGCCGGCGTGAGGGGTCAGGTCGGTCATCGGTCCCGGAGACGCGTAGAAGTCGAGCGCGTCACGGGAGGGGATCATGGCGACAACGTAGGTCGACGGGTTGGGGCTGTCACTCGGTCGGTCTAGGGTCGGCTCCACACGACTTCCCCCGTTGAGCCCGCTCGCCGTCGGCGAGCAGTTCCGGGAGTCGATGTGTTGTCCATCTGCTGGTCGCCCAAGGGCGGCACCGGTGTCACGATCACCGCCGCGGCCCTGGCGCGGCACCGCGCCCCGCGTGGCGACACCATCCTCGTCGACCTCGCCGGGGATCTCGCCGCCGCGCTCGGGAGCGCGACCGACACGCCCGGGGTGAGCGACTGGCTCGCCCATCCCGATGCGCCGCCGGATGCGCTGCGGGCGCTCGAGCTCGAGGTGGTGGCGGGGCTCCGGCTGCTGCCGGCGGGTGCCGCTCCCGGGGTGGCGTTCGATCCCGAGCGGTCGGCGATGCTGCTCGACCTCTGCGACCGCTCGGCCGATCACGTCGTGGTGGACGCGGGGCGGCTCGCGGTGGAGTCCGAGTGGTGGCCGGCGTCGGCCGAGTCCGTCGTCGTGGTGCGCAACTGCTACCTCGCGCTTCGGCGCCTCTCCGCGCTGCCGGAGCGGCGCCGCACCGTCGTACTCATCGAGGAGGCGGGCCGGGCGCTGAGCCGGCGCGATGTCGCCGGTGTCGCGCCCGGCCCCGTCGTCGCGGTGCCGTGGGATCCCGGTGTCGCTCGGGCAGTCGACGCCGGCCTGCTCGCCTCGCGACTCCCGCGGTCGCTGCGCAACCTGGAGCGGGTGTGAGCGACCTCGTCGATCGGGTCCACGCCCAGTTGGTCGACGCGGCCGGCGGACCGGACGACATCGAACGAGTGCTGCGCGAGCACGCACCCCTGCTCGGGGCGGCCGAGCACGCGGCCCTCCGCGAGACGATCGCGTCGCGGCTCCGAGGCTTGGGCGCGCTGGACCCGTTGCTGGCCGACCCGCTCGTCACCGACGTGATGATCAACGGCCCGGGTGTCGTGTGGGTCGAACGCGACGGGGTCGTCGCGCCGTCGTCGGTGGAGGTCGACCGGGCCGAGCTCGACATGATCATCGAGCGGATCGTCGCGCCGATCGGGCGTCGCATCGATCCCCTCCAGCCGTGGGTCGACGGGCGTCTGGCGGATGGCAGTCGGGTCAATGTCGTGGGTCGACCGGTGGCGATCGACGGCCCCTATGTCACGATCCGTCGCTTTCCCGGCGACCGGCCGCGGCTTGCGGCCTTCGTCGACGAGGGCGACCAGGCCACGGTGGACACACTCCGCCGGCGCGCCCGGGCGGGCGAGACCATCGTCGTCAGTGGCGGCACGGGCACGGGCAAGACATCGCTGCTCAACGCCCTCGCCGCCGAGCTGGACCCGACCACGCGGATCATCACCGTCGAGGACGCGGCCGAACTCGCCCTCGGCCTCCCCCACGTCATCCGGCTCGAATCGCGCCCCGCCGGCACCGAGGGTGACGGTGCGGTCGACTTCCGTGATCTGGTTCGCACCGGCCTGCGGATGCGGCCCGACCGGCTCGTGATCGGCGAGATCCGGGGGCCGGAGGCGTTCGATCTGATGCAGGCGTTCAACACCGGTCACCGCGGCGGGATGGCGACCGTCCACGCCAACTCGCCGGCCGACGCCCTCCGGCGTCTGCTCACCCTCGTTCTGTCGGCGGACACCGGCGTGCCGGCCGGCGTCGTCGCCGATCAACTCGCCGCCGCGATCGACGTGGTGGTGCATCTGACGCGCGGGGCCGGCGCGGTCCGTCGCATCGCCGACATCGTGACCGTCCACGAATCACTGGAGATCCGGCCGTGCTGATCGGACGACGTCGGACGGGCACGGCGTGGCAGATCGAGCGCCTCTCGCCGCTGCTCTACGCCCTGAGCCGCGAGCTGCGGGCCGGGGCCACCGTGCATGCAGCGGTCGACGCCGTGGCCCACGACGCGGCCGTCGCCGGACCGGAGTTCGTCGAGATGGCCCGCCGGGTGGCGGCCGGCGCGCCGGTGATCGACCAGTTGGACCGTTGGGCGACGCGGCTGGACCATCCGGACGCAGAGCTCGTCCGGGCGGTCCTTGCGCTCGGGGTCACGACCGGCAGCGCGCTGGCCGCAACGCTCGACCGGGCCGCCGGTCGTCTCGCCGATCGGGTCGAGCTGCACCGCGAGATCCGCACACTTGGTGCTCCGGCCCGGGCCTCGGCCCTCGTCCTCACCGTCGCCCCGGTCGGTTTCCTCGCCCTGCTCGCGTCGGTCGACGACCGGATCGTCGAGACCGTGCTCACCCATCCGGTCGCCGGTGGGTGTGTGGTGGCGGGCCTCGTGCTGAACGTCCTCGGCTGGCTGTGGATGCGGCACCTCGCCGCGGGGGTCGAGGCATGACCGCGACGGTCGTGGCCACCGCGTTGGCCCTCGTGGTCGTTCGGCCGTGGCGCGCGCCGGCCCGTTCGCTGCGCGCCGCGGAGAACCACGATGTGGTGGCCCGCTGGCGCTCGATCGTCGTCGTCGGCGGTCCGCTGTGGGGTGCGGCCGTGGGCATCGCCGCTCTGACCGCCCCGCCCCTCGCGGTGCTGGTGCTGGCGTGGCCGACCGTCCGGCAGTGGCGGGCAACGCGGCGATCTCGGGTCGACCAGGACCGCGCCGTGGTGCAGGCCCTCCCCGACGTGGTCGATCTGCTCGTGCTCGGCGTGGGCTCCGGTGCCACCCCCCGGGCGGCGATCGAGATCGCGGCGCCCTGGCTTCCCGAGCCGTTCGGCTCGGCACTACGGCGAGCGGTGAGTCGCAGCGAGCGCGGGGAGCCCTTCGGCGTCGCCCTCGCCGCGGCCTGTAGGCCGTTGGGCGACCTCACCCTCCCGCTGGTCAGCCTCTTCGCCGACGTCGAGCTCGGCAGCGGAGCGGTGCTCCCCGGGCTCGTCCGGATCGGCGACGATGCCCGCCGCCGGCGCCGGGCCGACGCCCACGAGCGCGCTCGTCGGCTCCCCGTCACGTTGCTGCTCCCACTCGTCCTCTGTGTGCTCCCGGCCGTCGCCCTGATCGGCATCGTGCCGCTGCTGTTCGCGTCGCTCGGCGAGTTCCGGTTCGCCCCGTGATCGAGCTTCCCCCCGTCCCACGAATCCAAGGAGAAGAAGCCATGCCCGATCACCCCCAGGAACGCACCACGCCGGGTCACCCCGTGTTGTGGCTGTGGTGTCGGATCCAGAGCCGGATCGCGACCGGCGAGCGCGGTCAGACGACGGCCGAGTACGCACTCGTCGTGCTCGGCGCGGCCACCGTGGCGATGCTGCTCATCGCGTGGGCGACGGACACCGGCAAGGTGGCCACGTTGCTCAACAAGGTCGTGGCCTCGGTGAGCGACCGGATCGCGTGACCGTGCGGGAGCGGGGACAGTCCACGGTGGAGCTCGCCCTCGTGCTGCCGCTCGTGGCTGTCCTCGCGCTCGCGATCGCCCAGGTCGCGCTGGTCTCTCGCGAGCGGGTCCTCGTCACCCACGCGGCGCGGGTCGGGGCCCGCTCAGCGTCGGTCGGTGCGGCGGACGCCGACGTGCGCCGCGACGTGTTGGCCGCGGTCGACCTGGACCCGGCTCGTGTCGCCGTCGAGGTCGCCCGCTCGGCCGGACAGGTCGAGGTCGTCGTGCGCTACCGCTCGGCCACCGACCTGCCGCTGGTCGGCGCGCTCCTCGACGACGTCGAGCTGCTCGGCCGGGCCCGGATGCCCCGCGAGCCGCCATGACGGTCGGCCGCGGGGCTAGGTGAGTCGGAAGCGGGACGGGTAGTCGTCGGTCCCGAAGGCGATCCAGGTGTCGTTCGCCATGCTCTGGGGCACGGTCATGCTCACCAGGAGCGTGTGGCCGGCCGCGAGGGTGTGGTCGACCGCACCGAGGTTCACCGTGACGACACCGAAGTCGTCGCCGAAGGCGCTCTGGGAGAAGAGGGCCGATCCGGTCGCGATGGTCGTGCAGTCGGTCGACTGGTTCGTGCAGTCGACCAGGCCGGCCTGCAGCGCGCCGGAGAGGTCCTGGTCGAAGTCGGGGGCGGCCACGTAGAGCCGGAGGGTCGCGTTGCCCGTGATGGAGGTCTCGTCGGCGAGGGTGATCGCCCAGGCGGTCACGTTGTCGGCGTCGATCTCGATCAGGCCGGTCGGGCCGGACGTGAGGGTGTGGCCGGGATCAGCGTTGGCTGCGCTGTCCCAGTTCGTCGCGCCGGTTCCGCTCGTTCCCGACACCAGACCGTAGAGCGATCCGCCCGAGCCCGGGCCGAGATAGCCGCCCGCGAAGGCCGACGGTGGCAGGGTCGTGGTGGTGGTCGTGGTCGTCGTGGTGGTCGGCACCTCGAAGACCTCGGCGAGCGTGGTCGTGGTGGTCGGCGCGGCCGTGGTCGTGGTGGCGGGTGCCGCGGTGGCGGGCGGCGACACCGTCGTGGCCGGCGACGTCGTCGTCGTGGTGGTCGTCGTCGTGCTGGTCGTGGTGGTTGCGGGCGCCCGCGTCGTGGTGGGTGGTGCGGTGGTGGCCGTCATCTCGACGACGATCTCCTGCACGACCCGTTCGGCGGCCAACTCCGGATCCGGCTGGTTCATGGCCGGCGCCACCACCGTGATGGCCGCGAGGGCGGCGGCGATCGTGGAGGTCGCGGCCGCCGGGATCTGGGCGACCGACGTCGCCTGCATCGCCATCGGCGAGTTCGCGAGCCAGGCGCCGACCTTGCCGCGCTGGTTGGGGGCCAGGACGACATTCAGGAACGCCCGCACGACGTCGGGATCGAACTGGGTGCCGGCACAGCGGGCGAGCTCGGCCTGGGCGTCCTCGTGGGAGTACGCGGGCTTGTACGCCCGCACGGACGTCATGACGTCGTAGGCGTCCACCACGCTGATGATCCGACCCGCGCGCGAGATCTCGGTGCCCTTCAGGCCCCGGGGATAGCCGCTTCCGTCCCAGTTCTCGTGGTGGTCACGCGTGGCGCGGGCCCATTCACCGAGCCAGCCCCGCATCGGGCGGATGAGCTTCCATCCCTCGTTGGGGTGGGTCTTGAGCCGGGACCATTCGCGATCGGAGAGCTTGGTCTGCTTGTTCAGGACGTCGGCGGGAACGGTGAGCTTGCCGACGTCATGGATCAGTCCGGCCCACTGGAGCTTCATCCGCTCGTCGGCCGTGAGTCCCATCTCGACCGCGACGAGATCGGCGTAGGCCCGCACCCGTTCGGTGTGGCCCCGGGTGAGGCGGTCGTGGGCGGTGAGCTTGCCGACGATGCGCAGGAGGTACTCGGCCGCTTCCTGGGCGCTCGCGTTCTCGAGGGCGGCGACCTCCTGGGCGAGATGCTTCGCGGTGCCCCGGCGCAGCGCCAGCTTCATACGGGACGGCGCCTGGTCGGGGAACACGATGGAGAGCTGCAACAGGGCGGGCAATGGCACCAGTTGGCGGGCGACGCGGTCGATGCCGACGAGCGCGATCGTGGAGACGACCGAGAGGGCGGACCAGCGGGCGACCGCTTCGATCACGCTCCCGGCCGGGCCGAGGAGACTGTTCAGCTCCCATGCGCCGGCCACGACCGCGAGGAAGGGCACACCGAGCATGGCGAGGCGCGCCAGACGGGCGAGGGCCGGTCGGCTGCGCCATTCGGCGGCGCGTTGCTCCAGGGGAGGGGTCCCCACCTCGTTGGACATACCGCTTCCCATCGGTTCGGAAGTCCATGGCTGCATGGGCCGAACGGCCCAACGAAGCGGAACTCAGGCCGAGGTGACCGTTGCCAGCACCGCCCGCAGCAGCCGGGACGCGCCCGATTTGTCGAGCGGCTCGTTGCCGTTTCCACACTTGGGTGACTGCACGCAGGACGGGCAGCCGTCGACGCAGGCGCACGCGTCGATCACGTCGGCGGTCGCGGCGAGGTGGCGTTCGCCCGCCTCCCAGCCGAGCTCGGCGATGCCGGCCCCGCCCGGGTAGCCGTCGTAGACGAAGATCGTGGGGGCGCCGGTGTCGGCATGGTTGGCGGTGGACACGCCGCCGACATCCCACCGGTCGCAGATGGTGAAGAGGGGAAGAAGCCCGATCGCGGCATGTTCGGCCGCATGGAGCGTGCCGCCCACGTCGGCGCCGGCCTGAGCAACGGTGTCGTGATCGACCGTGTACCAGAACGCCCGGGTGACGAGCCGCTGCTCGGGGAGATCGAGGGTCTCGTTGCTCAGGATCTTGCGGCTGCGCGACTCCCGGAGCTGGTAGCCGGTGACCTGGGTGATCACCTCGACGGACCCGAGATGCAGCGTGGCCGCACCGACCGGGCGGGTGCGCTCCACCTCGAGCACCCGGATGTCGGTGTTGCTGCGGGCCTGGGTGTACTCGCCCCCGTCGGCCTCCACGACGCGGGCCTCCCGCTCGACGAGGTCGAGGGTCAGCACCTCGAAGGACTGTCCGCGGTGGAGGTAGATCGCCCCGGTGTGGACGGCGCTGTGGGCCCGGGCCTCGTCCACGGTGCCGATCAGACGGTCGGTGTGGTGGTCGACGATGCGCACCTCGCCCGACGATCCCGAGCGGAGGCTGATGCCGCGCGACGGATAGCCCGTGCCGCACCAGTGGGCGAAGGGTTCCTCCGTGCCGTTGCGCCACCGCCGGCGCATGCGTAGATCGTCGAGCGCGACGAGATCGCGCACGCCGTCGTGCAGTTCCTCGTCCGTCCAGAACCGCAGGTCGTCGTAGCTGATCGGGAGCTCGTAGGCCGCGCAGGCGAGATGCGGGTTGCGGATGTAGGGATTCGCGGTGTTCACCACGCAGGGCTCGGGCGGGCGGGAGAAGACCTCCTCCGGATGCGCCATCAGGTAGCGGTCGAGCTGATCCTCACCGCCGACGAGCACGGTGACCGACGCGGCGCTGCTGCGCCCGGCCCGACCGGCCTGCTGCCACATCGAGGCGATCGTGCCGGGGAACCCGTTCATCACGCACGCGTCGAGCCCACCGATGTCGACGCCGAGCTCGAGCGCCGACGTGGACACCACGCCGCGGAGGTTGCCGCCGAACAACTCGTGTTCGATGGCCCGTCGCTCCTCCGCGAGATAGCCCGCCCGGTAGGGCACCACCGACTCCTCCAGCTCGCTCGGCAGCCGGCGGGCGATGTCGGCCGCGACCAGCTCGGTGCCCTTGCGGGACCGGCAGAAGGTGATGGTGCGATGGCCCGACTCCACGAGCGCGGCGGCGACCGACGCGCACTCGGAGTTGGCCGACGAGCGCGCCCCGGTGGCTTCGTCCACCACGGGCGGATCGAGGAGCGCGAACCGACGGGGTCCGGCCGGGGAGTCGTCGTCGGTGATCGCCGTGACCGGGGCGCCGCACAGGGCCGACGCCAGCCGGGCCGGTTCGCCGATGGTCGCCGAGCAGAAGATGAAGGTGGGATCGCTGCCGTAGTGACGGCAGATCCGCCGGAGCCGGCGGAGGATGTGGGCCACGTGGGTGCCGAAGATGCCCCGCAACACGTGGAGCTCGTCGATCACGACATAGCGGAGCCGCATGAGGAGGGCGTCCCACTTCTGGTGGCGAGGGAGCAGGCCGCCGTGGAGCATCTCCGGATTCGTGAGCAGCACGTTGGCGTTGTCGCGGACCCAGGCCTTCTCCTCCCGGGTGGCGTCGCCGTCGTAGGCGCCGGCGACGAGGTTCGGGAAGTCCAGGGCGGTCAGCGCCCGGAGCTGGTCGTGGGCGAGTGCTTTGGTGGGGTAGAGGACGAGCGCGGTGCCGGGCTTGATCGGGTCGTTGACCGCCTCGGCGATCGGCAGCTGGAAGCAGCGACTCTTGCCGGAGGCGGTGCCGGTCGCGACGACGACATTCGTGCCCTCGCGGGCGAGGTCGATCGCCGAGGCCTGGTGGGCCCACAGGGGGGCGTCGTCGATCGAGCCGGCGATCAGGTCGGGGAGCGGACGGCTCAGCCCCGCGAACCGTTCGCCGCGGGCGGGCACGTCCTCGACGTGGACGAGCCGGCCGTCGTCGGCGAGCTCGGCAAGGAGGTCGTCGAACGCGGCGGTGCGTCGGAGCGGCGGTGGCGCGAGGCGAAGGTCGGGCGCGTCGAGGCCGGGCGAGTCGAGGGACTGCGGCTCGGGGGCGAGCGCCATTCCCCGATCGTACGAGACGGGTGTGACCAAATCACATGGATGTGGTCCGCGGGGGCCGGACACGGCGCGGCACGGACGGGGTCCCGGCGCGTATTAGCGTCGTTCTGTGCAGATCGTGACCGCCACCCACCATGTCGGGGACTGGACCGTCGTCACGGTGGCGGGGGAACTCGACGTCGTCGGAGGCCCCGATCTGCGCCACGCCGTCATGCGCGAGGTGCAGGCCGGACACAACCGGCTCGTGCTCGACCTCACCGGGGTCGACTTCCTGGACTCGTTCGGACTGGGTGTGATCGTCGGGGCGCTCAAGCGGGTCCGTCTGCTGGACGGCGACCTCCGACTGGTCGTGCCCGAGCCGCGCCTCCGACGCGTTTTCGAGGTCTGTGATCTCGACCGGGTGTTCGAGATGTATCCCGACGCCGAGGCGGCGAGCGCATGAGCGGCCCGGAGCAGACACCGGGCGACGAGATGGCGGTCGCGGACTTCCGCCCCGGTGAGATCGTCCTCGAGATCCCGGCCCGCACCGAATACGTCTCCTTCGTCCGCGTGGTCGTCGCCGCAGCCGCGGAGATCGAGCCGGACATGGATGTCGACCGGATCGACGACCTCCGCGTGGCGGTGTCCGAGGCGACCACGAACGCGATCGAGGCCCACGGTCTGCGCGGTGTCGACGACCGGATCCGGATCCAGTGCAACCTCGCGGACGACGAGGTCGCGGTCGTCGTCCACGATCAGGGAATGGGGTTCGAACCCGAGGAGGTGCCGGCCCTGCCCGAGCCGGACACACCCGAGCGGCTGCTCCACGAGGACGGCCTCGGCGTGCACCTCATGGAGCTGCTGGCCGACGAGGCGGAGATCTCGTCGACCGATTCGGGCACGGACGTCCGACTGGTCGTGTATTCCTCGAGGCGTCGCCGCGAACAATCTGACGGATAGCGTTTCTCTCCGTCTATGGCATCCCACGATGATCTCCCCCTCTCGCCACTGACCTGGATCGGTGGCGATCGCCGCCTCGCTCGCCGGGTCGGACGCCCGGTCCGCAACTTCCTGCGCATCGAGGCGGCCGGCGGCATCCTGCTGCTGATCGCCACGATCGCGGCCCTCGTGTGGGCCAACTCACCGTGGAGCGACAGCTACCACGAGATCCTCGACACCCACATCAGCATCCACATCGGCGATCTCGTCCACCTCGACGAGTCCGTCCTGCACTGGATCAACGACGGCCTGATGGTGATCTTCTTCTTCGTCGTCGGGCTCGAGATCAAACGCGAACTCGTCGTCGGTGAGTTGCGAGACCCGCGGGCGGCGGCCTTGCCGGCCATCGCCGCGATCGGCGGCATGGTCGTGCCTGCGGCGATCTTCATCGCCTTCAACAGCTCCGGCCCGGAGTTCGACGGCTGGGGTATCCCGATGGCCACCGACATCGCGTTCGCCATCGGCGTCGTGTCGCTGCTCGGCAATCGGGTGCCGAGCGCGATGAAGGTCTTCCTGCTGACCCTCGCGATCGTCGACGACATCGGCGCGATCGCGGTGATCGCCATCTTCTACACGGACGACTTCTCGTCGGGCTGGTTCCTCGTGGGCATGGCCGCGATCCTGGTCGTGCTGGTCATGCGGGTCGTGAAGATCTGGTGGATCCCGGCCTACGTCCTCGTGGGCGCGTTCGTGTGGTTCGCCGTCTTCGAGTCCGGCATCCACGCGACGATCGCCGGTGTGATCCTGGGCCTGATCACCCCGGCGAAGCCGCTCCTTCCGGAGGCCGAGGAAGAGGACCTCGACGACGTGATCCGCGCCGCCGTGCGCGGCGATGCCAGTGCCCCGGTCGTGCGCCGGGCGAACTTCGAGCTGAAGGAGAAGGTGTCGGTCGTCGAGCGGCTCGAGGACGTGCTCCACCCGTTCTCCAGCTATCTCATCATCCCGGTCTTCGCCCTCGCGAACGCGGGCGTCGAGCTGTCGAGCGACACCCTGCGCGAGGCGGCCACCGCACCCCTGACCCTCGGTGTGGTGTTCGGCCTCGTGGTCGGCAAGATCGTCGGCGTCTCGCTCGCGACCGGGATCGCCGTCAAGACCGGGATCGCCCGCCTGCCGAGGGCGGCCACCTGGACCCACGTGTTCGGTCTCGCCGCCATCGCCGGCATCGGTTTCACGGTCTCACTTTTCATCACCGGGCTGGCCTTCGACGATCAACTGCTCGTCGACGAGGCCCGAATCGGTATCCTCGCCGCGTCGTTCATCGCGGCGATGGTCGGCGTGCTCATCCTGCTGCGGGCCAAATCGGTCGTCGAGGTGGACGTCGACGACACCGCAGCAGCGAAGTAGTTGACAAGACCCCTCCCCATCAGTTTGGTTGCGCCTCGTGGCAAATGCCCTCGTCATCGTCGAGTCTCCGACGAAAGCAAAGAAGATCGCCGAGTACCTCGGCGCCGGATTCACCGTGGAGTCGTCCATCGGTCACGTCCGTGACCTCCCGCGCAACGCCGCCGACGTGCCGAAGGCGTACAAGGGCGAGAAGTGGGCCCGCACCGGCATCGACGTCGACAACGGGTTCAAGCCGCTCTATGTCGAGAACGCGGACAAGAAGGACCACATCAAGCTCCTGAAGTCGCTCCTGAAGGACGCCGACGAGCTGTATCTCGCGACGGATGAGGATCGTGAGGGCGAGGCGATCGCCTGGCACCTGATCGAGGTGTTGAACCCGCAGGTCCCGGTCAAGCGGATGGTGTTCCACGAGATCACCGAACGGGCGATCCAGGAGGCGATCGAGTCACCCCGCGAGCTCGACCGCAAGATGGTCGACGCCCAGGAGGCCCGCCGCATTCTCGATCGTCTCTACGGCTACGAGGTCAGCCCCGTCCTCTGGAAGAAGGTCATGCCGGCGCTGTCGGCCGGCCGCGTCCAGTCCGTCGGCACCCGCCTCGTCGTCGAGCGCGAACGCGAGCGCATGGCGTTCATCGCCGCGAGCTACTGGGACATCAAGGGCATGTTCGCCGCCGTCGAGGGCGACACGCGGGAGTTCTCCGCCGCCCTGGCCCAGATCGACGGTGTCCGGCTCGCGTCGGGCCGTGACTTCAACGACGACGGCACCCTTTCTCGCGACGACGTGGTCGTCCTCGACGAGGCTGCCGCCACGAGCCTGGTCGACGACCTCGAGGGCGTGCCCTACGAGGTGCGGTCGCGTGAGTCGAAGCCGTACCGGCGCCGTCCGGCTGCGCCCTTCATCACGTCCACGTTCCAGCAGGAGGCCGGCCGCAAGCTCGGTCTGTCGTCCGCCATGGCGATGCGGGCCGCGCAGGGACTCTACGAGAAGGGCTACATCACCTACATGCGAACGGACAGCACGACGCTGTCCGCCACCGCACTCGAGGCGGCCAAGTCCACCATCCTCGAACGCTACGGCAACGACTTCTACCCGGCCGACGGCCCCCGCCTCTACACGAAGAAGTCCAAGAACGCCCAGGAGGCGCACGAGGCCATCCGCCCGGCCGGCGACACGTTCAAGACGCCCGATCAGGTCGCCGGCGAGGTGCCGATCAGCGAGGCCCGCGTCTACGAACTGATCTGGAAGCGCACCGTCGCCTCCCAGATGACCGACTGCACCGGCGAGACCGTGCAGCTCCGCCTCGGCGCGACCAGTGCCGGGGGCAAGGACGTCGAGTTCAACGCGACGGGCACGGTCATCCAGCACCGCGGTTTCCGCGAGGTCTACGAGGAGTCCGTGGAAGCAGCCCGCAACGGCGACGAGTCCGAGGGTGACGACGACGAGCGGCGCCTGCCGCCGCTGCAGCAGGGCGACAGCGCCCGGGCCGCCGGCCCGCTGGAGTTCGCCGGGCACGAGACCCAACCGCCCTCGCGCTTCACGGAGGCGTCGCTCGTGAAGCGCCTGGAGGAGCTCGGGGTCGGCCGTCCCTCCACCTACGCGTCGATCATCGGCACGATCCAGGATCGTGGCTATGTCTGGAAGAAGGGGTCGGCCCTCGTGCCGTCGTTCACCGCCTTTTCCGTCGTGAACGTGATGGAGGGCCACTTCCCGAACCTCGTCGACTACGCCTTCACCGCGAAGATGGAGGACGACCTCGACAAGATCGCCGGCGGCAGCGAGTTCGCCGAGCCGTGGCTCACCCGCTTCTACTTCGGTGAGGGTGGTGACGGTGAGCCGGGTCTGAAGGAGAAGGTTTCGACGCGGCTCCCCGACATCGACGCCCGCGCCGTCAACACCATCCCGCTCGGCATGAGCGAGGACGGCAAGCCGGTCGTGGCGCGCGTGGGTCGCTACGGGCCCTACGTCCAGCTGGGTGACAGCGAGAACGCCGACGACAACTCGACCGCGTCGATTCCCGACGACATCCCGCCCGACGAGCTCTCGCTCGAGAAGGCGATGGAGTACCTGTCGCAGCCGAAGGAGGGTCGGATCCTCGGGCAGGACCCCGAGACCGGCATGGACATCTACGCGAAGGCCGGACGCTTCGGCCCCTACGTGCAGGTCGGCACGTTCGAGGAGTTCGACGGCACCGACGAGAAGCCGAAGACCGCCTCGTTGTTCTCGACGATGACGCTCGAGGACGTCACCCTCGAAGACGCACTGAAGCTGTTGTCCCTGCCCCGCACCGTCGGCGTCGATCCTGCCGATGGCGAGGACATCACCGTGCAGAACGGGCGCTACGGCCCCTACCTCAAGAAGGGCAAGGACAGCCGCAGCCTCCAGACCGAGGAACAGCTCCTCACCATCACCCTGGACGAGTGCCTGAAGATCCTCGCGGAGCCCAAGCGGGGCCGGGGCCAGGTCGCCAAGCCGCCGCTGCGCGAGATGGGGCCGGACCCGGAGACGGGCAAGGACATGATCGTCAAGGACGGCCGTTTCGGCCCCTACGTCACCGACGGCGAGTACAACGCGTCGCTGCGCAAGGGTGACACGGTCGAAGAACTGACCGTCGACCGGGCCGCCGAACTGCTCGCCGACCGCCGGGCCAAGGGGCCGGCGAAGAAGGCCAAGAAGAAGGCGGCCAAGAAGAAGAAGTCGGCCAAGAAGAAGGCGACCAAGAAAAAGGCCGCGAAGAAGAAAGCGTGACGGATCCAGGCGGACGGTCCTGCTCCGACCGCCTAGGGTGAACTCGGTGGGAGACAGTCAGTCGAGCAGCGCGTCCCGCATGGGCGAAGCCATGTCGCAGACGCGCCAGGCGGGTCGGATCGAGTCGATGTTCGGCTCCCGCGAGTTCTTCCGCCTGTGGATCGCGCAGGTCATCTCGGCCACCGGCGACTGGCTCGGCCTGCTCGCCACGATCTCCCTCGCCGCCAAGCTGAGCCCGGGCGGCAACGAGGGCACGGCCATCGCGATCGTGCTGGCGACGCGCATCGCGCCGGGCTTCTTCCTGGCCACCGCCGCCGGCATCATCGTCGACCGGTTCAACCGCAAGCGCCTGCTCCTGGTCTGCGACATCGGCCGGGCGATGGTGATGTTCTCGCTGCCCTTCGTGGACAGCCTGTTCGGGCTGATCATCGCCTCGTTCCTGCTCGAGATCTTCACGATGCTGTGGTCGCCGGCCAAGGAGGCGATCGTCCCGAACATCGTCCCCACCGAGAAGCTCACCACGGCGAACTCCCTCAACGTCGCGGCCGCCTACGGCATGTTCCCGGTCGCCGCGGGCATCGCAGCCCTGCTCGCCAAGGTCGCGGAGTCGCTGGCGGACGAGGGCTGGGTCGACACCTGGCGGCTCAACGAGGAGGGACTGGCGTTCTATGTCGACGGGATCTCGTTCCTCCTGACCGCGCTGATCATCTACACGATCGCGTTCCCCGTCCGTCCGCGGGACGAGCGGGGGAAGGAGGGCCGCGAAGGATGGGACCTCGGCGGTGCCTGGCGTGAGTTGCGCGAGGGCTGGCGCGTCATCGCGGTCAACCCGATCGTGCGAGCGGTGAACGTCGGCCTCGGGGTCGGCGTGATCGGCGGCGGCATGCTCGTCCCGCTGGGGGCGATCTATGTCGACGAGCTGATCGTCGGGGACGACGCGGACTTCAACCTCGTCCTCTTCGCGCTCGGGCTCGGGATGGCGCTCGGCGTCATCACCGCGTCCGTGCTGCAGAACCGCATCAACCGCTCGGCGGTCTTCCCGGTGGCCCTCATCGTCGCGGGCGGCGCGCTCTTCGTCGTCTCGTCCTCGCCGTTCCTGTCCGTCGTTGTGCCGGTCATCGGCATCGTCGGCTTCGCGGCCGGGCCCATCTACGTGCTCGGATTCACGCTCCTGCACGAGAACGTCGACGACGAACTCCGGGGCCGCATCTTCAGTGCGCTGCTCGTGCTCGTCCGGTTCTGCATGCTCTTCGCGCTGGCGATCGCCCCGCTCGTCTCCGAGGGGCTCGACACGCTCTCCAACCGCTGGTGGGACGGGGATCTCAACCTGTTCGGACTCACGATCCTGGCGCCGGGCGTCCGTCTCACTCTGTGGCTCGCGTCGTCCACCATCATCGGCGCCGGCCTGTTGGCGTCATGGAGCCTGCGCGCCGGGAGCGGTGCCTATCTCGCCCAC
Organism: Acidimicrobiales bacterium; assembly: GCA_033344915.1. Lineage (NCBI taxonomy): Bacteria > Bacillati > Actinomycetota > Acidimicrobiia > Acidimicrobiales > Acidimicrobiales bacterium. The sequence goes on from JAWPML010000001.1 coordinate 3,875,353, forward strand.
GACGAGCCCGGGGGGATCGACCTAGCGGCGGCCGCGAGCGTCCTTGCCCCACGGGACGCGGAGTCGGACGACGACGATCCGGCGCTCTCGGAGGAGCGGTGTTGACCGGACTCCTGATCGCGTTCGAAGGCGCGGACGCGTCCGGTAAATCCACCCAGGCCCGTCGACTCGGCGAGCGGTTGGGCCTGCCCGTCACGTTCCAGTTCGGCGCCACCGACATCGGTGGCGCGATCCGGTCCATCGTGTTGGACCCCACGAACGACAACCTCGACGACCGCGCCGAGGCGTTGCTGATCATCGCCGACAAGGCCCAGCATGTCGCCGAGATCGTCGGTCCGGCGCTGGCGATCGGTGACACGATCATCAGCGACCGGTTCACGGCCTCGACGATCGCGTACCAGGGCTTCGGCCGGGGCCTCGACCTCGACCTTCTGGCGGCGATGATGGACTTCGCGACCCACGGACTCGAACCGGATCTGACGGTGCTGTTGGACGTCGACCTCGAGGTGGCCCGGGAGCGGCTCGGTGACCAGTTCGACCGGATCGAGGGCGCCGGCGCCCAGTTCCACCGGCGGGTGCGGGACGGCTACCTCACCCTCGCGGAGGCCGACCCCGACCGCTGGGTCGTCGTCGACGCCGGCGGAACGGTGGAGGAGGTCGGCGCCCGGGTCGACGCCGCCGTCGACGCCTGGTTTGATCGGCATCGATGACCGACACCGCCGCTCCGACCACTGCGGACACGGACCCGTGGCGCGCGGTGGTCGGCCAGCCCGATGCCGTGCGTCGCCTCGCGGCCGCCGCGGCCAACCCGGTGCACGCCTACCTCTTCGTCGGGCCGACCGGAGCCGGGAAGCGACGGGCGGCCGCGATCTTCGGTGGAGAGGTCCTGGCCGCGGTCGACCCGGACCGCGCCGAGCGCCACCGTCGCCTCGCCGCGGACGACAAGCATCCCGACGTCGTCGTGATCGCCCCGCGCGGCACCATGCTGCGCAAGGGCACCGACGCCGACCCGGGCGAGGTGAGCGAGATCATCAAGGAGGCGACCCGCTCACCGATCGAGGGGTCGCGCAAGGTGGTCGTCGTGGACCAGTTCCACACCGCCGAAGCCGTGCCGTCCAACATGCTGCTGAAGCTCGTCGAGGAGCCGCCGGCCAGCACGATCTTCGTGCTCCTCGCGACCGACGTCCCGCCTCACCAGATCACCATCGAGTCGCGCTGCACCCGCGTCGACTTCGGGGCGCTGTCGGCCGATGACATCGCGGCCGCGCTCGTCGCCGAGGGGCTGGCCGACGCCGAACGTGCCGTCGTCGTCGCCGGGGCGGCCAACGGTGATCTCGCCCGGGCGCGGGTGCTCGTCCTCGACGAACGACTGGCCGGACGTCGTGACGCCTGGTGGTCGGTGCCCGACCGGCTCGACGGCACGGGCGCGGCGGTGGGCGCCCTCGTGGAGGAGCTGCGCACGCTGATCGATGACGCGTCGGCGGCGCGCGTCGCCCGCCACGCCGAGGAGATCGCGGCGCTCGAGGAACGCGAGGAACAGCTGGGCACCCGCGGCTCCGGCCGCCGCGAGATGGAGGCCCGCCACAAGCGTGAGCTGCGACAGTTCCGCACCGACGAGGTGCGGTTCGGACTGGCGACGCTCGCTCGCCGCTATCGGGAAACCGTGGCGTCGGGTGACCCGCGCCAGGGGCCGCTTGACGCCGTCGACCGGATCCGCGCGGCGGCCGACGCGCTGGTCCGCAACCCCAACGAGGCGCTGTTGCTCCAGGCCCTCTTCGTCCGTCTCCCACCCCTCGGCTGAGCCGCGATCCCGCCGGAACCAGGGAGGATCGGCCGGGCCGGTTTGGTACGTTTTCTGCTCTCGCCCGAGTAGCTCAGTTGGTAGAGCGACGCTCTCGTAAAGCGTAGGTCAGGAGTTCAATTCTCCTCTCGGGCTCGCTCACGACTCCCGCGGAGGAGTTCATGGCTGATCCGGCCGCCTTTGCTGACGATGCGATGCCCCTCATGTCCTCGCTCTACAGCGCGGCCCTGCGCATGACGCGAAACCCCGCCGACGCGGAGGATCTCGTCCAGGAGACGTATCTCAAGGCGTACCGCGCCTACGAGCGTTTCGAGGCCGGCACGAACCTGAAGGCCTGGATGTACCGCATCCTGACCAACACCTACATCAACGCCTATCGCAAGAAGCAGCGGCGGCCCGACGAGCAGGATCTCGACGACGTCGAGGACCTCTACCTGTACCGCCGCATCGGTGGTCTCGAGGGCGCGACGCTCGGACGCAGCGCCGAGGACGAGCTCATGGACCTCTTCGGCGAGGCCGAGGTGAAGGAAGCGGTCGAGGACCTCCCGGAGCACTACCGACTCCCCATCCTGCTGGCCGACGTGGAGGGCTTCGCCTACAAGGAGATCGCCGAGATCCTCGACGTGCCGATCGGCACCGTGATGAGTCGGCTCCATCGGGGAAGAAAGCAGCTGCAGAAGCGGTTGTACGACTTTGCCGAGAAACGACGGCTCCTCCCGGACCCCACGACATCGGAAGCGACAGCCTGATGCAGACTCCCGACCCCGACGACCTCTGTGCCGGTGATCCCGACTGTCAGGCCGCCCTCGCCGAGATCTACTCGTACCTGGACGACGAGCTCACCATCGAGCGGCGCACCATCATCCGTACCCATCTCGACGCGTGCTCGCCCTGCGGCGATCGCTACACGTTCGAGACCGAGCTGCGCCAGGTCATCTCGATGCGTTGCCAGGAATCCGTGCCCGAGGCGCTGAAGCATCGCATCGCCGAGGCGATCCGCCAGGAGATGCAGGGTCGCTAGCGCGACGTTTCCGCCGCGAACGGGAACGAATCGACCCCTGTCGTCGTTGCCATAGGCATGCGGGTCCAAGGTGAACGATTCACGAGCATCGAGCGCAACCTCCCCACTGCGGCGGACGGCCGGGTCTGTGGCGAGGCGGGCTGTGAGGTCAAGCTGAGCATCTACAACGACCAGGAGTTCTGTGCGCTCCACGCGCCGATGGTCGTTCCTCGCATGCGGGGCAAAGTCCTGGACGACTAGCCTCCGCGCAAGGGGGTGGGGCGATGCGCACACGCATCCACCGAGCTGCGTGGTGTCCGGCCGGCACTGTCGCGGCAGCACTGTTCATCGCCGTCATCGGGGTGGGCCTCGCCCCGGGAGCCGGCGCCCAGGACGCCGATCTGCCCGAGAGCGCGGAGCTCGTCCAGCTTCGGTCCGATCTCGAGGTCCTCGCCTGTCCCGAGTTGGACCTCCCGGATGTCACGCTCAACGAACGTCCGCTGAACATCCGCGGTGAGCCCGGCGACGGCGTCCTCCTCCCGCCCCGCAGTGTCGTGCTCAAGTGCGACTACGGATCCGACGTCGTCGATCTCGCCGACCGACCGTTCATGAACGTGCAGATCCAGGTGGCCACCCGCAGCGACGGGGTCCCGTTCGAGTGCCAGGCGGAACCGACCGAGGATCGCACCAACCCCGACTTCCAGCGGTACGGGTTGGGCCAACCCGTCGACAGTGCGGCCATCGTCGTCCAGTACACGGCCGGTCAGGCGTTCCTGGACGCGCATCCGGGCCTGGACGGCGCGATCGATGCGGCCTTCACCGCGCTTGCCGAGCAGGTGGCGCCGTTCGCGCTCCTGTGCCAGTACGAGCCGGTCGCGGTCGTCTGCCCGCCGATCGCTGGGTACGGCGCGGCGAGTGGATCCGAGGCCCGGCTCGAGGACCGGTTGACCACCGGATGCACGTATCAGCACGAGGATCAGGTCAGCTCGGTCGAGATCGTCGTCACCTGGGCCACCGACCGCAGCTCGGACGACGCGATTCGCCGAGCGTGCGAGGACTTCGGTGAATCGCCCCGCCTGCGGGTCGGTTTCGTCGGCGGCGACGGCGTGGCGTCGCAGGCGACCTGGCGTTTCATCGGGCCGGAGACGTCGCTCGATTCCGACGCGGTGACCGCGACCGCGAGCGCCATGCGCGCGGAGGTCGCGCCCCAGGCGACGTCGTGCACCGACACCGGGGTCGAGCCGGTCTGGACCGCGCTTCCGCCCTATCTCGAGGATGCCTTCGCGCCGGATCGGATCGACGCACCACTGCTCGACGGGGCGGTCGTCAGCCTGTTCGCCGGGGGCGGGGCGGATCTGACCGTTGTCGGCCCGCCGGCCACGACGGATGGGGCGCCCGACAACGACGCCGCGCCGGTCGCCGGGGACGCCGATGCGGACGCCGCTGCGCCGAGCGCTTCGCCGTCGGCTGCTTCGCGTTGGACACCCATCCTGCGGATCGTCGCCATCGTCGCGCTGGTTCTCTCGGTGCTCTCGTTGCTGCTGAGCCTGCTGCTCAGCCGGCGGGAGACGCGACTGCGGCCCCGCATGGACGTGTTCCGCATCGGCATGGTCGGCGTGGTGGCCGTCGTGTCCATCGTCGTCTTCTCGAGGGGCGCCCCGATCTGGGCCGTCGTGGCCGCGATCGTGATCGGTGGCGGCCTGGGGTGGCTCCAGGGCCGGAATCTGGAGGTGCGGGTCGCCCGTGGACGCCTGATGGCGACGCGGCCGCCGATCGCCGTCGTCGCGTTCGCGGCCGGTCTCGTGCTCACCCAGGTGGCCGGGCTGGCGAACCGCCGCGGCGTGATCGCCCTCGGGATCGCGCTGTCCTTCCTGTCGGCGGCGACGACCGCAGGACTGCTGATCGGACGGCGGGAGAAGGTGCGGATGGCGCGGGCCAGTGCCACCACGATGGTCCTTCTCGTCCTCGGCACGGTGGCGGTGGTCCCCCTCGTCACGGCCGAACCGGCCCCCGCCCAGGAGTCCACGGAGGACGTGCCGTGCGGGTCCGACGTACCGGGCGAGCGCTGCGCCGCCCACGAGCATCTGATCGATCTTGTTCCGTGGGAGGAGATCCGGCTCAACGGCGGATTGCTCTGGACGGAGGGCAAGCCGTGGATCGACATCGCCGTGCCCCGCGCCCTCGACGCCCCGCCCGACCCCGTCGAGCGCGAGGTCGAGTGGACCTGGGACGGCGTCGACTACGAGGTGACGGAGCGCTTCGCCTTCGGGCCCCGTGACGACGGTCGCTGCTGTTCGGTCGACTACGCCGGCTCGGGCTCGCGGACGACGGGCGGCGTCGCCACGACGTACGTCGCCGAGGGTCGCCTCGACGACATCGGGGTGCTCGGCGGGTCCGGTGGCGGGGGGAGCTTCGCGGTCGACAACCAACCCGGCGTCCCGTTCGACGAAGTCGGCGCGTTCGCGGGCGAACCCGAGGGCGCGTGCGGTCGCCTGGTGGCCGGCACCGTCGGCCAGAGCGAGCGGGGCCAGGCCTCGTTCGCGACCTACACGATCGACGGAGAACCGTTCGACGCAGGATTCAGCGACACCGCCACCGTCCTGACGGCCCCCTGCGAGATCGAGGGATTCGACCTCGCCGGCGCCCTCGCCCTCGCACCCGAGCTGCCGTCGCGGGAGCAGCGCTCGTCGCCCTGCCCGGCGCGCAGCGAGCTGGTGCCGGCCCTCGCCGAGGCCTCGAGTGAGCCGGAGGCGGTCAACACGCTCGGGCGGATGTACACCTCCCCGGCCGAGGCCCTGTGCAACGAGGGCGGCGAGTTCCGTCCGATGCAGTTCGGCACGCCGGGCCCCGGCGGGACCCGATCGGAGTTCGCCTTCCAGTTCACGACACCCGAGACCGACACCGGACTCGGGTTGACGGGTTTCGCCGACGACTCGACCCTCGCCGGCGTCGCCCGGCCGGCCGATGTCCCGCTCGCGGAGCGGTGCGACGTCAACGAGGTCGGTCAGGCAGAGCCGATCGAACCCGGTGAGCGCTGCCGGCTGATCACGATGCACAAGGTCGACAACACGGGAAGCTGGATCTGGGTGTTCACCGACAACCAGACCTTCGACGGGCCCAATGTCACGATCCGGGCCAGCATCGAGTGGGCGACCTACTGGTACACGTGCCACCACTGCTCACCCGAGTCGCCCGAGATCCAGGGCTTTCTCTCGCGGTTCCACGACGTCGGCGTCAGCTGGATCGACGGGCAACCGGCCGGGACCGGTGGCGCTCCGACGGGCGTGGACGATCCCGATGAACTCCAGCGCCAGGCCGAGGCGCTGGGGGTCGATGCGGACCTCCTCGACGCGGTAGTGGACCCCGATGCGGACGACGAGACCCGAGCCGCCGCGATCGCCGCGATCGTCGGACTGCTCGCCAGCACGGGCATGTTGGGCGCCGCGCTGGCCGAGTCGGGGTTGAGTGCGACCCGGATCGCGGAAGCCTTCCGGCGTGGGGGCATCGGCGCCCTGAACGACCTGCTCAACCCGACCCCGGAGAACATCCCGCCCGATGGCCTCCTCGACGAGTACGGCGCGCTCCTGCTGCCCAACGACGAGGGCCTGTATCCGTGGGTGACCGGCGAGGGCACCGAGTGGCTCGAACGAGCAGAGGTGGAGGAGCGCATCGCCGCGGAGCGGGCGGCGATCGCGGCGCGAGAGGGCCGATCGGACGCAATCGCCGACGAGATGGACCGCCGCCACGACACGCTCGGCGACGACGACCTGTTCGGCGACATCCGGTCCCGCATCACCGCCGAGAACGACGAGATGATGGCGGAGATCCGCCAGGGATGGCACGAGGTCGACGAGATCCAGCAGAACCTCGACGCCCGACCCGAGGCGTTGGCCCGTCTCGAAGCGGCCCAGGCAGCCCAGGATCTCGCCAACGAGATGACCGGGTGGGAGGACATCGCGGTCGCGACGTTCGACGGCAGCGTGGAGGATCTCGAGGAGCTCGGCGAGGACGTCACCGACATGACCCGTGCGGTGGTCACGGCGGCCGCGGATCCGGAGAACTGGCGGGTGGTCGGTGAGACGTTCGCCGAGAGCGTCTATGACGTCACCGGCCTTCTTGCCGGCGGGCAGTTCGGCGACGGCGCGCAGAGCATCGTCGCTGGTGTGGAAGTGAGCGCCGATGTTGCCGCGGCCCTGGGTGTCGCCTTCGCGCGCGACCCGCTCGGCACCGTCGCGATGTTGACGCCCATCCAGGACTTCAAGAACGCCGTCGACGGCGACCTGCGCCTCAGCGAGCGGCTCGGTTCGCTCAGCGTCGGACTGTTGGACGTCGCCGGCACGCTCTCCGGCATGGGCCTGGCGACCGCAGCCGACGACATGGTGGCGGCGGCACGCGCCGCCGAGGTGGCCGCGCAGACCGCCCGCGACGCCGCCCGGGCGGCCGAAGCAGCAGCCGAAGCGCGCCGCGTTGCCGACGGGCTCACCGACGCCGGCTTCGGGGTCGCCCGCGTCGGTGACGAGGCGCTGGACGCGGCGTTGCTGCCGAAGCGCGACGAGATCGTCGACGCGATCAGCGCGGCCCAGGCGCGCGCGGCCCGCGACGGATCCGCCATCGACGAGCTCGATCTGCGGGAGATGCCCGAGGTCCGGGCCATCTTCCAGGGCGGCGGCATGAACGACATGGGTCGCTTGGAGGCGACTGGCGGCCTGAGCGAGGAGATGGCACAGGCGGTCGTGCGGATGCACGACAACCTGACCGACGCGGCGGTGCGGACCGGGACGGGCGACGCGATCGCGGACATGGAGCGACTGACCGGGTACAAGCCCCGGCAGGTTCTCGTCGGCGACAGTGGCTCGGTGGGTACGGCTCGGTCGGTCATGACCGACGCCGACCGCACCGTCGTCACCGTCTTCGACGATGCCGACATCGACCTCTACATCAGCCGCAACGGCGGCAGCCGCGCCGAAGCGGCGGAGGCCCTCCAGGAGCAGTTCAAGGTCTTCCATGAACGCAACGTCGAGCTGGCCCTGAACGACCCGACCGATCCGGCGGTCGTCCTGGCTCGTGAGAACGGCATGACCCTCGGCGAGGCCGTCGACCACCTCGACGCCCTCGGGCAGGACGATCCGGTGGCCGCGGCCGCGCGTCTGACCGCCGAGCAGATGGACACCGCCTCGTACGCGGGCTTCGGTTCGATGACCCAGAGCGACGCGTACCCCGCGGGTTTCACCCGGTCCCGCATGGAGGTCCAGGGTTCGTCGACCGTGTACACGGTCGACGCCGGAGGTGGGGTCACGAGCTACGACACGTCCGGCCAGGCGATCATCGACCAGCACGAGCTGGAGCGCCTGCGTCACACCGGCGAGCTCCTCGACATCGACCCGACGCGGATCCCGGCGAGCGAGCTGCAACCGCTCCTGCAACAGCAGGTCGACGCGATCGGGCGGTACGACGACGCCAAGTCGGTCGCCAAGGCACTCGACCGGGTGCAGTACATCGCCGGACGGGTCGACAATCCGATGCCCGATTCGGCCGTCGTCGACGCCGCCATCGCCATCCGCGCAAACCCGCGGGCCACGGTCGATGTCCTCGCCGAGTTGGGGATGTCGGAGGCGGAGTTCGTCGCGGAGGCGAAGAACGTGGTCGCGGGGTACGGAAGCGGCCTCTGAACCCGGCCTCGTCCTGAGCGCAGATGTAAGCCGGCCGAAACCGATCGTTCACGATCCGGCGATCCGGCCGAGACATGCGTTCTCTACGTTCGCTCCATGGACGATGAGATCGGACGTTGGTATTGGACCGTTCGCCGGATGACGAGCCCGCTGCACCGCGGTTGGCTCCGGACCGAGCTCCGGGGGATGGAGAACATCCCTGCGCACGGCGGCGTGATCCTCGCGGCGAACCATCTCTCGTTCATCGATTCGGTTCTGCTGATGTACGCCCCGCCTCGACGCGTGTCGTTCCTCGGCAAACAGGAGTACGTGACGGCGCGTTCCACACGGCGGCTGTTCCCCGCTGCCGGGATGATTCCCGTGGACCGCAGCGGCCGAGGTGTTGCCCGCAGCCTCGGTCTTGCCATCGAACGTCTCCGAGCGGGCGAAATCGTCGGCATATTCCCGGAGGGGACCCGGAGCCGGGATGGGTTGCTGCATCCCGGCCACGCCGGGGTCGCTCACCTGGCCCTGCGATCGGGCGCCCCGATCATCCCGGTGGGCATCGTCGGCAGCGACCGGGCAATGGCGCCCGGTCGCCTGCTGCCGACCCGTGACCCGATCACCGTGACCGTGGGCGAGCCGATCGACATCGGTCCCTGGGCCGGCCGGCCCTCGTCGGCCACGGTCAAGGCGGAGATCACCGAAGAGGTCATGGCGTCCATCGCAGCGATCTCTGGTCAGGAAAGGGTCGTCGCCGGCGCCGATCTCGGGGCCGCAGAGCGAATCTCTGGTGACGAAAGGGTCGCGGCCTAGGAGGTGGCGCGGCCGTCGCCGAGCAGGCCGCCGTCGATCTCGCGGATGTCGTCGTCCACATTGTCGAACTCGAGCTTCAACGCCTTGCTCATCCGGGCGTACATGTCGTAGGTGAGCGTGATGTAGGTGAACTCGAGGATCTCCTCCTCGCTGAGGTGCGCCTTCAGGGCGTCCATCAGCTGCTCGTCGACCCGGCCGCCTTCGAGCACGAGGGCGTCGGTGTACGCGAGAAGGGCCCGTTCCACCGGCTCGAACAGGTCCGACGTCTGCCAGGCCCGAGCCGCCTGGATCTTCCCGTCGCTCCATCCCATCTCGCGGCACGCCTTGCAGTGCTGGGACCAGACGAACCGGCTCATCGTGATGTAGCCGACGCGCAGCTGGCCGAGTTCACGCAGGTGGGGCGAGATGATCCGGTCCGGGCTGCGGTAGAAGCCGATGCCGCCGAGGATGTGGTCGAACGCGTCGGGGACGAGGGCGGTGACGGTCCACCAGTCGCCCGGGCTGCCGGTGGACGTGCCCGGATCGGTGACCGGGTCTCGATCGCCGAAGAGGAAGTCGTACATGGCGATGGCGGCCGGGTGCGCTTCGGCGCGCCCGACCTCGCGGAGGCGGGGCATCAGCTGTCCGCCCCCATCAGCACCAGGGGCTCCTCGACGCCGGGCTGATGCAGGGTGGCGAGGATCTTCTCGGTGCTGGGCGTGGGCTCCTCGGCGAAGAGGAGGGCCGCGGCCTCGGTCCGGTCCGCGTCGGTGAACGGGCGGGTGACGACGGCGAACTCCACGGCGATCTTGTCGGGATCCTCGGTGTAGATCGAGTGCACCCAGCCGTGGTCGATCTCGAGGACGGTGTGGCCGTGGTCGAGCCAGTGCTTCTTCTTGGCCATGAGGTCGTCCACGTCGTCCGCCTGGAACGCGATGTGGTTCGTCAGCGGCTCGAGCCCGAGATCGCGGCTGATGTCGGTCTTGAAATCGGTGCCCGCGCCGACGTCGTTGGCCAGATCCCAGAACGCGATCAGCTGATCCTCGGCCGATCCCGTCGAGTAGAAGGCGTGGCGGGCGAACCCGCCGGTCTCCTTCGGGACGATCTCGGTCTTCACGAGCTCGAATCCCATGGACTCGGTGTAGAACGCGTGCGTCGCCGCCATGTCCTTCACCGCGAATGCCAGATGGTTGATCCCCATGGGCCGACCCTATGCGGCTCGCTCGCGCCGGTCGATCGCGGTGGCGCCGGACCCGGCTGCGGACACGGGGGCGTGACCATCTACACTCGTCGCCATGACTGCTGTTGTCTGGCACTTCTGGATCGCCGTCCCTCTCGCTGCGAGCGCGGTGCTCGTCACCGTTGGTCTGATCGCCGGCTACGTCGGCACGGTCAGCCGGGCCCGCTACCCGCGGGACTGAGGGCGTTTTGGCGGCTGATCCCGTCGACTGGGAGATCGCCCGGAAGGTGGCGCGCCGCGTCGCGGGCAAGGAGCCCTTCACGGGCGCCCAGCATCGCGACGGACTCGAAGAGGACTTCGATCGCTACACGGCGATGGCGGAGGATCTCGTCGCCGCCGAAACGGGCCTGCGGTCGCTGAGCGGCAACGCGCGCGGTCGGGTCACCGACCGCAACGGCTGGATCGAAGCCAACCTCGCGTCGTTCCAGCGACTGCTCCGGCCGATCACGACGAAGCTCGGCGAGAAGCTCGACGAGGGGTCGGGCCCGAACCTCGGCGGCAAGATCGCGGGCGCCGAGCTGGGCGCCATGCTCGGCTGGATGTCCACCCGGGTGCTGGGGCAGTACGACCTGCTCGTGATCGAGGACGAGAGTCCCGACGACCAGGACATCGTCTACTACGTCGCCCCCAACGTGCTCGCGCTCGAGCGGCGCTACGCGTTCCCCAAGCAGGAGTTCCGGTTGTGGCTGGCGCTCCACGAGGTCACCCACCGGGCCCAGTTCACGGGTGTGCCGTGGATGCGCGAGCACTTCCTCGGGCTCGTGAACTCCACGATGGAGTCGGTCGACCCGGACCCGCAGCGTTTCCTCGCGGCGATCCAGCGCCTGATGGAAGCCCGCAAGCGGGGTGAGGACCCGATGGACCAGGGCGGGATGATGGCGCTGTTCGCCTCGGAGGAACAGCTCGCCGTCATCAACGAGGTGGCCGGCTTGATGAGCCTCCTCGAAGGACATGGCGACGTCACGATGGACCGCGCCGGCAAGGGGCTCGTGCCGTCCCAGGAGCGCTTCGCCCGGGTCCTGCGTCAGCGGCGCCAGAACTCGAGTGGGTTCACGAAGGTGTTCCAGCGGCTCGCCGGGCTCGAGGCGAAGATCAAGCAGTACGCGGAGGGCGAGCACTTCATCTCGGTCGTGGAGGATCACGGCGGATCGTCGTTGCTCGATCGGGCGTGGGCGGAGCCGGCCAACGTGCCGTCGATCGGCGAGATCCGCGAGCCCGAACTCTGGATCGCCCGAGTCGGCAGCGACGACTCCGACTCCGACGACGCCGCGGCCTGATCGGTGGATCCGGTCGACCTGCTCGACCGGTGCGAGTTCCCCGCGGGGCATCTGCATCTCGGCGTGAGCGGGGGTGCGGACAGCGTCGCCATGGCACTGCTGGCCCACGCGGCGCAGCGACCGTTCACGATCTGGCACGTCCACCACGGCCTGCAGGCGGGGGCGGACGACGACGCCGAGGCGGTCGCGAGACTCGCCGCGGACCTCGGTGCGGCGTGCGAGATTCGGCGGGTGGAGATCGACGCCGGTGGGGACCTCGAAGCCCGGGCGCGGGCCGCCCGCTATGCGGCTCTGCCCGACGACGTGTGCGTGGGTCACACGGCCGACGACCGGGCCGAGACGGTGCTGCTCAACCTCTTCCGCGGGGCGGGGCTCGCCGGCGTGGCGGCGCGCATGGATCGGGTCCACCGGCCGATCCTGGGTCTGCGCAGAGCCGAGACGGAGGCCGTCTGCGCGATCGCCGGATACCGGCCGGTGGCCGATCCGATGAACGACGACCCGACCTTTCGGCGGGTCGCGGTGCGGCGCTCGGTGCTGCCGGCGGCGGCCGAGGCGTTCGACCGCGATGTCGTCCCGCTGCTCAACCGGCATGCCGATCTGGTCGCCGATGCGCTGGAGGTGATCGGCGCGGCCGCTGACGACGTGGACGCGACGAACGTCGTCGCGCTGCGAGGGGTCCCCCGGGCGGTCGCCACCGAGGTGCTGCGGCGCTGGATCGCGGCCGAACTCGGCTCGGCCGCCGGCATCGACCTGGCGGCCATCGACCGGGCGATGCTCGTCGTGGACGGCACCCACAAGGCCACCGAGCTCCCGGGCGGCCACCGACTGGCCCGGACCGACGGAGTCCTGCGCATCGAGCAGCGACCGTGAACGAGATGAGACAGCGGGGTCAGAGTCCCGTCCCACCTTTCCGCTGGAGGTTGGAGATGGGACGGGACTCTGACCCCGGCGTCTCAACATCCCACGGTCCAAAGTAGGGTCGCGGCGATGGGCGTACCCGCGGGCTCTCTCGGCAGGACGGTGATCGGGGCGGACGAGCTCGCGGCGCGGGTGCAGGACCTCGGCCGGCAGATCACCGAGGACTACCACGACCGCCAGCCTCTGCTCGTCGGGGTGCTGAAGGGCGCGTTCATCTTCATGAGCGACCTCGGTCGGGCGATCAACCGACCAGTCGAGTTCGACTTCATGGCGGTCTCCTCGTACGGCGACTCGACCGCGTCCTCCGGCGTGGTCCGCATCGTCAAGGACCTGGAGACGGACATCCGGGACCGAGACGTCATCCTCGTCGAGGACATCGTCGACTCCGGGCTCACCCTGCGTTACCTCCGCCAGTTGCTGGAGGACCGTGGTCCCGCGAGCCTCGAGGTGTGCGCTCTGCTCGTTCGCGAGGGCGCCCGTTCGGATGACGTGAAGTACGTCGGCTTCCCCATTCAGCCCGACTTCGTCGTCGGCTACGGGCTCGATGTCGCCCAGCACTACCGGGAACTCGACTCCATCCGGGTGTTCGAGCCGGCCGAGTGAAGCCCGACGCCGCTCGCTAGGTTGCGAACCGTGAGCCATGACCACGACGACGATTTCGACACCGACCGGCCACTGATCAACGGCATCCATGCGCCGGAGGTCGATCAGCCCCGGATCGCCGCCGCGGTGCGGGAGATCCTGGAGGCGATCGGCGAGGATCCCACCCGCGACGGCCTGCTCGACACGCCCGATCGCGTCGCCCGCATGTACGCCGAGGTGTGCGCCGGGCTCCACCAGGATCCGGCCGAGCACCTGATGAAGACGTTCGAGGCGGGTCACGACGAGATGGTGATGGTGCGGGACATTCCGCTCTACTCGCTGTGCGAACACCACCTGATCCCCTTCCTCGGCAAGGCCCACGTCGCCTACATCCCGAACGAGACCGGGCGGGTCACCGGCCTCTCGAAGCTGGCTCGTCTCGTCGACGGCTACGCCAAGCGCCCGCAGGTGCAGGAGCGGCTCACCCGTCAGGTCGCGGATGCCATCGAGCACCAGCTCGCCCCCAGCGGCGTCCTCGTGGTCATCGAAGCGGAGCACCTCTGCATGTCGATGCGGGGCGTCCGCAAGCCGGGCTCGAGCACGGTCACGTCGAGCGTCACCGGCATCTTCCGCGACAACGTCGCCACCCGTGCGGAGGCGATGCGGTTCCTGGAGCGGCGCTGAGGTCACGGCGATGACCCGGGTCATGGGCGTCGTCAACGTCACACCGGATTCGTTCTCGGACGGCGGCGAGTTCGCCGATCCGGCCACCGCGGTCGCCCACGCCCGTCGGCTGCTCGCCGAGGGCGCCGAGCTGATCGACATCGGCGGCGAGAGCACCCGGCCAGGGTCCGAACCGGTGCCCGAGCAGGTCGAACTCGACCGGGTCGTACCCGTGATCGAGGCACTCGCGGGAACCATCGGCGACGCGGCGATCTCGGTCGACACGACCAAACCGGCGGTGGCGATCGCCGCGGTCGGTGCCGGCGCGACGATCATCAACGACGTGTCGGCGTCGTTGGAGACCGTGGCCGCCGATCTGGGTGTCGGCTGGGTGGCGATGCACTCGCTCGGCCCGTCGGCGACCATGCAGGACGACCCCCGCTATGACGACGTGGTCGAGGAGATCGCGACGTTTCTCGACGATGCGGCCGCCCGGGGCCGGCGGGCCGGCGTGGAGCGGATGTGGGTGGATCCCGGCATCGGCTTCGGGAAGACGTCCGTGCACAATCTCGAGCTCGTCGCGAACCTCGACCGGTTCGTCCCGATCGCGCCGGTGCTCGTGGGGGTCAGCCGCAAGCGTTTCGTCGGCGAGCTCCACGCCGTTTCCGATGGCATTGCAGGGGAAACCCCGGCGACACCGGTCGACGACCGCTACGAGGGATCCGTCGCGATGGCCACGTGGAGCGCGCATATGGGCGCGGACATCGTCCGCGTGCACGATGTCCGCGGTACGGTCCACGCCGTGCGAGTGGTGAACTCATGAGGGGGAAATGGGCGCAGGGCATCGAGCCGCGCCATTTCCGTTGGATCGTCAAGGATCGCGTGGCCGTGTGCGAGCGGCCCGGCGGCTACGGCGACAGTCATCGCAAGGTGCGCCGGCAGGAAGAGATCATCTGGCTGCGCCAGCACGAGTTCGACTTCGTCGTGTCGCTGATCGGATCCACGCACAACCTGCACAACTACGAGGAACTGGGCGTCCCGTTCCACCATGTGCCCTTCTCCGGTCCGGCCGATGGCCCCCTCGGGCTCACCCGGGCGATGGCCTCGATCCGCGACCATGTCGACGCCGGCCACAAGATCGTCGTGCACCGCGAGGAGCTCGGGGAGCGGGTTGCGGGCCTGATGGCGGCCTACCTGCTCTGGATGGAGCTCGTGCCCGACGGGCCCCGGGCGATCATGGTCACCGAGCAGCTCTTCGAACGCGAGCTCGGCCCGCTCGCCCGTGAGCTCGTGGCCATGGTCGAGAAGTGCACGCCGTCGGCCGAGCTCGGCCCGGATGCCTTCGCGCCCGAACCCGAGCCGGAGCCGGAGGACGGCGAGGGCGACGAGGGCGGCGAGGACGACGAGTCGGCGGCCGAGGCGGCCGACGGGGACGACGACTGAGGGTCGGCATGGCCACCGACACCATCCAGCTCCGCGACCTGCGCCTCATGTGCCTCTGTGGCGCGTTGCCCGAGGAGCAGGACCGACAGCAGCCCTACGCGTTCGACATCGATCTCGTCGCCGAACTTCCGGCGACGATGTCGGACCGGCTGGAGGAGACCGTCGACTACGGCGCTGTGCTCGATCGGATCGAGGCCGTGACGTCCAGTGAGGCATTCCAGCTGTTCGAGCGCATGGCGGAGCGCATCGCCGAGGAGATGCTGCGCTTCGACCGGGTCGTCGAGGTGACCGTCGAGGTGCGCAAACTCCGCCCACCGGTTGCCCAGGATCTCGGGTCGAGCGGTATCCGGCTGACCCGCCGGCGGGGATGAGCGAGCGACACCGGGCGTTCCTCGCGCTCGGGTCCAACATCGGGGATCGGGTCGGCCACCTGCGGCGGGCGATCGCCTCGATCCCGGACGTGGACGGTGAGTCCGCCGTCTACGAGACCCCGCCGATCAGCGAGATCGCACAGGACGCGTTCCTCAACATGGTCGTGCGGCTCGACACGGAGCTCGACGCCCGCGCCCTGCTCGACGTCTGCCGCGCCTGTGAGGCCGAAGCCCAACGGGTGCGCATCGATCACTGGGGACCGCGCACGCTCGACGTCGACGTGCTCTGGGTGGACGGGGAGACGGTCGACGACCCGCCGGACCTGCTGGTGCCCCATCCCCGGATGTTCGAGCGCTCCTTCGTGCTCGTGCCGCTCGCCGACCTCGGCGCGGACCTGCTGCCGGACGGCTACGACGTCGAGGCCACCGCCGCAGCGGACGGGATCGTGCGGGTCGGCCGACTCGACGAGCTCGAGGCCGAACCCACCGTGCTGCGGACCCACATCGTGGGTGGCGGGCGCGCCGGTGGCGCGTTGGCGGCGGCGCTCACGAGGGCCGGGTGGCCCGAGCCGACGATCTTCGGGCGCGACGCGGACCGCTCGACGGTGGGAGCCGACGCGGATCTCGTCGTCATCGCCACGCCGGACGATGCGATCGCCGATGTCGCCGCCGCGTTGCCCCGGCGCGCGGACGTGGCCGTCGCCCATCTGGCCGGGTCCCTCGGCCTCGACGTCCTGGGTGACCACCCCCGGGTGGCGGCGATCCATCCGCTGGTCTCCATGCCGGACGCCGAGACGGGCGCGGCCCGCCTCCCGGGCGCGTGGTTCGCGATCGCCGGCGACCCACGCGTGCAGCAGATCGTGGCCGCGCTCGAGGGGCAGGCGTTCCACGTGGCCGACGCCGACCGGGCGGCCTACCACGCCGCCGCGGTGGTGGCCTCGAACCATCTGGTCGCCCTGCTCGGCCATGCCGAGCGCATCGCGGCGACGGCGGGTGTGCCCTTCGACGCCTTCCTGCAACTGATCCGCGGCTCGGTCGAGAACGTGGCCGCGCTCGGCCCCGCCGCCGCGCTGACCGGCCCCGCCGCCCGCGGCGACGAGGCGACGATCGAACGTCACCTCGCCGCGTTGCCGGAGGACGAACGGGCGTCCTACGAGGCGATGGCGCGCGAGGCCCGCCGCCTCGCCGGGCGGTCCGCGTCCGACGCGGAGGGAGCATCGTGATCATCTTCACGACGATCGCGGACGTGCGGGCACAGCTCGACGCCGACCGGGCTGCCGGCCGGCGTGTCGGCTTCGTCCCGACGATGGGCTACCTCCACGACGGCCATGTCTCGCTGATCGACGCCGCCGTCGCCGCGAACGACCGGACGGTCGTGTCGATCTTCGTCAACCCGCTCCAGTTCGCCGAGGGCGAGGACCTCGAGGACTACCCCCGAGACCTCGACGCGGACACCGCCCGCTGCGACGCGGCCGGTGCGGACTACGTGTTCGCGCCGTCCGTCGAGGAGATGTACCCGCGCCCGGTCGACACGGTGGTCACCGTGCCCGGTGTCAGTGCGCCGCTCGAGGGCGTGCACCGGCCGACCCACTTCGCCGGCGTCGCCACGGTCGTCACCAAGCTCTTCGCGATCGTTGGGCCGTGCCGCGCCTACTTCGGGGCGAAGGACTGGCAGCAGGTCGCCGTGGTGACCCGTATGGCGAGCGACCTCAGCATCCCGGCCGAGGTCGTGCCGTGCCCGATCGTGCGGGAGCCGGACGGCCTGGCCATGTCGAGCCGCAACGTCTACCTGACGCCGACCGAACGGGCACAGGCCCCGGCCCTGCGCCGGGCGCTCGACGCCGGGCTCGCCGCCCTGCGCGCCGGAGAGCGCGATGGCGCGTCGGTCGCGGCGGCCATGCGCGCCGTGCTCGCCGCCGATGCTCCCGACGGCTCGGTCGACTATGCGGCTGCCGTGTCGGCCGAATCGCTCACCGCCGACGGGCCGCTGCGAGGCGACGTGCGACTGCTGCTCGCGGTGAAGTTCAGCAAGGCCCGCCTCATCGACAACGACGGCACGACCGTCTGACGCGTCGGCATGGCATCCCCCGGCCGTGGTCCGCGCCTACGCTCGCTTCCATGACTGCGTACACGGCGGACTGGTATCCGGACCCCGGTGGCGTGCACGAGCTGCGCTACCACGACGGCACGAAGTGGACCGAGCACGTCTCGAACCACGGGCGCCAGAGCGTCGCTCCGCTCACCGATGCGGGCGCTGTGCCCACCACGGGCATGAGCGCCGAGAAGATCCAGCAGCAGGTCTCCGCCAAGGCCGGCGTCCAGCCCGGCGCGGCGCCCGGTGGCGGCACCATCTTCACCGAGCCGGTCCTGGTGGTGAACCAGAAGGCCAAGCTGCTCGAGATGAACACGGAATACGCCGTGTACGACCAGAACGGCACCCAGATCGGGGCGATCCGGCAGGTCGGCCAGTCCACCCTGAAGAAGGTCGCTCGCTTCGTCAGCAGCCTCGACCAGTTCATGACCCACACGCTCCAGCTCGTGGACACCAACGGCGCCGTGCAGCTCTCGGTCACCCGGCCGGCCAAGTTCGCGAAGTCGAAGGTCCATGTCTCGGACGCCGCGGGCAACCAGATCGGGTCGATCGTCCAGAAGAACATGATCGGCAAGATCCGTTTCTCGCTCGAAGGCATGAACGGCGAGATCGGGTCCCTCAACGGCGAGAACTGGCGGGCCTGGAACTTCAACCTGCAGGACGCCGCCGGCAACGAGGTCGCCCGCATCACCAAGACGTGGGAGGGCCTCGCGAAGACGATGTTCACCACCGCCGACAACTATGTGCTCCAGATCCACCGTCCGCTGGAGGAGCCCATGCGCAGCCTCGTGGTCGCGTCCGCCGTCTCGGTCGATCTCGCCCTGAAACAGGATTCACGAGGTCTGGGCTGAACCGATAGCGTTTCGGGGTGCTCCTCACGATCGACGTCGGCAACACCCAGAACGTCCTCGGGCTGTACGACCTCGACAGTGACCGGGGCGAAGGCGCGGCGGTCGGCCTCGTCGACCACTGGCGGCTGTCCACCGATCGGGAGCGCACCTCGGACGAGTACGCGATCGCGATCCGGTCCCTGCTCGACACCGCGGACGTGGAGCTCGAGTCCGACCTGCGGGGCGTGGCGATCTGCTCCGGTGTGCCGCGGATCCTCGCGAACCTGCGCGAGATGGTGAGCCGGTACCTCTCGTTCGATCCGATCGTGATCGAGCCCGGCGTGAAGACCGGCATGCCGATCCTCTACGACAATCCGAAGGAGGTCGGCGCCGACCGCATCGCCAACGCCATCGCGGCCCACGATCTCTACGGCGGGCCGACCGTGGTCGTCGACTTCGGAACGGGTAACAACTTCGACGTCATCTCCGCCGACGGTGAGTTCCTCGGTGGCGCCATCGCGCCGGGCATCGAGATCAGCCTCGACGCGCTGTTCGGCCGGGCCGCCCAGCTGCGGGCCATCGAGCTGGTCGAGCCCCGTAGCGTCATCGGCAAGTCCACCGTCGAGTCGATCCAGTCCGGTGCCGTCTACGGCTTCGCCGCGATGATCGACGGCATGGTGGAGCGATTCGCCGCGGAGCTCGGGGACATCAACGTCGTCGCAACCGGCGGCCTCGCCCACCTCATCTCACCGGTGGCCGAGTCGATCGAACACGTCGAGCCCTTCCTCACCCTCCACGGGCTGCGGATCGTCCACCATCGAAACCAGCGGTGACCCGCCCATGACCGAACCCGTCCCGTACCGCGCCGACGTGACCCACACGGTCGCTGACGTCCTGCCGTTCGACGAGAAGCTCGAGGACGGTCAGGAGACGGACGAATCGGTCACGCTCGCCGGGCGGATCATGCTCCGGCGCGACCAGGGCAAGCTCGCGTTCCTCGTGCTCCAGGACTCGACCGGGCGGATCCAACTGTTCGCCCGCGAGGCGTCGACCCCGGACTTCGCGGCGCTCACGAACACCTCCATCGGTGACTGGCTCTGCGTCACCGGCACCATCATCAAGACCCGCCGCGGTGAGCTGTCGATCACGGTCGACGAGTGGACGGTGCTCGCTCACGCGCAGCGGCCGTTCCCCGACAAGTTCCACGGGATCAGTGACCAGGATCTCCGCTACCGCCAGCGCTATGTCGACCTGTGGGTCACCGAGGAGGCTCGCACGGCGTTCCGCCGGCGCTCCCAGATCGTCGCCGCGATGCGGCGTTGGCTCGGCGAGCGCGACTTCATCGAGGTCGAGACCCCGATGCTGCACCCCATCCCCGGCGGCGCGCTGGCGAAGCCGTTCGCCACCCATCACAACGCGCTCGACACCGAGCTGTTCCTGCGGATCGCGCCGGAGCTGTACCTGAAGCGGCTGGTCGTCGGCGGCATGGAGAAGGTGTTCGAGATCGGCCGCGTCTTCCGCAACGAGGGGATGTCGACCCGGCACAACCCCGAGTTCACGATGCTCGAGCTCTACTGGGCCTACGCGGACCACAACGACATGATGACGCTCACCGAGGAGCTCGTGGCGGCCGCGGCGACGGACGTGCTCGGCACGACCACGATCGACTACGACGGCCGCGAGGTGGACCTCTCCACGCCGTGGCGCCGCGCCACGATGGAGGAGCTCATCCTCGAACACGCCGGCGTGGAGGTCAGCCTCGACACCCCGATCGACGAGCTCCGCGCCCTGTGCGACAAGTTCGGCGTCGAGACGAAGGCCCACTACGGGCCGGGCAAGCTGATCCTCGAGATCTACGAGAAGACCACCGAGTCCGAGCTCTGGGGCCCGGTGTTCGTGACGGACTACCCGATCGAGGTGTCGCCCCTCTCCCGTGAGCACCGGGATCGGCCGGGCTACACCGAGCGCTTCGAGGCGATCGTCGCGGGCCGCGAGCTGTGCAACGGCTTCTCCGAGCTCCAGGACCCCGCCGTGCAGCGGGCGCGGTTCGAGTCGCAGGAAGCCGAGCGCGATGCCGGCGACGACGAGGCGATGGTGGTCGACGAGGACTACATCCGCGCCCTCGAGTACGGACTGCCCGCGACCGCCGGCCTCGGTATCGGGGTGGACCGGCTCGTGATGCTGCTCACCGGTACCACGACGATCCGCGACGTCGTGCTGTTTCCCACGCTGCGGCCCGAACAGGTCAGCGACGGGACGGACGCAGCCGGCGACGAACCCCCCGAATCACCCGCCGACTGAACCGGCCCGCCCGCCGGGCCGCGTCGACCGACCGCACGCCGACGGCTCGCGCCGACCGGGCCACGGTCGGCTCCTCGCGGTCGTAGCCCCAGAACGCCATCGCGTCGTGGTGCTCGTCGAGCACGGTGTTGATCGCGCGGAGGGAACGACCCGACAGGCGCCGGATCTTCCTCGCGTTGAGATTCACGACGCCCCGCGCGACGGTGCCGTCCACCGAGTGGATGGCGAACTCGCCGGTCGCGTCCATGTCGTCCAGCACGGGAAGCAGCTCGCGCACCCGGCCCAGCACGCCGGCGGGATCAGCGGCCAGGTCTTCGTAGGTGAAATGCACGGCATCGGGGAGCGTGCGGGCGTTGTCCGTCTGCACGTCGAGCGTCATGGCGGCGAACGCCGCGGCTCTCGTGGCCCGCCAACCGTTGCGCCGCATCAACCCCTCCACGTGGGCGTAGGGGTTGCGCACCATGACCAGGAACGCGACGGGGTCGAAGTGCTCGACGATCTCGCGCGCCCGAGCCGCGTTCGGCGGGCTCTTCTCCACCAGGACGGGCATCGCCTGGTCCCAGTAGTCGTCCCACACCGCCTTGACGCGGGGCCAACCCACGTCGCGGTCCGGCTCCCAGGCCGCGGCGCGCATCTCGTCGCGGACCTCGGGCAGGAACTGACCCTCCGCGGGCAGGATCGAGGCGTGGGAGGAGGTCGCGACGAGTCGCCACAGCAGGGTCGACCCGGAGTAGGGCGGACACAGGATGAACAGGTAGGTCGGTGTGGTCGCCGGTTCGGTCACGTCCCTGAGTCTGGGTCGAGGGTGATCACGAGGTTGCCGATGTGGGCCTTGCGGCCGAATGCCTCCTGCGCCTCGTGGATCCGTTCGAGCGGATAGGTGCCGCCGAGCACCGGGCGCACCTCGCCCCGCTCGATGTAGCCGACGAGGTCGGCGAAGATCTGCGGCTCGAAAACCGTCGCCCCGTAGAGCTCGAGGTCGTTGAGGTAGAGCGTGCGGAGGTCCAACGCCACGATCGGGCCGGCGATGGCGCCCGAGGTCACGTAGCGACCGCCCCGGCGGAGGGCATCGAGCCAGGGCGCGAAGTCATCCCCACCGACGATGTCGGCCACGACGTCGAACGGACCACGGTTGGCCTCGACGACCGCGGGCACGAGGCCATCGTTCTCGCGGGCGACCACGGCGTCGGCGCCGAGCGCGCTGACCTGGTCGAGCTTCGCCTGCCCGGCGATCGCCACCACCCGGGCGCCGCGTCGCTTCGCGAGCTGGACCAGGGCGCTGCCGACTCCTCCGGACGCGCCCGGAACGGCGATCGACTGGCCGGCCCGCAGGCCGACGCGATGGAGCATGTGTTCCGCGGTCGACCACGAGCAGGCGAACGTGGCGAGTTCCGCGTCGCTGAGATCGCAGTCGATCGGATGGACGTTGGGCGCCTGGACCTTCGCGTACTCGGCGAAGCCCCCGTCCTGTTCGCTGCCCAGGTAGCCCGCGAGCTCACGGTTGGAGGGCTCGGCCAGATCGCGGATCCACGGGTCGACCATGACCCGCCGGCCGACGAGTCCGGCTTCGACACCGTCACCGACCGCGACGACGGTGCCGGCGATGTCGGCGCCCTGGATGCGGGGGAACTCGAGCCCGCCGCGCCCCCAGGTCGCGTCGTCGGTCTTCGACTCCTCGAACCCGCCATCCGTGGTCGCACCCGTCACCGATCGGCTGTACCAGCCGACCCGCGTGTTGATGTCGGTGTTGTTCATGCCGCAGGCATGCACCTTGATCAGCACATCACCGGGCCCTGGCGTCGGCACGGCCACGTCGTCGCGGACCTCGAGCGTCTCGGGCCCGCCGTTACCGAGCAGCAGGGCGGCCCGCATGGTGTCGGGGCGTGGTGTCATCGACGCTCGGGTCGGCCGCGATCGCTCAGCGGGGCTTGCGGCTGAAACGCTTGCGGCCCAACGGGGCGGCAGCGCGCTCGATCAGGTGATCGGCGGCGGCTCGCAGGGCCCGGGCGCCGGGCGTGTCCGGCAGATCCGTGAGTGTCGCGGCGGCCTTGTCGGCCCAGGACTGGGCGACGTCGAGCGCGATGCGCACCCCGTCGCTCCCCCGCACGATCTCGCGGGCCCGGTCCCGTTGGTCGGACGTGATGTCCTCGGTGAGCAGGGGACGCAGATCCGGACCGAGGATCGGATCCGCCAGGGCGTGGATCACGGGGAGCGTGTAGATGCCCTCGACGAGATCGTTGCCGGCCGGCTTCCCGAGCTGCTGATCGGTGGCGATGATGTCGAGGATGTCGTCGACCACCTGGAAGGCCATGCCGTAGGCCGTGCCGAACTCGGTCATCGCCTCGACGACCGGGCGGGGCAGATCCCCGACGATCGCGCCGACGCGACAGGCCGTGGCGAGCAGGGACGAGGTCTTGCCGGCGATCGAACGCTCGTAGGCGTCGAGCGACCGATCGGGGTCGTAGGCCGACTCGAGCTCGAGGATCTGGCCCTCGCAGAGCTCGGTGATCGTGGTGGCGAGGATGCCGGCGACCTCGGTGCCGAGCGCCGAGGCGAGCTCCGACGAGCGACCCAGCAGATAGTCACCGGCGAGGATGGCCCGCAGGTTGCCCCACTCGGCGTTGACGCTCTTCACACTGCGGCGGGTGGTGGCGTCGTCCATCACGTCGTCGTGGTAGAGCGAACCGATGTGGACGAGCTCGACCGCGCACCCGCCCCGGATCACGTCGAGCGAGGCCGGATGGCCCTCGGGATCCAGCACGGAGGACGCCGCAATGGCGAAGCCCGGGCGGACCCGCTTTCCCCCGGCCAGGATCAGATGACTGGCGATCTCGGTCAGGAAGTCGCCCTCGGCGGAGACGACCCGGAGCAGTTCGTCCTCGACGCGCTTCAGGTCGTCTTCCATGCTCGGCAGGATCGAGAGGGGGGACGAAGCCACGGGGACACGCTAGGTGAAAATGCCGGTTTCGGCCCATATGAGTTTCCGTGTCGGTGTTCACACCGGCAACGGTTGTGCCGATGGGCAGGACAGGAGTTCGCCGGATTCGACCGTTTCAGGCCGGGTCACCCCGGTACACTCCTTGCAACGACCCAGACCTGGGAGGGATAACCCGATGTTCGAGCGGTTCACCGACAGGGCTCGACGTGTTGTGGTGTTGGCGCAGGAGGAAGCGCGCCTGCTCAACCACAACTACATCGGCACCGAACACATCCTTCTCGGCCTCATCCACGAGGGCGAGGGTGTCGCCGCCAAGGCGCTCGAGTCCCTGGGCATCTCCCTGGAAGCCGTGCGCAACCAGGTCGAGGAGATCATCGGTCAGGGCGGTTCGTCGCCCAGCGGGCACATCCCGTTCACCCCGCGGGCCAAGAAGGTCCTCGAGCTGAGCCTGCGCGAAGCGCTCCAGCTCGGTCACAACTACATCGGCACCGAACACATCCTGCTCGGCCTGATCCGTGAGGGCGAGGGTGTCGCCGCCCAGGTCCTCGTGAAGCTCGGCGCGGATCTGTCCCGCGTCCGTCAGCAGGTCATCCAGCTGCTCTCCGGCTACTCCGGGTCGGGCGGCGGTGGCAGCGATTCGTCCGGCAGCTCCGGCGGAAGCGAGAAGGCCGGCGCCACGGCCGGCGGTTCCGGGGGCGACAGTGCCTCGGGTTCGCTCGTGCTCGACCAGTTCGGCCGCAATCTCACCC